>NZ_CM001373.1:3492324-3689573 GCF_000236165.1 Fluoribacter dumoffii NY 23 | reverse complement strand
CTCAGGGTTTGGAATAAAGAAAAGTTATCCACAAAAAAAGTGTGGATATTTCTTTGTCAGGGCCGAAAAAAGAAAGTGGTTTCACGCCCCATCCCTCCTCTTAAGAAAAAATGTAAAGTGGAGGTCCATCATTTTGTGGCTTGTTGAAATCTGTTTGCTGTACTTTAAAAAAGGACAAGAAAGTAAATGATTTCTTGGCAATGGGACGGCAAGAAAAAGACTCTATGATGCCAGGTTGATTAGGAGCTGAGCCTTCCTTTGTGTCTTTTTGCTCGCTTAAGTTATTGAATGCTTGATTTAGCTTGGTATTTATCTCACGTTCAATTGTGGCCTTACTTAATTGTCGATGCATTGCTTTTAAGGACTGATTTAATAGATTTTTTTTATAATCATCAACGGCTTTAAGCATGGAATTATATGCCATAATTCCCCCCAAAATTAATGCCCCGACTAAAATACCCCCTCCCAACAGCGGATAGACGGTAAAACTTGAAAACAGCCCTATGCCGCTCAATAACCCTGAAACACCGGCACTGCATCCGGTTAAGGAACCAAAAGTACCTACAAAACTGAAAAAAGATGGAACTATTTTTTTGGATAAGGGCACCGGTGCAAGTGAGATAGTGTGCATGATGCGATCCATAATAATTGGGTTACTGGGAAGCGTGTGCTTTAATTTATATTCTTCATAAAGTAACAATAAAATAGAATATAAGGGTGAATTAGCATCCTCACTGGCTATTGTATTGAGATCCATCATTAAGATGCGTTTGAATAACTCCTCCCGGTTTACGGTTTTTTTTTCACTGATGGCATATTGCTCGAGAGTCTCGATGTAGTTCTTAATATCTGCCAATAATTTGTTTTGATTTTTAAACAGTTGTACCTGTAGAATTTCTTCATGCTCTTTCATTTCCTGATAGGAAAAATAAAAAACAGGAAGGCTCACCATAAAAAAAAGAGCTATAGAGATAATTGCGAAAGTTAACGAAAAAAAACTGGCAACTGAACCACCAAGAAGTGCAAATAAAATACCAAAAAGGGGCCATGCTACACCAGCTCCCGATCCAATGGCATTCACAACCGATTTAAAAAATATCATGATTAACCCAAAAATCTAATTATCAACATGCAGCGCGCGAATAAAAGTTTTCCGAAAATGGGCAATTTTATAAACACCACAACCCATTATGGAAATAAAAATTGATAATTATCTGTTATTTTTAAAAATGGATTTTCTTTTATCTAAAAGATAAAGTTATAGCTTTTTTAGTTAAATAGTTAACGGCATGCCGGATTGGTGTTCATTTTCTCGCTGGTCTTGCTTTACATCTTCCAGGGGTTGTGGATGCCTCTTTGTGAACCCTATCTCATCCCGAATAGTATAAAAACTTCTTAAAACCAGAGCCTTCTTGACGGTCACGTCATTATCAGCACGGTGTTGCGCAATCGAAGGAACTTTCTGTAGGAATGAGTAGCGAACCCGAGCTTCCATATCCCCTTTTAAATCTTTTTCCCAGTGTGGATTTGCGGTAATTTGTCTGTCACACCCTAATACCATTAAGGTCGATTTTTTAAGAATCTCGCCCGGATTTAAAATATATTCGCGCATCTGGGGTGATAATTTATTTACCAACTCCGGCTGATTTTGCCAAAAGGTAGGGGTGAGTAAAGGGGAGTTTGCACCATGGGCAAGGGTTACCCGGGGGATATGGTAGCTACTGGTACAAAGTATAAGATTTGGCGGGCGGGACAAGTGATGGATTTTGGAAAAGGAAGTCCAATACGTATCAAGAAATCGACTTAGTCCAAGGACTTGCCCGAGGGTATTGTCAAAAGGAATGGCATCGATAATGAAGAACTGTGCAGGATACCCACAATACTCCCCTTTAGTATTCAATATTGCTCTAAGTTCAGCATTTTGCCGCTGAACCCCATTGAAATAAATATATACTGGCCGGGTAATTCCGATTTTTAAATTATTTTGGGTGCATTGCTTCGCAAGATTTATGCCGTATTCAACCCGACGCACTGTGTCCGACTCGTCGTACTCCTTTTCACACAATACAAATTTGTCAGCAGCCTCTACATAAGAACCTGAAAATCCACTGCGTCCGGAAAGGATCACCACCATATCCATATCTTCCAAAGGTACATGTTTTGCATCAATCGCTTCGGCTAAGGTATATTCCATTGTGAGAGCATTGGGGTCAATTGGAAACTCTTTTGCGGAGGCGGTAGTTTTTCCTAACGCACCTAGAATAACTTTTGTAGACAGGGTCATACTCGCGCTCTGCTTTAATTTTATAAATAAAACTCTACCAGATTAAAGGAAAGGATTATATGTTCTGGCAACAAAAATAGATTGGCACAAATAGGCTCCAGGGTTTAAAGACAATCCGTTTCTAAGAGCGAAGCCTCGCTGCTGACAACATGTTAAGCAAATGAATTATTGTTGCTCGATATGAATTAAAGGACTATCCCTTCATGCGGCTTAGCTTCATGAAAAGTAGCTTAGTTTCAATAAATGGATTTTAGAATATTCTGCAACTGTCTATTCTTGAGGGTTCCGCATCCCAATCCTTATCGAGAGCCCTTTATTCTTTCATCCATTTAATTGCAATAGACACACAAAAAGTGAATCGGGCCAAAATCCTGCTCTCCCGGAAGCCTAAAAACCGGGGGAAATGTCTTGTACTGGCTCTTCAGGCATGGTTTCGCTGGCGGGTTTTACCTTATCATTTTCCAAGGTGTATTCCTCTTTCACATTATTGATTTCTTGCTCTAAAAGATTCAATAAAGAGGTTGATACAGGACCTGAAACCCTTGTTTTGGCAGAATCAACCAAATTCAGGGCAGCCGAAAAATCAGGTGGGTTTTCATATAACTTTTCAGTAATTGAGTTTAACGCCTCATCGATAATTTCTTTATTTTTACTTCCCATTCGATATTTGGCAAACCATTGACCTTTTATGTGAACTGCATAGGTTTCTTTTATACCGACAACCATTTCTTTCAGTGTATTTAAATCCCGGTGCGCAACATTAATCCCCCCCACTTCCAAATTTTTTATATTATCAGGATAAACTTTTCTCATTGCTCTAAGCGGGTGGGAGGCAATCGCACCTAAAGAAGTAGAAAAGGAATAAGTATTTCCATAATAGTTTTGCACAGGTAATCGACTTACCAAATCCTGATCTAACCTGTAATTACAAAATTGCGCAAAAATTCCAGGTCTATTTTTTAAAATTAATTGCCCATAGAGAGTATCAATGGGGGCTGTATTAAACGTCCGAACATGCAAACTTCGTTCTTTTCTCAGATTCTCTTCAGTAGCATAAGCTTTAGCCCCTACATACTGAGCCAAATGCCCTCCCAGAGAGTGTCCGGTTATTACAATTTCTCTGCCAGGATATTTATTTTTTATCTTTGTATAAAAAGAAAAAGCTTCTTCACGTAAATTTTTTTCCACCATCCCCATTAATGTTAAATTCATATTAGAATACATATCTCTAAGAGAATCTGTTCCTCTAAAAGCAATAATAACGGGTGATTGTTCATCGTTGGGGGCAAAACAGGCTGCGGCTAATCCCTTGGAATTTTTAACGCGGGGATTAGTTTTATCAGAGGTGAGGCTGTATCCTGAACTATTGACCTCCTGGAGCAGTTGCTGTGTGGCTACGTAATCACCATGAGATTCATCTTGACGCAAATCATTGTTTTCTCCTTCAATACGATAAACGAGATTTGCTGCATTAAGCAGTAACCCTATAGTGCATTTTGACATAATACGCCCCTACCCCCCACAAAACTCTCAGGCTAGTGAATAAAAAAATCACTAGTTGCTCATAATATAGTTTACCAGAATATTGTTAAATATATAAACAAAAATCAAATATATTTTACACTGACATATTCTCTTGAGCATGATGGAAAGCGAAGATGCTTAATACAAGTGCCGATTTTTCAAAATTGCTATTTATATTTACCCCATACCCTGTCTCTAGGTATCCAAATAGAATCTCTATTCAAAAGATAAATATTAAAGCACATTGAATGAAATTAACTATGAATAAACTCGATCAAATAACGGGAATAAGTTGCTAATAAAACGATGAATAAATGAAAACTTAAAACTACATACAGATAGATCACAGGCTTAAATAGAGCTTACAAACATAGTTATCTTTAGTTTAAGTTATTGATATTAATCCAATAATAATAGTTATCAACAGGAGAATCAAACATCAATAACAAACAAAAATTTAAAAAATTAAATGAATGATGTTATTAACAAGCCGTTCGCTTCGAAGTAAAAAAATGGAATATATACAAAAAATAATCAAAAGCTGAAATTGACAGTAGAAAAAAAGTTCTCTATTATTGCCAGCCTCATAATTTTATTAACAGGTTCATCATGAAACGTACCTTTCAACCCAGTAATTTAAAACGCAAACGTGATCATGGTTTTCGCGAGCGTATGGCTACCCGTGCAGGTAGATTAGTAATTAAACGTCGTCGTGCCAAAGGCCGTAAGCGTTTGTCTGCATAAGTGTTTGCATTTAAAAAAACACAGAGATTATTAACAAAAAAAGATTATAATCATGTGTTTGAACAAGCAAAAAAAATAGTAACATCCGAATTTATCGTTCTCTTTCGAGAGAATAATTTAGGTTATGCTCGACTTGGGCTGGCGCTATCCAAAAAAGTGATAGCAAAAGCTCATGATCGAAATCGTATTAAACGGCTGTTAAGAGAAAGCTTTCGACAAAAAGAATTACCTGCAGTCGACGTGGTTTTTTTAGCAAGACAAGGCGTAGCAAAACAAGCAAATTCAATTATAAACGCTAGAATGGGCAAAACATGGAACAAATTAATCTCATGTTACGAAAAATAGTTTGTTTACCCATCAAACTGTATAAATATTTGATTAGTCCCTTGTTAAAGCCAAGTTGCCGTTATTACCCAAGTTGTTCACAATATGCTGAAAGCGCTATCCTACAATGTGGCATAACCAAAGGTTTATGGATGGCTTTTAAAAGAGTATTGCGATGTCATCCTTGGTCACGCGGTGGCTATGATCCTGTACTCCCCAACAACGAGAATCATTGATGGATATAAGACGTATTATTTTATACATGGCGCTTGCGCTGGTTGGTTTATCTCTTTGGAATGCCTGGCAAGTAGATTATCCTCCTAAAGCGGTGTCAACTGAACTTGCGCGCAGTCAGCAAACCAGTGGGCAGCCATTGTTGCCACAAGTAGCACCATCCAGTACGCCGACATCAACACCTGCAAACCCTGAGCTTGTACAAACTAAAAATACCAATGAGCAGTTAATTCATGCTAAAACCGATGTTTTGGATGTAGCAATTGATCCTCAACAAGGAGATGTTGTTTCAGCAGAACTCCTTGAGTACCCCCAGAGCGTGGATGAAAAAAACAAACCGTTCCTTCTTTTACAAAATCAAGCCAGTGAGCGTTATGTAGCAAACAGCAACATTTTTGTTGCCTCAGGACAAAATGTCCAGTCACTTGATTTTAATTTTACAACCTCACAGAAAAGCTATGAATTGGGACCTGAGCAAAAGCAATTAATCGTCACTCTCACCGGTAAAAATGCCGAAGGGCTTGATGTCGAAAAGCAATTTATTTTTACCAAAGGCAGCTATCTTATTGAGGTAAATTATAAAATTGCAAACAAAGGCAACAATGATTGGACCGGTTATTTAAATACCCAGTTGTTACGTAGTTCGCCTAAAGAAGATAAATCCAGTGTATTTCATGTAGGATCCTACACAGGAGCCTCCTACTCAGAGCCAGGAAAACACCGCTATCAAAAAGTGAGCTTTAGCGATATGAATAAAGCAAATCTGGATGTGGACAGTAAAGGCGGCTGGGTGGCTATGCAACAGCATTATTTTTTAAGTGCCTGGATTCCGCCTGCAGATGCAAATAATAAATTTTATACGCGCGCATCAAATAATGATTATACCATTGGCGCAGTAAGCCAACCCATTACCCTGAAACCTGACGAGCAAAAAACAGTCGGCGCCAAATTATATGTAGGACCCGAAATTACCAGTGTATTAAAAAATATTGCCCCTTCACTGGATTTAACAGTCGATTATGGAATTTTATGGTTTTTATCTTCCCTATTATTCTCCTTAATGAAAGCCATTTATAATTTTATCGGCAATTGGGGCTGGTCTATCGTTTTAGTGACTGTATTAATTAAACTGGCATTTTATCGATTGTCAGCTGCCAGCTATAAATCAATGGCTGGCATGCGCAAATTACAGCCCAAGCTCCAGGCCTTGCGTGAGCGTTATGGGGATGATAAAGCAAAAATAAGCCAGGCAACTATGGAGCTTTACAAACAGGAGAAGGTAAATCCTTTAGGTGGTTGTTTGCCTATTTTGATTCAAATCCCGGTTTTTATCGCTTTATATTGGGTTTTATTGGAAAGTGTCGAATTAAGACAAGCTCCATTTATCTTCTGGATTAAAGATCTTGCCTCAGCAGATCCCTATCATGTATTGCCCCTGATTATGGGGGCTACAATGCTGGTTCAGCAAAAATTAAACCCAGCACCTCCTGATCCGATGCAAGCGAAAGTCATGATGTTTTTACCTGTATTATTTACAGGCTTGTTCTGGAATTTCCCAGCCGGGTTGGTATTGTACTGGATTGTGAATAATACCTTGTCTATCTTGCAACAATGGTATATTACCCGTAAATACTCTGATGAAAAGCCAGCAAAAAAACTGGTTACAGCTAAATAAATGACTGCAGATACCATCGTAGCCATAGCTACCCCACCAGGAAGAGGTGGGGTAGGAATTATCCGCTTATCAGGACCGCAAGCCTATTCCATTGCTGTTTCTCTTAATGGCAATAAAACATTAAATCCTCGCTTGGCTACATTTTGTTCTTTTTATTCAATTTCAGAAAAAGAGATATTGACCCCTCCCCATTCCTTAATTGATCAGGGAATAATGATTTATTTTAAAGCCCCCCACTCTTTCACCGGAGAGGATGTTATTGAAATCCAGGCTCATGGATCTCCTGTGGTTTTGGATATGCTCACCAAAGCTTGCATTCAGCTTGGCGCGCGGATGGCCAGGCCAGGAGAGTTTTCAGAACGCGCTTTTTTAAACGACAAAATTGATTTGACGCAAGCAGAAGCAATAGCTGATTTAATACAAGCCAGTTCACAAACTGCAGCACGCATGGCATTAAAGTCATTACAAGGTGAATTTTCAAATAAAATAAATCAACTAAATGAAAAAATTATTTATTTACGTTTGTATGTAGAGGCAGCAATCGATTTTCCAGATGAAGAAATTGATTTTCTCAATGATGGAAAAGTAGCTCACTTATTAACGAATATTTTAACTGAATTGGAAGAAATACGTGCACAAGCCAATCAGGGAGTTATCTTGCGCGAAGGTTTATCGGTGGTTATTGCCGGGCGGCCTAATGCTGGTAAATCAACTTTAATCAATTGTCTGGCAGGACGGGATGTCGCAATCGTTACCGAAATTGCCGGAACTACCCGGGATATTATGCGCGAACATATTTTATTGGATGATATCCCGCTGCATATCATAGATACTGCCGGCTTGCGTGATTCTGATGATCCAGTTGAAAAAGAAGGAATCAAGCGGGCATGGCAAGAACTAAAAAAGGCAGATTGTGTTTTATTGGTTGTGGATATGAATGACTTGGAACACCATTATTCCTTATCCCAGGAAATTAAATCTGCATTACCTCCGGAAGTTCCCATTATCACAGTGTTCAATAAAATTGATACTTTAGAGCGATCTGCAGAAATACATGGCCATACCGTTTATCTGTCTGCAAAATCAGGTGAGGGAATTGATGGTTTGAAGCAAGTGATAAAAATGGTGGTAGGCTACCAGCCTAATGAAGGACACTTTATTGCCAGAAGGCGCCATTTGCTTGCATTAGATGAAGCAAAAAACTTGCTTGTTACCGGACAACAACAGCTGACGGAGCATCGTGCGGGAGAGTTATTGGCAGAAGACCTACGTCAAGCACACCAATGTTTATGCGAAATTACAGGCGAGTTCAGTTCCGATGATTTATTAGGACGTATTTTTTCCAGTTTTTGTATCGGCAAATAAGGATCGAGAGCCAATTTCCTGCATTCCACCCAAAAATTCACAAGTTTCCTATTTTTTCCTATTTACTTGTTTTATATAGGGAAAAAAATTTATAAAACCGATACATTCTTTACTTTTTTGTAAAAATTTTACCGTTTTGAAACATTATGATAAAAAAAGAAACAAAAAATCTTGTCAAATTTAAAAGCAAGTGATACCGTATTTAGAAATAAAACTTACTGTATATTTTTTGTGAGGTTGCAATGGCTTTTTCAAAACAAACTGAGGGGATGATTGCCGATAAGAACCAGTTTTTTATGCAGCTTCATAATCAACAGTTTAAAACAACTTTAGACATTGAAAGAAAGGCTGAGTCAGTAGAATATAGCAAAATCCTGGAAAACCATAAAATTCTGGAAACAGAATTCACCCAAATGTTTGCCCTGCTGCAAAAACACAAAGATGAAAATAATAGAGCTTTTTGGATCTATTGCTACTATTGCGCAACCCTCTTGGAAAACTTTTACAAAGCCTATTCAAATTACGGTAAACAAGCTGATTATAGCGAAATCAAGCAACAAATTAAGAAACAGTTGTTAAAACAAAAAGAAGACAAAAAAAACGAAGACGAATTTATCGACTCGTTAAAAAATAGTTTTATCAAGGGATTTCGTAATTTGGCCAAGGCACCGGCACACTTATCCCAAATACGAGACTACGTTGCTTACTTAAATTTATGTCGTGTTTATTGGGTGTTTTGCCGTTTAACCTTAACCTCGGGTTTTGCTTTAGCCAAAGAGCTGCAAATCCTGGAAAAACTGGATGCTATTTTAGGTACGCATACAGATGCTGATAAAATAATCGACTTCATAAAAGCGCCCAATGGCTTACTCAATTATTTTAGTGTGGGCTTGTTTTTAATGCGTTTTGCGATTGATTTTGGTTTATTAATCCGCCATACCTTTTTCCCTTCCGAACTGGGAGAAGGAAAAAATACTCCTGAGGAAATATGGGCCCGTTTTAAAAATGAGTTGTACAAGCGCCATTGTAATTTTGCCAACGACCTGGTGTGGGCAACAGTAAACTTTATCACTAATTTTAATCACATCACCCACATCTCTGATTTTACTGCCGGAATAACCACCGCAGTCTTTTTAGGCTTTGATGTGTGTATGGCTTTATATAAATGTCATTTGGCAAAACAGGAGTATTTGGCACAGAAGGAATATTATGAAAAACAATTGAGAAAACTCGATGAACATCCGGAAAATTTTAGTGGCATGGATATCGAGCTCCATAAAACGATGCTCCTCCGGCAAATTAAAGAAGCTGAAATAGATTGGCAAACAAAACAGGCAACCTTCTATTTTAATGCTTCGGCTGCTGCTTTATTAATGCTTGGATTTTCAGCTTCGCTGTTCTTGACAGGACCAGGTATACCTGTTGCTTGTTTCTTTGTGTGTACTATTGCCGTTGCCATGTACCTTTCTTCCGGTGCATTTTCAACTTATGAGGAAAAAAGCCTCCGCCTAGAAGAAGCCAAAAGAACAGGACTAGGTGTTGATATTGCACTGAAAGAATATGAAGCAGCACGTAATGATTTTATTTTCACCATGATAAAAAATACGGTGATGCCTACTCTGTTGATTGCAACCTTCGCTGTATGTTGGCCAGCAGCTGTAGCTTTATCTGTAATGTACATGGGGTATGAGATTTACCATGCCTATGATCAGCATAACAGTAAAAAACAAGCTCAGCTTGCAGCTTTAGCGGCACCTACGGAAGAGAAGATAGAAGATGATTACGACGAGATTGATGAATCTAACTGTTGCGTCATGTAATCCATTAAAGAATGGGCGCAGGGAAATCCGATTTCCCATAAATAGCGAATTTCACTGCGCTAATCCAGAGTAATAAGCCAGGAAGGCTAACTGGATTGATTTTTTATCGCTAATGCCTTTTCATACAATTCATTTTTACTTCTATTGCTCAGTTTACAGGCGATGGTTACTGCTTGTTTCAGCGGCAGTTCCTTCAATAATATTTCAAGGAGCTTCTCATCCGCACCAGGTTCAATCACTGCCGGCCGCGGAGGAACAAGCAAAACAAATTCGCCTTTTACATGTGCTGGTTCTCTCAAAAGCCAATCCTTAACCTCCTTTAAAGTACCATTGATAAAGCGTTCAAAAGTTTTAGTTAATTCTTTTGCAAGAACGATCTCGCAGGATTGACCAAAAATCTCGCTCATATCATCAATGCACTCCAATATGCGATGGGTTGATTCATAAAAAATCAAAGTATGAGGCTCTGTGATCAAAGATTTCAGTTTGCTTATTCGCGCTTGGTGTTTGGCGGGAAGGAAACCGAGAAACAGGAACGAATCACAAGGAATACCTGCAGCACAAAGAGCTGTAATTAATGCGCACGCACCTGGAATAGGAGTAACAGGGATATGCTGTTGCCGTGCTAGTTTGACTAATAAAAAACCAGGATCGCTAATTAACGGGGTGCCGGCATCGCTAATCAAGGCGATAGATTGTCCCGCCAACAAATAATCGATAATCTGATTGCTTTTATCATTTTCATTATGTGCATGCAGTGATTCAAGACGGTTTTTTATACCTAAAGCACTCAGTAGTTGCAGGGAATGGCGAGTATCCTCGGCTAAAATTAAATCAACTGACTTAAGTACTTCTAATGCTCTAAAGGTAATATCTTCACGGTTTCCTATTGGAGTGGCAACGATATAGAGAGTTCCTATGCCTGTTGCTAGTGAGTTAGTCATGGTTTATCCTCTTGCGTTATTGCCCATTCAATGTCTGAAAATATGTTAATAAAATCAATAAAAATCCGTGTATTTTTTTTACTGACATCCACTTTTTTTCTTTGCCAATGTACTCCAGCAGTTAATTCTCCAGAAATTTCAAATCCTACACCGACAATACAGCCGCAGGTTGAGAAGAAAAAAATAGCAAGTCCTTATTCCAAAACTGCAGCAAGTTACCTTACCCAGGCTAAAATGCAGGAAGGCAGTCAAAAACAGGAATCGTTACTTTTCGCAGCAGGCCGCTTAATATCAGAGGGTCAATGGCGACAAGGCGCTGCTATTCTAGCACAGACTGCCGACTTAACACCGGTCCTTAGGGATGAAAAAAATCTTTTACTGGCACAAATTGATCTCATCCGCGATCGGCCCAAACTGGCATTAGATAAATTAACCTCCATAACACAACAAAAAGTATTTTCACCCTACCAAACGATTCAGTTTCATGAGCTTTTGGCCCAAGCCTATCGAAGCAATGAAAAACCGCTGGCATCAATAAATGAGCGGATAAAACTTGAAGCTTTATTACCTGATGAAGAAAGTCAATCCAATAATCGCCGTATCCTGTGGTTAACTTTAACCCGCATTCCCCAGGCTGAATTAACTACGTTAGCAGCGGAAGCTCCGGAGCAATCCGTTGTAAAAGGTTGGCTGCAGCTGGCATTGGTTTCTCGCAAGTATCGTGATAATCCACAGTCTTTGCTGGCGGCTATGCAGCAGTGGCAATCTCGTTTTAGCAACCATCCAGCCAACCTTTTTTTACCCAAGCCCTTGGATTCGATTGCGAGCAAGATGCGCACCCCTCCGAAACAAGTCGCACTCTTACTTCCCTTAAGCGGAGCATTACAGGGCCCGGGGGCAGCAGTACGTGATGGGTTTATGTCCGCATATAAAACCAATAGCGGCGAAAAATCCATGCGAGTGGTAACCTATGATACCAATAAAGGAGATGTTGCCTCTTTGTATCAAAAAGCAATTAACGAAGGTGCTGATTATGTCGTGGGGCCGTTAACCAAATCGCAGGTGGGTATAGTAGCTGCCTTGGAGCACCCGGTACCGACTTTACTGTTAAATGATGCGGATACCCAGGTTCAGGAAAATTCTTATTTATTTGGACTCTCACCGACAGATGAAGCTGCTCAGGTAGCAATCAGAGCCAAGAATAAGGGATATAGCCGTGCATTAATTATTGCACCAGGAAATGATTGGGGGAAGGAAGTAGTCAAAGCCTTTACGCATCAATGGCAAAAGAGTGGCGGGCGTGTTGTTGATACCTTTGCATACGGTCTAAATGACGATTTGAATAAAAAAATGAAGGATTTCTTGCAAATCAGCAACAGCCAGCAACGGGAGAAAAAAATAAAAGAGTTATTAGGACAAAAAATTCAGTCTGTTATTAGCCGTAGACAGGATTTTGATATGATCTTTCTCTTGGCATACCCCACCAAAGCTCGGCAAATTATGCCTTTGCTTAATTACTATTATGCAGGGGATATTCCAGTTTACGCTACCTCCAGTGTGTATAGCGGCAGTGCTAATCCTCTGAAAGATAAGGATTTGGATGGAATAATCTTTTGTGATATTCCCTGGGTATTCGGACATCAGGCCGGGACACGCAATTGGCCTGAACAATTTAATAGTTATAATCGTTTGTATGCATTAGGAATAGACAGTTATACTTTGGCCACTCAATTGAATCAGTTGATGTTATTTCCCGCAGATCAATCGCAACAGGGCGAGGGAGTTTTATATCTTAATCCGCCCCAACATGTGGCGCGGGTCATGGAATGGGGAAAATTCAGGCAAGGGCTGGCACATTCTTTGGGTGAGACCGTGTAATTGATGACGCAGGAAAAAGGACGTTTAGCTGAAGAAAGAGCTTTAGCCTATTTAAAAAAACAAGGACTTAAATTAATTACGCAAAATTACAGTTGCCGCTTGGGAGAAATTGATTTAATTATGCGTGACGAAGAGCACCTTGTTTTTATCGAAGTTCGTTCGCGAGTTTCCACCCTTTTCGGCGGAGGTATTGCCAGTATTACTTATGCTAAAAGAAAAAAAATATTAAAGACAGCAACAAATTATATGTTGGCACATCAAAAGTATAACCAACTTGCGCTGCGTTTTGACGTAGTCAGCATTGACGGAGAATCAGCAACCATTACTTGGGTAAGGGATGCGTTTGGAGCTGATTATTGATTTACGGTTTGCAGGTAAAGGGTAGCCTTGACTGGGGTATAATTCAGGTTTCCTGAGTTAAACTTCCTATCACTCAGGCTGCAATTGTTTAATGAAGTAGAGGTTTAAGATCATGGTACAAATGGAGGAACGGGTAAGGCATCTTTTTGGGGTAAATATAGAAACAAAAATTGCTCTTGCTGATTCGTTATCTGATTTGATTGCCAAGGCTGGGCAACGTTTAGTAAATTGTTTACTTGCAGATGGAAAGATTTTATTGTGCGGAATTGGAGGATCAGGTGCCAACTGCATGCATTTTGCCAGCGCCATGTTAAATCAATTTGAAGTAGAAAGACCTTCCCTGCCGGTAATTAATTTAAGTATCGATGCTACCAGTCTGAGCTCTTCTGCAAATGACAATCATTTTAACCAGGTTTTCGCGCGGCAGATCCAGGCATTAGGACAGGAAAATGATGTACTGCTTTTATTAACTACCTCAGGAAATTCGGACAGTATGCTGCATGCGCTTCATGCTGCAAACGAACGTGGCATGGATACAGTCGCATTGAGCGGACGTGATGGCGGTGTGCTTGCGAATCATTTAGGTCCTGAAGATATTGAACTTCGAGTTGCCTCAGATAATTCCGCGCGCATCAGAGAAATGCACCTGTTCATCTTGCACTGCTTTTGTGATTTAATTGACCAATCATTATTTGGTCAGGTGTTGGGGTAAAAAATGAGCTTCAAATTAAAATCATTCGCTTTTCTTTTGATGATTTCTTTATTGACAGGATGTGTTGCCGCTGTAGTCACTGGTGCAGTTGCGGGAATGGTTTATGATCGCCGCGGAGTAATTACCATGGAAGCGGACGCGCGATTATTCCATGTAATTCATAAAAACATCGTAACAAACCGTCAATTCGCTGACTCACGCGTGCTGGTAACCAGCTTTAATCGTGTCGTATTGCTTGTAGGACAAACACCTACTCCTTCTTTGCGGGATTTAGCGGAAAAAATAGCCCGCGGTGCCCCTGGGGTTTATCGTGTTTATAATGAGATAACCGTTGGTTATCCCATACCGCTGACAGAACGTTCGAAAGACAGTTGGATAACCAGTCAGGTACGCACCCGGTTGTTGGCGAAAAAAGGCCTTGAATCAGGCTCGATCCGTATTGTTACCGAAAATAAAGTAGTTTACCTCATGGGTATCGTCAACGCTCACCAGGCAGCTCTTGCAGTTGATGCTGCACGGCGGGTTAATGGTGTAACTAAAGTGGTAAAAATTTTTCAATACATACATTAAAACAAAATGATAAAACAGGGATGTTTTTTAGTAGTGCTGACGTTTTTCCTATTGTCCTTGTCCGGGTGCATAAGCAGCCTATGGACAGGCGCCACCCTGGTTTACGACAGGCATGATGTGTATAAAAAGCTGGATGATTACAGTTTATATCTTAAAGTGAACCATGCCTTAGCTGCTGATAATGTGTTCAGAAATAATAATTGTGTTATTGATATTGCTGTGTTCAATGGCGACGTTTTATTGGCGGGCCATGTTCCTACCCCTGAATTGCAAATCGAATTAAGGCGGCGGTTGGCGACAATAAGGGGTTACAGAAGATTGTTTAATCAAGTCAAGGTAAGTCCATCTACTTCCAATTCGGTGCAAGACAGTTGGATCACTGCCAAAATTCGCAGTCAAATCTTTGCCGATGGATCCATCGACCCCAACGCATTCAAGATAGTGACCTCAGACCGAGTTGTGTATTTAATGGGTGATGTGCATCAGGAACAAGCCGAGAAAGTAATTAATATGGCAAGACAAACCGGTGATGTTGCGGAAGTAGTAAAAATTTTAAAATATTTTACTTATCAGAGTAATCCGGTAAGTTAACCTAAAAAAAGCAATTGATTGAAAAGAAAACATACATCCATCAACTGCCTTTTTTAGGATGGATGTGATTTAATGGAAATGCCCTTTGTCGGGTCGTTTTCGCATTTTTCTCAATTTAAATTGACGTAACAATCCCGTAGAACCAGCTATTTCTTCATCAGTTAACTCATTATTTAGAGTACAGGGGTGGGATCTACAGTGTTGTCGATATTCCAGATGATGTTTATTATGTTTATGAGGTAACCCATCGCTATAACGAGCGAGCATTTTTTGTTGCAGACTGGCTGCAGTATGTTGGATCTTATCAGGCATCTTCTTTCCTTTTGCGAGGTTAATAAACACTACTTATTACCTGAGTTGGATAATAAGCTCCACACTTTAATTATAGACAGGAAAATCCATGCTACACCGGCTTCAAGGGGCATAAAGGCTAAGAAGGATATCCGAAGATTAAAAAATTTCGCTGCATGGAGTCGATGCATTTACAAAGGTAGGTTCATCAGGTAAGTTTTCACTACAGAGTTACTCCGTATATCCTATTGATATTGCGAATTATAGTTCAGGTTGAAGCAAACTCGTGCAGTTCACTTAGGGAGAGAATTAATGAATTATTTACACACGATGATCCGAGTGACCGATTTAAAAGCATCCCTTGATTTTTTTTGCAAAAAATTGGGGTTAATTGAAATTAATCGTATAGAAAATGAAAAGGGCCGCTTTACTTTGGTATTCCTGGCAGCCCCTAATGATCTGGATAGGGCAAAGCAACTCAAGACACCAATGCTTGAACTGACATACAATTGGGATCTCCAAGAGTATAAAGAAGGACGAAATTTTGGTCACCTAGCCTACCGGGTCGATAATATCTATGAGTTATGCCAACGCTTGCAAGATGCAGGGGTGGTAATAAATAGACCACCGCGCGACGGTTATATGGCGTTTATCCGCTCCCCGGATAACATCTCCATCGAGTTGTTGCAAAAAGGCGAGCCTTTACCTCTTCAGGAACCTTGGGCATCCGCCCCGAATGTAGGTTACTGGTAATCAAGAATCACACATGTATAAAATATGGCATTGATTATTCATACAGGTTGCTTTATAATTCGCGCGGTGAAACTTAGGTGAATATGTGAACAAACAGCTAAGTAGGCGTGGCATTATACGGCTATGGAGTGTACAAGCAGGCGTTACATTGGTCTTTGCAGCTTTTTGTGCGTTAGTATATGGTACTAATGCAGCAAGTTCGGCGTTGCTTGGCGGTATCGTTTGTATTATTCCAAATGCGTATTTTGCGAGCAAATTGTTTAAGTATCAAGGTGCCCGGTCGGCAAAATTGATCGTTAACAGTTTCTACAAAGGCGAGGCATTAAAGATAGTTATATCCATATTCCTGTTCACTGCGGTATTTTTATTATTTAAAATTACTCCGCTGGCGTTTTTTGTATCTTACATTATGATACAGACGACGCATTGGTTCGCCCCGTTGATTATTGTAAATAAACAGAATAGGCCTGAAAGTGACTGAAATGGTATCTAGCACAAACTACATCAAGCATCATTTAACGTACCTTACTTACAACGTTAGTGATATGAAACTGGGTTCGGGTGGTTTCTGGACATTAAACCTTGACACACTGTTTTTCTCCATAGTTCTAGGGGTAACTGTCTGTGCTTTAATGTATTTTGGCGCCCGTAAAGTGACCACGGGAATTCCGGGCAAATTACAGAATTTTGCCGAGATTATGCTCCAGTTTGCGGACAATCAGGTAAAAGACTGCTTTCATGGTAAAAATAATTTAATTGGCCCACTGGCATTAACCATATTTTTATGGGTTTTCCTGATGAATTTCATGGATATTGTCCCTGTAGATATTCTGCCAGCGCTCGCCCAAACAGGTGGAATCCATTACCTTAAAGTAGTACCGACAAACGATTTGAACCTGACTTTTGCTTTATCACTTTCAGTATTTATACTGATTATTTTTTACAGTATTAAGATCAAAGGCACTAAGAAATTCATAAAAGAACTTACCTTACAGCCTTTTAATCATCCTGGATTTATACCATTTAACCTGTTGCTTGAAGTAGTCGGCCTCATTGCGAAGCCCATTTCATTGGCACTGCGGTTATTTGGAAACTTATACGCAGGCGAGTTGATATTCATATTAATCGCTCTGTTAACCTTAAATGCTGCATCATCATCAACACTGGGTACTGCGACCTTGGGCTCAGCTCAATTTATTTTGGCGCTGGCTTGGTCAATATTCCATATATTGGTGATTACTTTGCAAGCATTTATTTTCATGGTGCTAACCATTGTTTACTTGAGTTTAGCACACGAAGATCATTAACCGATTTAATTTTCATCCATTCATTGTAAAGGGGATAAATATGCAAGCCGCTAGTTTAATAGCACAAATTCAAAGTATGACCGTTGTTGCGGTTGCCTTGTTAATTGGTTTGGGTGCATTGGGCACTGCGATAGGATTTGGTTTGCTTGGTGGCAAATTCCTTGAAGGCTCAGCTCGTCAACCAGAAATGGTTCCAATGTTACAAGTAAAAATGTTCATCGTTGCAGGTTTGTTAGACGCCGTAACTATGATTGGTGTGGGTATCGCGTTATTCTTTACCTTCGCAAACCCTTTCCTAAGCAATCTGGGTTCTTGATAACACTTGAACAGGGCGCTTGGCGCCCTAATTGTTACAGGAGATTAAACGGTGGAAATTAATTTAACACTAATTGTACAAATGCTCGTTTTTGCAGCTTTTGTGTTGTTCACTATGAAATTAGTATGGCCTCCATTGGCAAAAGCAATGGAAGAACGACAAGACAAAATTGCTGATGGCCTGGCAGCTGCTGAACGTGGTCGAAAAGAGCTAGAGTTAGCGCAACATCGCGTCAAAGATGAATTAAAGCAAGCTAAAATTCAATCAGCTGACATCATTGAAAAAGCGAATAAACGCGCTGCACAAATTATTGAAGAAGCAAAAGAAGCAGCAAAGCATGAAGCGCAAATGCAATTGAAATTGGCACAGGAACAGTTAGTACAACAAGTCAATCATGCAAAAGATGAGTTGCGTAAACAAGTTGCAAACTTGGCTGTAACTGGCGCTGAGAAAATTTTGATGCGCGAAGTTGATGCTAAAGCAAACGCAGCATTGATAGATAACTTGATAGAAGAGATTTAAAATGTCTGATAGTACCACCATAGCCAGACCCTACGCCAAAGCAATTTTTGAATACGCTTTAGGGGAAAAGAAATTAGCTGAGTGGTCAGCACATTTGAGAAATCTTGCACAAGCAGTGTTGATACCAGAAGCTGAAAATTTTATTGCCAATCCAGCAACAACTGCAGAGCAGCATATTGAGTTGCTACACTCAGCAATTGGCGCAAAAGCAAATGAAAACAAGCCATTAAGCAATTTAATCGATTTACTGGCTGCCAACAAAAGGTTGATGTTGCTACCTGATATTTATGCACTCTATGAAGCACATCGTGCAGAGCAAGAAAAAACTCTGAATGTTGATGTTTGCAGTTATTCTGATTTGTCTAGTGCACAACAACAACGATTAATCGAATCATTAAGTCAGCGCTTACAGCGTAAGGTCTCGTTAAAAATCAGTATTGATCCTTCCTTGCTTGGTGGAGCAATAATTCGAGCGGGCGATTTAGTTATAGATGGTTCAGTTCGTGGCAAGCTTAATAAGCTTAGCACAGAATTGGCCGCATAATTTAGAGGATAGTTTCCATGTCAGAACAAGTAGCGTTAAATCCTTCAGAAATCAGTGAATTAATCAGAAAGAAAATAGAACACTTTAGTGTAGCCTCTGAATCACGAAATGAAGGTACTATTGTCAGTTTAAAAGACGGTGTTGTGAGCTTGCATGGCCTTGAAGATGCAATGGCTGGTGAGATGATTGAATTCCCCGGCGGCATTTATGGTCTGGCTCTTAACCTTGAAAGAGATTCAGTCGGTGCAGTTGTTCTTGGGGAATATTCTTCTTTAGCAGAAGGCCAAAAAGGTAAGTGTACTGGGCGTATTCTTGAAGTCCCAGTGGGTAAAGGTCTTTTAGGTCGGGTTGTGGATGCCCTGGGTAATCCCATTGATGGAAAAGGTCCAATTGACGCTGCTGGCATGTCGCCAATTGAAAAAGTAGCTCCCGGGGTTATTTCTCGTAAATCAGTAGATCAGCCTGTACAAACCGGATTAAAAGCGATTGATGCGATGATCCCTGTTGGCCGTGGTCAGCGTGAGCTTATTATTGGTGACCGTCAAACAGGTAAAACTGCAATTGCAATCGATGCGATCATCAACCAAAAAGGCACAGGCGTTAAGTGTATTTATGTAGCTGTAGGGCAAAAAGCTTCTTCCGTTGCAGCAATCGTTCGTAAGCTTGAAGAGCATGGTGCTTTAGAGCATACCATTGTTGTCGTCGCAGGTGCTTCTGATTCAGCTGCACTGCAATTTATTGCTCCCTACGCTGGATGTACCATGGGTGAATACTTCATGGAGCGCGGTGAAGATGCGTTAATTGTTTATGATGATTTGACCAAACAAGCTTGGGCTTACCGTCAAATTTCATTACTTTTGAGAAGACCACCAGGTCGTGAAGCATACCCAGGTGATATTTTCTATTTGCATTCTCGTTTATTAGAAAGAGCGGCGCGAATAAATGCTGAAGAAGTAGAGAAGCTGACTAATGGCGAAGTAAAAGGTAAAACAGGTTCATTAACTGCATTACCAATTATTGAAACCCAGGCAGGAGACGTTTCTGCATTCGTACCCACAAACGTGATTTCCATTACCGATGGTCAGATATTCCTTGATGTAGACTTGTTTAACTCGGGTGTCCGACCCGCGATTAACTCCGGTCTTTCTGTATCTCGGGTAGGTGGTGCTGCACAAACCAAAATCATGAAAAAATTAGGTGGCGGAACTCGTTTGGCACTTGCCCAATTCCGCGAGCTGGAAGCATTTTCTCAATTTGCATCAGATCTTGATGACGCTACTCGTAAACAATTAGAGCGCGGACAACGAATCACCGAGCTGATGAAACAAAAACAATACTCTCCATTATCTGTTGCGGAAATGGGTACTGCATTGTTTGTTGTTGAAAAAGGTTATTTGGATGATGTACCTGTAAATGAAGTTGCTGCATTTGAAGCGTCACTACATGATTACATGCGCAGCACACATCCTGATCTGTTACAACAGATCAATGAAGCAGGTGCTTACGATAATGACATTGAAGCAAAATTGAAAAAAGCTGTTGAGGACTTTAAGCGTACAGCAAGTTGGTAAGTCAATTTAAGGCGAAATGATATTATGGCTGGAGCAAAAGAAATCCGTTCGAAAATTTCGAGCATTAACAAAACTCGAAAGATAACTCGTGCAATGGAGATGGTGGCAGCAAGTAAGATGCGTAAAACTCAGGAAAGAATGCGCGCATCTAAACCCTATGCCAGCAAGATCTATAGTGTAGTTAAACACATTGCTCGCGCACACTCAGAATACAGACATCCGTTCATGAGTCATCGCGAGATTAATCGCATCGGTCTTATTGTTGTTACGACCGATCGGGGTTTATGTGGTGGTTTAAACGTAAACCTGCTGCGAGAAACAGTGCGAACTATTAGACACTGGAAAGAACAAGGTAAAGAAGTTGATCTTGCAGTCATTGGCCGTAAAGGACAAGCATTTTTTAAGCGCGTTGGCAGTAATGTCCTGGGTTCTGTAGACCACCTCGGTGATACACCAGGTATAAAAGACATTATTGGGATCGTTAAAGTAATGCTTGATGCTTTCAGCAATGGCAGCATCGATGCGTTGCATGTGGTATACAATGAATTTGTTAACACCATGACGCAAAAACCTGTGGTGAAACAATTATTACCATTGCCAAAATCAGAAGAAGACAGCAAGACAATGGGGCATCATTGGGACTATATTTATGAACCAGATGCTAAGGAATTGCTGGATAATCTTTTAGAACGTTATATCGAATTGCAGATTTACCAGGCAGTAGTAGAAAATATTGCTTGTGAACAAGCGGCTAAGATGATTGCAATGAAAAATGCAACGGATAATGCCGGTGATTTGATTAAAGAATTTCAATTGGCTTATAACAAAGCTCGACAAGCTGCAATTACGCAAGAATTGGCAGAAATTGTCGGTGGCGCAGCCGCTTTATAAGAGGGTAAAAAATGAGCTTAGGAACTGTAGTAGAAATTATTGGCGCGGTTGTGGATGTGGAATTCCCCCGTGAGAATGTCCCTAAAATCAATGATGCATTAAAACTTGTTGATGGTGATTTGGTTTTTGAAGTTCAGCAACAACTTGGAGATGGTGTAGTTCGTACAATTGCTATGGGTACAACCGAAGGCCTGAAGCGCGGTCTAAAAGCTGAAAATACAGCTAATCCTATTCAAGTGCCTGTAGGTAAGCAAACGTTGGGTCGAATTATGGATGTTTTAGGACGTCCCGTTGATGATGCAGGACCTATCGGTGCTGAAGAGCATTGGTCGATTCACCGTAAGCCACCAAGTTATGAAGAGCAAGCTGGAAGTCAAGAATTACTTGAAACCGGTATTAAAGTTATTGACTTACTTTGTCCTTTTGCCAAAGGAGGTAAAGTAGGTTTGTTCGGTGGTGCCGGAGTAGGTAAAACCGTGAATATGATGGAATTAATCCGAAACATCGCGATTGAGCACAGCGGATACTCAGTATTTGCGGGTGTGGGTGAGCGAACCCGTGAAGGAAATGACTTCTATCATGAAATGAAAGACTCTAACGTATTGGATAAAGTATCCTTGGTTTATGGTCAAATGAATGAGCCGCCTGGTAACCGTTTACGTGTTGCATTAACTGGCTTGACTATGGCGGAGAAATTCCGTGATGAAGGTCGCGACGTATTGTTATTTATCGACAATATCTATCGTTATACTTTAGCAGGGGTTGAGGTATCAGCTCTCTTGGGCCGTATGCCTTCTGCTGTAGGTTACCAACCAACACTTGCCGAAGAAATGGGTATGCTGCAAGAGCGTATTACTTCTACCAAGACTGGTTCTATTACTTCAATTCAAGCCGTATACGTACCTGCCGACGACTTGACTGACCCCTCTCCAGCAACTACGTTTGCGCATTTGGATGCTACGGTAGTACTGTCACGGCAAATTGCCGAGTTGGGTATTTATCCCGCGGTAGATCCTTTGGATTCAACTTCGCGCCAATTGGACCCACTCATTGTAGGTCAAGAACATTACGATACTGCACGCCGCGTACAACAAACCCTGCAACGATACAAAGAATTAAAAGATATTATTGCAATTCTTGGTATGGATGAATTATCTGAAGAAGATAAGCGGGTCGTTACGCGCGCACGTAAAATCCAAAGATTCTTGTCACAACCATTCTTCGTTGCTGAAGTCTTCACTGGTTCACCCGGTAAATATGTATCATTAAAAGATACAATAAAAGGCTTCCAGGGTATTCTCGCTGGTGAGTACGATGATTTACCCGAGCAAGCGTTTTATATGGTTGGAAGCATTGAGGAAGCCGTTGCTAAAGCTAAGACCTTATGAGGTAAGCAAATATGACTAGAACAACGCACTTAGATATTGTCAGTGCTGAACATGAAATATTCTCCGGTTTAGTTGAGATGGTTGTTGCCACCGGGGAATTGGGTGAAGTAGGTATTACCGCTGGTCATGCTCCTTTGCTTACCGTTCTAAAACCTGGTGAAGTAAGAGTTACTCTGGCTGGTGGCCAGCAAGAAATTTATTATGTTCAGGGTGGAATGCTGGAAGTTCAACCTAACAATGTAACAGTTCTTGCTGATGTGATTGAGCGTGCTGAACATTTGGATGAGTCAGCAGCACTTGCAGCAAAAGCGCAAGCTGAAGCGGCAATGACGGGTAAAGGCGCTGAAATGGATTATTCTGTGGCTGCTGCTGAATTAGCTCGTGCTGTGGCCCAAATTCGTGCAATTCAAAAAGTTAGAAAGGCAATTAAATAAATCGGCAAACTTATCGTTAAATACCCCCTTCTTTGCTTATCAGAAGGGGGTATTTCATAAAATTTCTTTCTGTGTTAATGCAAGAAAAAAAGTGTAACTCACCCTTATTTTTCTTTGTCGTTTTTAACGTTTACCTCTTCTTTTTTTGCCATAAAATCTGAATATAAAATTACCTGATTTCGCCCATTATTTTTTGCAAAGTATAATGCTTTATCGGCAGCTTCAATGAGTTCCACCAATGTCCGGCCATGTTCCGGGAAGGAGGAAATTCCAATAGAAATGGTAATCGGCCCCACATATTGCGTACCGTACTTTACTTTTAACATGGATATTGCACGCCTGATTTTCTCAGCCCTGGGTTTGATTGATTTTGCATCTGCATTAAACAGGACGATGACAAACTCTTCCCCTCCATACCTTGATGCCATATCTTCGACGCGTATATCATCTTGCAGTATTTTTCCTACTTCTTTTAAAATAATATCCCCCGCATCATGTCCAAACGTATCATTTATCCGTTTGAAATGATCTAAATCCAGCATCAACACTGCAATTGGCAGTTTTGCCCGCTCTGCCTGATGAATTTGTTTAAACAGGAAATCCTCCAAATAGCGGCGATTATACAAACCGGTGAGAGGATCACGGATGGATTGATAACGCAGATTTTCCCTTAAGCGTACATTAGCATATGCCAGTGCGGTCAATTCCGAGAATGCCGTAATCAGGAGCATGTGATCATTAGAATATAAAACTGCCTTATCTTCCTTTATTTCGAGGTACAACAGCCCAAAAATATCATTTTGTGCCATTAGGGGGACGCAATGGGACCATATTTGCTTTCCAGCAGCTATTTTAACATGCTCACAAATTAAATCATTATGCGCAGGGCTTACCGTATGAATATGGCCTAAGCGGATGGCCCAACAATGTTCAGGGGGAAAGCTGATTTCCTGAGAAGTAGGATTACCCCAGGAAGCGACTCTTTCAAAATAATTTTTAGACGGATGCATTACATATAAAAAACCATCTGTAAAATTAAGAGCCCGTTGGCAATATTGGGTTACAACCTTATGTAATTCTTCCTGGGTTCCACAAGCAAGCAAAATGTCGCTTAATTCCACAAGCAGGGTAATTTGCTCGTTTTTGTCTTTCAATGCTTGCAGGCCTAGATTAAGGTTTCTATTCATTTCCTTGAGCTTATCCTGCTCTTCGACCATCTTGGTAGTATTGCGAATGATATGTACGGCCCCTTTTATTTGATTGGTTCCATTAATAATCAGACTGGATGTTATTTCATAGATGTGTCGCTCTTTATTCACCTCAAGTTCTATACTTTTTACGAACTCCTCGCCACTTAAGGATTTTTCCCACAAATCCCATAAGTCTCTGTTTGAATCATTCACATGAGAGGAGGCATCTTCAAGCGGCATTCCTATGCTAACGGATTTTGTGAATATACGTCTAAACTCTCGATGGTACGCTTCATTGAAGATAATAAATTGGCGATCACTATTTACCGCAGCAATCATGTCGCTGGCACTCTCCAAAATGCTTTTTAACTGTATTTCAGTGCTAAGTCTGTGCTGTTCTGCCTTACGGCTGCGGGACAATTCATAGTTGCCTATAAGAAATGCCAAAATCAAACCAGATAAACTTACAATACTACCGATAATGATGATTAAATTGGTTTTATGGGCACTGTTTATTACCATAAGGTTGCGTTCTTTTAATATCACCAGTTCAATGGCTTGAATTTCATTGCCCAGTGCTTTTAACTCATTGGACACATCTTGTCCCTTGTGAAATAACACCATGGTTTCTGGGGAATTTAACTTAGTGCGCATTTTGACCTTGATTACTTGCTGTATTATTTGCAGGCGATTATTGACCAAATCGATAAAGCGCGTAATACGTTCTGATTGCAGAGGATTGTCTTTTGTTAGTTGCAGTAGCGTATCAAAAGTCTGATTTATATCTTTAGTATGAAATTGGATGGATTCAAGGAATTGGGGGTCGCCGCTAATAAGATAGCCGCGTTGATGGGACTCAGTATCAATTACTCCATAAAGAATTTTATCTGTTGCCTGAATAACCTGATAGCTGTGAATCACCCAATTGTTCGCGTCAACCAGCTCCCGGACTTGTTTGTAGGCATAAACGCTGACAAGGAGGACAATAATAAATGCCGGTATGGAAATTAAGTAAAGGAGATATTTACTTAAAATGGAATCCTTGTAACTTAACAGGGAACGGCTTGCTTTCAAATTTTCATCCATTATCTGAACTCCGGCCCCTTAACAGGGTAATTAATAATACAAGTATACATTATTATTTTTATTTGCTGGGTAGGCATGCTGTTAACCAGCTTAGAAGATAAATTTTTGAGTTACTTACAATAACTTACCCAAATTATGCTATGATAATACACAAGGTTATCCACAGGTTAAGCAGTTATTTAAAAAATACGCCTTTTAAAAAAACCTTAAATTTCAATTAGTTAGTTTAATTGCTCTCAGTTGTATAGAAAAATATACAAAGTTATTCACAATTTACAGGGTGTTTATCTATCTAACACTGCAGCTGCTTTGTTAAAATTACTTTGCAACAGAGCATCCCAGTGGTTAAATAGAAATTATTAATCTCATGAATAAACAAACAATGAATGAAGTTACAGAACGCAAAGCATTAACCGAATTTACCGAAAAGGCATACCTTGATTACTCCATGTATGTCATTTTAGACAGGGCATTACCTCATATTGCCGATGGATTAAAGCCGGTGCAAAGACGCATTATTTATGCAATGTCCGAGCTGGGATTGAAAGCGACTGCCAAATATAAAAAATCAGCACGTACAGTCGGGGATGTGCTGGGTAAATTCCATCCCCATGGGGATAGTGCATGTTATGAGGCAATGGTGTTAATGGCACAACCGTTCTCCTACCGGTATCCTTTTGTTGATGGTCAGGGAAACTGGGGTTCGCCCGATGATCCCAAATCTTTTGCCGCAATGCGTTATACCGAAGCCCGATTATCACCCTATGCAGAGGTATTACTTTCGGAATTATTACAAGGTACCGTCGATTGGGTTGACAATTTTGATGGAACCTTGAAAGAACCTGCATTATTACCCGCACGTTTACCGAATATCTTATTAAATGGAGCAACAGGTATAGCAGTGGGTATGGCCTCGGATATTTTGCCTCATAATTTAACCGAGGTGGCAAACGCCTGTGTGCATTTACTGGAGAACCCCCAGGCAAATTTAACTGCAATAACCCAGTACATCAAGGGACCAGATTTCCCCACCGAAGCTGAGATAATTACGCCGCCGGAAGCAATTGCTGCCTTGTACGCCACAGGTAATGGCTCAATTAAAATGCGGGCGGTTTACACTCAGGAAAAACAAAATATCGTCATCACGGCTTTGCCTTATCAGGTCTCGGGTGCCAAAGTAATCGAGCAAATCGCCTTACAGATGCAACAGAAAAAATTGCCGATGGTTGAAGATTTACGCGATGAGTCTGACCATGAGCATCCAACCCGTTTAGTTATTATTCCTCGTTCGAACCGGGTGGATATGGAAGGTTTAATGTCACATTTATTTGCCACCACGGATTTGGAGCGGAGTTATCGGGTTAATTTTAACATGATAGGTCTTGATGGCAGGCCCAAAGTAAAAAACTTACTGGATATCCTCACAGAGTGGTTGTCCTATCGATTAACAGTAGTGAAGCGGCGTTTGCAATACCGTTTGGAAAAAGTTCTGGATCGCATCCATGTACTCGAAGGATTACTTATTGCGTATCTGAATATTGATGAGGTAATTGCCATTATCCGTGAGCATGAAGAGCCGAAACAGGGATTAATAGCCCGCTTCAATCTTACCGACCGGCAAGCAGAAGCCATTTTGGAAATGAAATTGCGTCATTTGGCAAAGCTGGAAGAGATAAGAATTCGCGGTGAGCTGGATGAACTTTGTGCTGAGCGCGATAGTCTGCAAAGCATTTTGGCTTCGGAACAAAAACTCAAAACGTTGGTTAAAGAAGAAATTATTCGGGACCGCGACGAATTTGGCGATCCGCGCCGCTCCCCTATTATTGTCCGGCAGGAATCGCAGGCATTAAAAGAAGAGGATATTTTACCCAATGAGCCGATTACAGTAGTGATATCCAAAAAAGGTTGGGTGAGGGCAGCTAAAGGTTATGATGTAATAGGCAGCGAATTAAGTTACAAGGCAGGCGATGAATTCAAAGCCCAAGCCACGGCGCGCTCGAATCAACAAATTCTCTTTTTTGACAGTGAAGGGAAGGTTTATTCTTTACCTGGCCATGTGCTCCCCTCTGCTCGTGGGCAAGGAGAACCTTTGACCGGTAAACTGAATCCAGCCGAAGGTGCCTTGTTCGAAGCAGTAGTTGGAGGAGAGCCGGAGCAATTGCTGTTGTTGGCCTGTGATGCGGGATATGGCTTTATTGCTAAAATTGCCGATCTTTATGTAAAAAACCGCAATGGAAAAGCCTGTATCAGACTGCCTGCGGCCAGTCATATTTTACCACCGCGGATAGTACCTAAGCATGAGGAGTTGTTTGTTGCCTGTGCTACCAGTGCTGGCCGGCTACTCATTTTTTCTGCCAAAGAAGTACCGGAATTATCGCGTGGAAAAGGAAATAAATTAATCAGTATCCCTGCTGCTAAAGCAGCCTCGCGTGAAGAATATGTCATTGATTTGCAGGTACTCTCTGCAGATGACTCCCTCACGGTTCATGCTGGGAAACGGCATTTTACCTTGAAAGGGGCCGATCTGGACCATTATAAAGGTGAGCGGGGACGCCGAGGTAACCGCCTGCCGCGAGGATTGCAAAACGTGACCCACTTACAAGTTAATTCTCCTGAATAATCTGCAGTTTCTACAACCTGGGTGCAGGCGAAGGCCGCACCCGGGTTTTTTATATGCATAAATTTTCCTGGGAATTAAGTCCCCTTTATTTTAGGCAATTATTTTTTGAGGCGAGTGAATGGCAGCGCTCAAATCCACTATTTAATCGGATGATCTATCAAATAATTTGCAGTAATGATAAAGTTCTGGGAAATAATGGCTAATCATTTCCAGTATTGGAAAATAAGTGGGATAGGGAAATCTTAGCACTCATGTTAAAAATTTTTACCTTTGTTGCTTGTCTGCTTCTTAGTGCTTGTTTTATGGTTGGCCCTAATTATAAAGAGCCCAAAAAACCAGTGGCGGCGCATTGGCCCAAAAAAGATGCCTCAGTAAAAGAAACACCTTTTAAAACAATAAAATGGTGGCAGGTTTTCCATGATCCAGTACTTACATCCTTAATTAACCAAGGATATCACAATAATCTGAACGTCCAGATCGCTGGGGTAAGGGTATTACAAACCCGCGCCCTGTTGGCTCAATCGGTGGGAATGTTGTATCCCCAACAACAGGCAGCAATCGGCAATTTCACTTATTATGAAATTGGTGGTACTGAACTGCAATCACTCTTACCCTCTTCATTTGAGACCGCATCTTTGGGTTTTACCGCGAATTGGGAACTTGATTTTTGGGGGAAATATCGAAGAGCGATTCAAGCGAATGATGCTACTTTTTTATCGTCTCTTGCTGCCTACGATAATGCTTTGGTCACCCTCACGGCAGATGTGGCCAGCACCTACATTCAAATTCGAACCTATGAAGCACAAATCCGGGTGACAAAAGCCAATATTGTAGTTCAGAGGCAGGGTTTAAAAATAGCCAGAGCCCGCTACAATGCAGGGCAAACCAACTTGATCGATGTGGAGCAAGCGCAGACTGAGCTTTCGCAAACAGAAGCCTCTTTGCCTCCGTTGCAAAATAATCTGGAACAACAAAAAAATGCAATGGCGCTTTTATTAGGGACGGTACCCCATGGTATTGACGGCCAACTCAAACAAAGTAAAGGAATCCCCAAAGCGCCGTCCACTGTAGCAGTGGGTATTCCAAAAGAAACCTTGGCACGCCGCCCGGACATACACCAGGCACGATTGGATGCCATTGCCCAGTCAGCTAAAATAGGCGCAACAAAAGCTAATCTTTTTCCATCCTTTGCTTTAAACGGTACTTTTGTTTTTTCTGCAAACAATATTGCTCAAAATTCACTTGCAGATTTGTTTAACTGGTCAAACCACTCAATAACTGCCGGCCCAACTATGACCTGGCCCATACTTAACTATGGCCAAATTACCAACGCAGTACGGGCTCAGGACGCGGTATTCCAGCAGTCTGTATTAAACTATGTCAATTTAGTGTTAAAAGCGCAGCAAGAAGTGCAAAACGCGATTACGGCTTATATTGAAGCAAAAAAAGCAGAGCAAGCCTTAAGCAAAGCCAATAATGCTGCAATCAAAACTTTAAAATTGGCAATCATTCGCTACATCAATGGCGAGGTGGACTTTACCCCGGTATTGAATGCAGAACAGCAGCAATTAAGTGTCCAGACATCCCTTGTCAATGCGCAAGCAAATATTCCCCAGGCGTTGGTCGCACTTTATCGTGCGCTCGGCGGTGGCTGGGAAATACGAGGGAATAATGATGTGGTGCCGCAACAAATTAAAGCCGAAATGGCGGCGCGCACCAATTGGGGCTCTTTGCTTAAGGAGAAGAATCATGAGGCACCGCGAACCAGAAAAGAAAAAATAAAAGAACTTTATTTACCGAACTGGTAGAGAAGACTTCCCATAAAAAAGGGAGGAAAAAATCTTTTTTCAGCAGGGTGCAGGGACGCAAATATTTTCCCTATAAAGCGGTTGAGAAAAAAGCAGGGTGAGGGAAAAGGATTATTGGGAAAATTTAATAAAATGGTATCAGGTATGAACTTTAATCGAGATTCAAAATCATTCAAAATCGCAGGGATAGTGCTTGCTGTTTTATTTCTAATCTATTTGCTGGTGCATTTTTTTGGTAAAAGCAAGGCGCCAGCCATTCCTGTGCCTGCAGTAGTCGTTCAAAAACCAATACTTGCAGAAATGGCCCAATATGTGACCCAAACAGGCAATACCGTAGCTTATAATTCAGTCAATCTGGTGGCCCGTGTTGAAGGTTATCTTGATGCAATTGAGTTTGTTGATGGAACTTTTGTCAAAAAGGGAAAAGAACTCTTTGTGATTCAACCTGAGCCTTATTTTGAAAAACTAAGAGCTGCCAAGGCGAATGTTGCGGCAACAAAAGCTTCACTTGTATATAACAAATCAGAATATGCCCGCCAGCAACGGATGTATAAAGAACATGCTACTTCCCTAAATGAGGTTGAAAAATGGTATGCCAAAACTCTGGAAATTGCTGCCCAACTGGATAAGGCCGAATCTGAAGAAGTAAATGCAGCAATCAATTACAGTTATACGCACATTTCAGCGCCATTTGACGGCCGAATTGGACGGCACTTGGTAGATGTCGGCAATCTTGTAGGACATGGTGAGGCCACCAATTTGGCAACAATAGAGCAGATCGATCCGATTTATGTGTACTTTAACTTGAATGAAATAGATTTAATTAACTTACGAGAGGCCGCCCGTGCACAAGGATTTAAACCGCAAGATATCAAGCAGGTTCCCGTCGAAGTAAGCCTGCAAACTAATCCGGAACGAAAATATAAGGCTACCCTTGATTTTGTGAATACAGGCTTAAATGCATCTACAGGCACCATGGAACTGCGCGCTCTTTTGCCAAATAAAGATTTAATTTTTGTTCCGGGGCTTTTTGTGCAGGTAAGGATTGCAATATCCAAACCCAAAAAGCAGTTGACGGTTCCTGATACGGCGATTCTTTATGATCAAATCGGGGCATATGTATTAATCGTCGATGCGAGCAATATCGTGGTATTGAAAAGAGTCACTTTGGGCAGTGTGGAGAATGGAATGCGTGCAGTAGCTACAGGTCTTGCTGCCCAGGATAAAGTCATAATTGATGGCCTGCAATTTGCAACTCCAGGCAATAAAGTGGAACCGCGCGACCAGACGGTGCAAACAGATAAGAAAGACAAAGGGGATGCCCAGCATTAATTTAGGTGTGTCAGGCGGCGTTATTCAGGTAATCCTTAAAAGTGAGAAGACGGCAGAATGATTTCTAAATTTTTTATTGAGCGGCCTATTTTGGCAAACGTTATAGCGCTCCTTATAGTACTGCTGGGATTGGTAGCAATTATTGCCCTGCCCGTATCCCAATATCCTGCTATTGTTCCACCCACCATTCAGGTGACTACTACTTATCCTGGTGCCGATGCGAAAACCCTCATCAAAACCGTTGCCTTGCCTATCGAGCAGCAAGTCAATGGCGTGGAAAACATGCTGTACATGCAATCCACCAGTACGGATAACGGGACTTATACCCTCATCGTTACTTTTGCAATTGGCACCGATCTCAATTTTGCACAAGTACTGGTCCAGAACCGGGTGCAAGCTGCTATGGCGCAGTTGCCAGACTCAGTACAAAAACAGGGGGTTTTGGTCCAGCAAAAATCTACTGCCATTCTGCAATTTATTACCCTCACCTCCAAAAATAATGAATATGATGGATTATTTCTTGATAATTACGCCGCGATTAATATGCAAGATGAATTGGCGCGCTTACCTGGTGTAGGGAATGTACTCATCTTTGGAACCGGTACCTATGCGATGCGTGTTTGGCTCGATCCTAAGAAAATGTTGGCCTACTCACTTAATCCCAGCGATGTCCTGCAGGCGATAAGCCATCAAAACCAGGAGGTTTCTTCCGGCCAGGTTGCAGCTCCACCGGCAGCAGGCAAACAACCTTATCAATTTACAGTGAATGTACCAGGACAACTTGCTGATGTTAGCCAATTCGAAAACATCATTGTCAAAACAGTCACCCAACAGCCCAATCAAAGTGCTAATGCAAGCAGTAGCGCGCAAATTGTCCGCATAAGGGATGTGGGACGTGTGGAATTGGGTTCGAGCAATTACAATCAGCTTGCCAAGTTGAATAATAAACCGACGGCTGCTATCGGTATATTTCAACTTCCGGGGGCCAATGCACTTGAAGTTGCCACCGAGGTGCGTAAAGCGGTGGCAAAAATGGCAGAAAAATTTCCCCCTGGGATGGAGTATTCAATTCCTTTTGACACTACGGTGTTTGTTAAAGCGTCAGTGGACGAGGTATATAAAACCCTGTTTGAAGCAGGTATTTTGGTTTTGATAGTTATTTTATTGTTCTTACAAAATTATCGCGCCACCCTCGTGCCCACAACCACGGTGCCAGTAACAATTATAGGTGCATTCTTCGCAATGCTCGTTTTAAGTTACTCCATCAATTTACTTACTTTATTTGCTCTTGTTTTGGCAATTGGGATTGTGGTGGATGATGCGATTGTAATTGTTGAAGGCGTCACTCAACATATTGAACGCGGCACCTCACCAAAACAGTCGGCAATTGATGCCATGGGCGAATTAATAGGTCCTATTCTCGGAATTACCCTTGTCCTGATGGCTGTATTTGTCCCTGCGGGTTTCATGCCCGGGTTAACCGGAGCAATGTATGCCCAGTTTGCGCTGGTTATTGCGGCAACCGCATTTATCAGTGCCATCAATGCCATGACATTGAAACCGACTCAATGCGCTTTGTGGCTTCAACCCATTGACCCCCAGAAAAAGAAAAATATCCTATTTCGCACATTTGATAGATATTATTATCCCATAGAAAACAGATATATAGGATTCATAGACAGGCTAGTCCATAAAAATAAAACCGTATGTCTCATAGGGCTTTTACTCGTACTCTTGGCCATTTTAGGCCTCAGTCGAATTCCTACCGGCTTTATTCCCATTGAAGATCAAGGCTATGCAATGTTGAGCGTCCAATTGCCTGATGGTTCCAGTTTGGGCCGCACCGAAGCACTTTTGCATGAATTAAGCGAGCAAGTATCCAAAATTGGCGGGATAGAAAATGTAATCACTATTGATGGGATCTCGGTTTTGGATAACAGTGCCAGCCTTGCAAATAGTGGCGTCTTGTATGTGATGTTTAAAGATTGGAGCGTACGCGGTAAAGATGAGGATTTGCTTTCATTATATAAAAAACTCAATGCGGTTGCAGGAAAAACTCTAGGGGCTAAAGTTTTGGTGATGATCCCTCCACCCATCCAGGGCCTTGGTACTTCGGGCGGTTTTCAAATGCAAGTGGAGTTGCAAGACGGATCCTTTGATTATCGTAAATTGCAAACCGCTACGGATCAAATGATCCGCTATGCAAGCCAACAACCTGAATTGCAACGCCTGATGACTTCATTTCGTGCCTCCGCCCCCCAGCTTTCAGCGCCCATTAACCGGGTTAAGGCAGAGGCCTTGGGAGTTTCAGTTGGCGATGCCTCGGAAACCTTACAAACCTATCTGGGTTCTTCCTATGTGAATCTATTTTCAAAATTTGGGCAGGTATTTCAGGTTTATGTGCAGGCCGATGCAGACTCACGCATGACCGTTGGCGATGTTCGTAATTTTTATGTCCGCAATAAGTCGGGTGAAATGGTGCCCCTGGGGACGCTCACTGACATGACGCCTACCGTAGGGCCGCCCATTATTTCTTTATACAACTTATATCCTTCGGCAAATATTTATGGAATGGCCGCCCAAGGTTATAGTTCCGGGCAAGCGATGGCGGCTATGGAGCGCGTTGCAAAACAAGTTTTGCCTGCAGGAATATCTTTTGAGTGGACCAGTACTGCTTATCAGGAAAAAATTGCAGGAAATCTCAGCTATTATATTTTTATGCTGTCTCTTATTTTGATATACCTGATATTAGCGGGGCAATATGAGAACTGGATAGCCCCTGTGTCCATTCTGTTAAGTGTGCCTTTAGCCTTGATTGGCACGGTTCTGGCTTTATCGGCTTTGGGGCTTGCTAATAATATGTACACGCAAATCGGGGTGCTGCTGCTTATTGCCTTGGCCGCTAAAAATGCGATTTTGATTGTGGAAGTGGCACGCGAACAACACGAATTACATGGTAAATCCATAATGGAAGCGGCAGTAATTGGGGCAAAAACCCGTTTCCGACCTATTTTGATGACTTCTTTTGCCTTTATTCTCGGGGTCATGCCTTTAGTATTCGCAACGGGGGCAGGTGCCAATGCCCGACGCTCGATAGGTATTGCTGTGTGTAGCGGCATGTTGGCATCCACCTGCCTGGCAGTAGTTTTTGTCCCTGCCTTTTTTGTAATGCTGCAAACCTGGCATGAGAACAGAAAGGCTAAAAGGAATGCCCACGCCACAAATCTGAAAGAAGTTAATCTTTAAGCCTGCTTACCAATGCCAATGGAGCTCGGTGTGAATCCCGGCTCCCAATTGAATTAATTATAATCAACTATAACCGACCTTTCCCCACTATTTATTTTTAAAATACCACCCCATAAGGTTTCCATAATCTTTAATGTGCTAAAATTAAACTAAGATAGTCCAAGTTGAGATTAATTATGCTTACTGAAGAACAAATTAAGGCTCGCAAAGCTTATATAAACTTGCTTATTGAAAAAGCAAAAGAAAAAGCTTTGGTCAGTCCCGATAATTTACTCATTGATCCTCAAGGCCGCATATTAATTGATGTTGCACTGCCAGAGGATGCTCTGGAGCAATTTAAAGCTGGTTTTGTTGGTGATATCAAACCTTCAAAAGTAACTACAGTTAGTCTTGATGTGACAAAAGATCCGGATCTCCAAGCGCTTAAAGATGCTTACATGGAAAAGTATGGACTAGACGATACTGCTTTACAGCAGTTATCCACTGTACAAAGCAGTATTATTCCTCTCCAACAAGAATATCATTTTCATTTAGCACTTGCTGCACGTACTTATGGAAAAGTCTTTGAAAAACAAACTGGGGACAAACTAAAAAAGAAGCTGGAAAAGGAAGCAGGAATCAGTGAACTTGAGAGTCAACTTAAAAAAGCAATTGACACGAAAATAGATGCTGGCACGTATAACCGCGAAGAATTCAAAGAGGAATTCAAAGATTTGCTCGAGCAAATCAAAACAGTCAAAAGAGAAATTAATAAAAAATTTACTCCGCAATTTAAAGCAGAGCAAAAAATAATCCAAATGCAAATGGCTGAAGCACATCAAAAAGCAATGGAGCGTGTGCAGGTTTTAGTTGAAGGCGCATTTAAAAAAGCTCTCGCAAAAGCCAGCAAAGGTAATACGCTTGATGAAGCGAAGCTTATTAAAGAATTAGATAAAGCACGTAAAGGAATTTCTGCAGAAGCACATGGTATTTTAATGGAAGAAGTAGTAAGGGCCACTGGTAAACGTCTCTCCAGAAAAGACCTGAAACAAGCTGATGTCTTACATCTTGCTGAATCAACTACTGCTACTCCTAATGATCTTTTGCACACAGATGGCTCTTCAAAGCTCGCTACCTGGATTTCTGGTTCCGAGAATACCGCGCATGAACGAGGAGTCGATACGCTTGCAGACAGGCAAATTGCAACTATAGCCCTGAAAGAGGGAGGTTATACTCCATCCCGGTTACAGATAAGAACTCCCTCTTTGGATGTGAAGAAAGATATTGAAAAGCCGGCCGCCATTAATGATGTCAGTGTTAAGCTGCTAACAATTGCAGCAAAGTATTCATTAGATAAGGTAGTCACAGATAAACCTGAGATAGGCAAAGCCTTTACTTATAATCTTCATACAGCGATTAATGATACACTGGGCGATATTAATGGTAACAAACAATCAGCAGGGGCTCGCATTATACTCAGCGGAGCCCACCTGTATAACAAAAGCCAATTAGATTCTGTTAATCCCAAACCCTTCTGTCTTGTACAAAACATTTCTATTAATGGGTTTGGAGATACTTTAGGGTATGGAGGAAACTCCCTAAGAACAGAAGCCACTTTGATGGCAGAAATGGCGATGTTATACAACCTTGTTGGCGAGGATGATATCCAAAGGAATATGGTTAAAGAGGTATTTGATAAATATAGGGAATTCCTGGGGGAGGCTAATGCCCATCCAACGGATGACCTTTTCTTTTCTGCATCCCCGCAAGGAAAAGAAGCTATTGCATTGATTCAAGATATTAAAAAAGGATGGGAAAGCCAGCAACTAGGAGCTGAGGCAGTAAATCCTGTAGAAAGTGCAAAAGCAGCATTAAAAAAAATGATGGCCAATAATTTGCACCATCAACATGAGTATTCCAAGCTCATACAAGCCTTATCAATTTTTGTCGAAGAAGCTTCTATCGCCGGATGTAAAAGTGGAAATGAGCGTGCACAAGCAATTAATGGTCGAGTAGCCATTTTTGATCATGAAGCAGGTAATCTTGAGGAAAGTGAAATTTTTGCAACGATGAATTTACTCGCTGTCTCTGAAGGAGAGACTGTCATCAACGAGACTGAAAAGTTAAAAAGACTAATGGATGAACAGTATGATAAAAGATTGCAATCAGGGGTGTCTCTGATTAGTGATGTGGATCAAGGGGCTTCCGCAAAAGTAAACGCCAGAAAAACATTGGATGGCGTGTCTTGGTATGCAGTTCCCTTTGTTGCAATTGTTAATTTCTTTTCTAATCAAAGTAGAAATATCGCCGAGGAGTCTTCGCTGCAAAACTTAAGCCAAGGTAAAGCTGGTAAAATGCAAGCACATAAAGGTTTAACCAAACAAATGGCCGATTCTTGGGAGCCCAAGAGTTTGGGTTCATACCTCGGAAAAGTGGGTATTTTTCTTAGTGTGATTACAGCGGGAGTAGGATTTTTTTTAGTGGGCCTCCCCGCCTATGCCGTTTATAAGAGTAAAACCAATGCGCAAATAGAACCTAAAATACAGGCAGCTATGAAAGATTATCAAAGTGCTCATCAAGAAGAAGTTAACCCTGTTACATGTAATGGAGGTCCTCAAACCTTAGTAGGAACCTTAAACGTGAGTGGACAATCAATAGGTAAAGGTGACGTATTTGGTTTTACTCCTCCTCCTCCTCCGAAGACAGATAGTCCTAGCCAAGGTGTTGAGCTCCTCGAAGAAATAACTAATGATACAACCCCCACATATCAGTAAACTATAGCCTGGGTGGAGTATAGCGACACCCAGGTGAGGTCCTCACTGGTTTTTCTGCAAATACTTAATTTTCCAAACTACAAAATAGCTTAATTTTTTCTTTTATTTCTGCAGACAGTTGCGCTAATGGCAAGGTATTCAATGCCGCGCTTTGATATAGACATCGTATTTGCGGATTGTCTATGGCATTGAAATGCAGAGCGAGCGTTTGAATATCCCCTCTTGCCAAGGGACCTGTGAGTGAATCAGCAATGTTTGCGTTTTGCATTAAATTATTCAAGTTCCCTTGCATTAAATTGACCATCATCTGTCGACTTTTTTGCGGAGATATTCCGGCTTTTAGAAATAATTCTTCACTGCAAGCTGCCAGGGTAATCAGATAATTTGAAGCCATGCAGGCGGCGGCATGATAGAGTACTTTAGACTCAGGCGCGATGGGGATGAGATTTGCATCCAACAGGGTGAAGGCATCCTTTAACCAGTTGCAAGCCTTGGCATCCCCCTCCAAAACACAATCGACTTGTGCAAACGCAAAAGCATCAAGATAATTGCTTTTAAACGCTTTTAGCGGATGAAAACTTGCAATGAAACAGCCGTGGTTTTTTAATGGCTCAAGAACCTGGGAATTAAGGACACCGCTGCAATGAAAAACAAAAGTTCCGGGTTTCAAAAAAGGATTATCCACCAGAGTTTCCACTATATTGCTAATGGCATCATCATTACAGCATATCCAATTTATTTCCGCTGCAGGTAACTCTTCTATGTTTTCGCTCGCTTGTCCAAAACCCAGATCCTGACACGCTTGTTGAGCACTTTCCATGCTGCGGTTACAAATGGAAACTGAGGAGATAATTTGTTTCTGCACCAAGGATAAAGCGATGTTTTTACCTACTCGACCTGCGCCTATGATATTGCATTTCATTTCGTTATTGCCTAAAAATAGCTCTAGATGTGGGTTATGCCTCCTTGCATCCGGGCAGCAGTTTTTATCCTGTTTGTCGCGGATTTAGCAATCCGAACTAGAGTATGTCCCTGGAGCACGCAAAAAATGTACTGCCTTCATCAATTCGGCTGATTGGGTAAATGTATTAAAAATATCATTTTTTGCAAAAATGCATCACCATTAGCTGAATTATTGGTTATAATACTCTCAATTTGTCATATTGAGAAATGAATTATGCCTTACTGGGTACAGGGAAATGCACAACAAATATTCCATGCATTTGGACAAGGCTGGGCTGTTGGAGCGCATAAAGATGACTCCCATATTATTGACAGGGATTTTCCAGCTACCCATTTTTTAGGTAACCTGCAACAAGCCACAAGACATTTTAAAATCTGGACCAGGGATGCTCAGGGAAAATATTATTTGCAAGGGAATATGAATGCTGGGAATTTGGCATTTTTGTTTGGCCCTCATCCGCTGCAAAAAGAAGGGGAAGATACAGAGGCTTGCCATGCGAATTTAATCCGCCTGAATTTTGCCTACATTAATGACGCAGGTGAGAATTGCGGGCTATTGGTAATGTATCGCAAGGATGATCCCACCCAATGGGTGATGGCTTTGGGCAAAAACGGGCATGTTGCACCACAGGAGCGATTACTTTACTGTTTATCAAGCTTTGATTTAAATCCTTTCATTAAAGCACCTGATTCAGAGGTGAAGGTTTCTCCAGTGGGCTCTTTGGAGCCACTAGTTGAACAGCTGGGAGCAGAACTGCCGAGCTTTTTATTACACAGCGCAGTTAATGGGGATAATGCAGTTACCCTGCGGTTTCAACGTATTGCCTTGTTGATGCGGAAACTGCAAATAAAGCAGGAAACAGTTATTCTTCCTGACCCAATTCCTTTTACCGAACTGGATTTGCGCGGGCTATTTGCAGACAACCCAGCTCTTGATTTGATTCTTCATTATAAAATTCATGAAGATCTTTCCTTGTCTACCCCTCTCCTCAAAGATCTATTAACCGAAAACAGTAGATTGCGTCAGGAGCTTCAGCAACTTCAATTGACTGATGATGAACGCATTAATAAGAGCCTAATAAAAATACTGCTTGTATTTCATGAGAATGGTTTTCTGGAGCAATACCGCAAAGTACTTACTGATCTTGAGTTGGTTAAAAAATTCAGTGCATACATGTGGGATAAGACTCAAATTAAACTAATCCCCTTTTTACTCGAACAAAAGTATTCTATAGAAGAAATTCGTCTTGTTTTATCTGAAGCTGCCTATTATCAGGCTTTAAATAAACTTGTTGATTTAGAGCCAGCCCTTGCTATAGAAGCAAAAGACTTTTTTAATGATCCTAAAAAATTGGAGGAGCTCAATCTTATTCATTCCTTCCCTGATGAAGACTGTAGGATGCTTTGTTTGATTTTTTGGGTTAAAGGATCTTTATCTGAAGATGGATATCAGCAGATCTATGCTGCAACAAAAAAATATCCCTTCATGGCTTCAAGTTTGGTTGCTCTGGATCAATCCAAAACCGTCGATATTGAAAAACTGGAGCGGCATGCATTAGATCCCCACCTCCATTTACAAGATTCCATTAGATATCATTTTGCGGCAGAACTTAAAGAGTTTGCTGCGGGAAATGCAAATTTACATAAACTAAATTCCGAGCAGTTAAATGCTGCGAACCAGGCACTGCTTCTTTTAAAACAATTGCCTGATGTAAGCCCGCAACAATATCGATTGGTGCTTGGGAAAGACAATAAAGGCGAAGCCTTGCGCTTGCTCTTGCCCCAATTGGCAAATATAGAAAATGAAGGGTATAGGAAGTCTTTAGTAGACGTTCTCTATGCTGGGGTAATTGGAATCCAGACCCAAGGTAACAAAGTACTTGCAATTAAGGATCGCAAGCTTTTGGCTTTAGCCGAAAATTTGCGCGAACGTTTTATTTGTGTCACGCTAATGCAGGATTTAAAAATCCATAAAAAATTGGTGGAATGGGTGGCACAAGAGAATGAAGAGGCCAAACGTTTCCGACAAATAATTTCTAGAGTTGAGGCCCAATGCAAAGTAATTTCCGAGCGTTTGGCAGGTTCCAAGTCGTATCAGAATATGAAGAGTGCTTGGGAAAAAGCACAAGTAGACTACAGGAAAAAAGTGTATAAAATTGCTTTTGACGGACTCATGCATCCGAATGTCTCTATCCGGGAAAAATTGCAATCCGTCGAAAAAAATATCCTTGATATTGTAGATCCTCAAGTGGAGCCGGGAATCTATAAGTTTGTAATGGATGTTTTAATAGTACTTACCAACCTCATTATTACTCTTTGTACTGGTTTTACCGCGAATGCAGTGAAATATAAACTGACTGGAAACCTCTGGTTTTTCAATCAAACGTCATCAGGTGAAGAAATACGGGCACTGCACAAAGAAGTGATAAAGCTTGTAGAACCTGAAAAAACAGATGAAAATGATATGGAGCAACTCATATCATGTGGTCAAATGTGTTAAATCCAATGCAGTCAATAAAGGCTGCAGCCTAAGCCCGGGAAACTAATCTCCCTCCCGGGTCTGGGCATTTCTGCCGGCATCCCCCTTTTCCCCGCAATTTGTGCCAAAGAGTTCCTTAAGTAATTGCGATAGAAAGATTTTTTCTGTTTAGTTTCCTTGTTATCTGTTTGAAAATTATTCTTGAACTTATTGAATATTTCTGCCTAATATGAACTATTCTAAAAGGACGACTGTGATTTAATGGATTAAAATATGGGAATTCCAAAAAAGGGCCTGAGGCATAGTCAACTCATTTATTCAACAAAAACTGCTATTTCAGATAGCTCCCACCAAACATTTCCTGTTACTTTTGAAGAGGATGGGGTTATCAAGAAGGCTTTCTTCAAAAAATTAGAACCCAATCGTCATTATCCTGAACTGCTAGCCAAAATAAGCGTGGCAACTTCATCGTTCAAGAGATTGTTTCAAGGAAAAAGATCTGCTGAGGAGCGATTGGTATTTGAGGAATACGGCATTGAATTATTGTCCGAGAGCAATGAAACAATAAAAGAGAACACCCTTTATATCAAATTAGAGAAAGAGACACTCAAATATATAGTTAAAACCCCAGAGGGGCTGACAAAGATAGATTCGATTGAGGTAAAGGAAATACCAGAACTTAATCTCTCACAACCTTTAATGGAACAGCTTCCCACTCTAAAAAGTCATATCCTGGAGATCACTTCAAAAAGAGGCCATACCGAAGACAAACTAATCGGAACGCTGTCAATTGGTATTGAGGATTTTAAACCGTTCCATTTTGCCAGCGAGCGTATTCCTGTTAACAGTACGTTAAAGGAACAAGTTGCACCCAGTGTCAAAACGCTTATCGAGCATGACATCATGGAGCTTTTGTTTGGCAGATGGTTCCTTGATGACGATGATTCCCATCCGCATAATCTGAGTTTGGCTGGTGATATTGATTTTGATATGTTCTTTTATTGGTTCACCATCCATATGAAAGAACCCAGGGCCGTTATCGGAGTTCCGAAAACGCATGTCACTTTAACGGTTCGCGACTATGAATCGTTCCCTAATGTTCAAGAGTCCATGCCTTATCATTGGCCGCCTTACCAACATCCAGGGCAAGTGACCATTCCGGTAATTGTCCCTGGGGTTCAGGAACAAGCACTTAAAAAATTACCAAAAGCATATGCAGATCCTGTCGAATTTGCCCGTTTGGCCCAGAGTTCCCTTGCCCAAGAACAAAAAGTGGCAGCTGCTTTAAAAGCCTTATTAACTTACCAGCCAGAAGTGCAACGGAAACGGTTAACAGAACTTTTTGGCGATTTGCCTTTAAATTACACTTCGTTAGAGGAAACCAATCCTGAATTACGAAAAAAATACGAAGAGTTGTATCCTCAATTTTGTAATGAGGAAACAAACAAAAAACCATTTGTAGATTTTATAATGGATTTGTATCAGGAGCATTATGACAACTTATATAGGGTGGTGGTTTTCTATATGGGATGTTTGGACAATGGTTATGGGATACCGCTCGCAGCTACTTATTTATCACTTTATCAAAAGCCTTCTTTTTACCGGAAGATAGAAGAGTGGGTCAAAAAACAAAATGAAACAGTGTATGCCAAGGATGAGGCCATGCAATATGATCTTGGTGAGTTGCAAAAACGCTATCATCAGGTTTGGCGTGATGCGTTTACACCCATCATAAAAGAGTTACTTTACAGTTCCTACCGGTTAACCAATACCTTGCTTAAGGAAACAACCAATCCTCCACATGTACAAATTTCTGAGCTGGTGAGTAAAAAAGTTACGGATGATACGTTAACCAGCGCCTGGGAGTTATTTGGAAATTTGCCGGTGCTTTCCCCTGAAGCAATTGAGGCAAGGATTAGTGTTGATAAAGACAGTAAATTACGTGATGCAGTATTATCCCTGGTTTCTTTCATTAATGAATTCCAGGCATTAATTAAAGGTTATTATGAAAAAGAACGTAAGGATCTTACCGAAGAAGACAATCTGGAATTTTCTAATAAGCTCAGCTTATTGTATCAAACCCATAATTTAAAAGTACGGCAAGCTCTGGCAAATACGACAACTTATGCGGCTGAATTTAATAATATTGCTTCAAGTCTCAAGTTAATTGCAGAACAGGTCAATTTCCAGTTGCATCTGACTACTACCGACGAGCTCATGGAAAAAGCACTGCTTGCTGTGAAAAGGGATGTTTTGCCATTTACTCATGAAGATATAAAACAACAATATTACGATTCATTATTTGTTTGGGCTAAAACGATAAAGCCAGAAGATTTGGAACGTCATATCAACGAAATAATTGACAAAAAATATGCTCCTTTAATAACAAGCATATCCTTTCGTCAAAGAGCTGAGCCGATGAAAGAGTATTTAAGGAACAGCACTAATGAAAGAGGGGATAATCGCCTGGCTTATATTTTAAGTGCGGGCCGGCAAGATGGGGAATTAAATATGTTACTTATAAAGGGACTTACTCCCCTAATGCTGCAGACATTCCCTATACCCAGTATTGATAATGCGATGAGAGACAAGGAAAAAAGCTTTGAAAATGGTATCGCAGATTTTACTCGCGATGTAGTGTTCTTTGCCAAGAAAGATAAACGATTTAACCATCCTTACAGTGATGTGGGGATTTCCATGCTCTATAAGACTATGTATGAGTGGGTAGATAGCCTAACGGAGAGATCATTTAGAAGCTTGATTGAATCATCATTAAAAAAATACGAATCTCAATCATGGGGAAGTCTTTGGGGGGCCTCCAGGAGAGCGGAGGTCGAAGGGTATCTAAAAGGGAACTGTAATTCAAAAGCCCTGGCAATAATTTTTATGAACGGACTCGACACTTCAAGCTTAAACGAGTGTTTGTTTGTAAAAATAATAGAAACAATAAAAAAAGAAATTGGTAAATACCCAGGGATGTTACAAGAAGAAAAATACAAATTAATCGAGCAATTTAATTTGGAAGAACACAAAGTGTTTTATCTTGCAAATCTGAAATATCATCAGGAAACCATTGCTGCCTCGCATCGTCAACTGCAACTTACCGATGCCTGTACTTATTAAAATTGCAAGAGGGACTAACATCTATACTGCAAGTGAATGCACTGTGTTTGTGGCTACTTGCAGTATAGGTTATGATCTCTTTTTTAAATGTTGCAAGAGCGTTATATGTCTTTTGATTTAATAAAAACACTGCCCCAATATCTAATTCCCCAACATGGGCTAACTACCCTGGCAGGATGTTTGGCTGAAGTGAAACATGACAAGATAAAAAATTACATCATCCAACGATTTATCAATAAATACCAGGTCAATATGAGTGAGGCCCTGATTGAAGACCCTACGGCCTATGCTTGTTTTAATGATTTTTTTATTCGTTATTTAAAACCAGACTGCAGGCCTCTGGCGTCTGCGGATATTATTTCGCCAGTAGACGGGTGCGTTAGCGAAATAGGGGCTATTGAGCAAGGACAATTAATTCAGGCAAAAGGTCATAACTATTCGGTGGAAGATCTGTTAATGTGTAACACAGAGACGGCAGCGCAATTTGTTAACGGCCGCTTTGCTACCTTGTATTTATCCCCCAAAGACTACCATCGTGTGCATATGCCTATGGATGCCGAACTTATCTCCATGACTTATATGCCGGGTGCTTTATTTTCGGTCCAACCCTCAACTGTTCGCGTTGTCCCTCGGCTATTTGCGCGTAATGAACGTCTTGCTGTCTTTTTTTCTACCCAAGTTGGCCCTATGGTAATGGTGATGGTTGGCGCCACTATTGTAGGAGCGATAGGCACTCGTTGGCATGGAGACATCAAGCGTGGCAAGGCCCGCATGGTTTTTGAATACAACCAGCATGAGCGAAAGGTATTTGCCCAAGGGGATGAAATGGGGTACTTCAAATTAGGCTCGACAGTTGTTCTGTTGTTTGCAAACAGTACCCAAGTAAATTGGAGTCCTGCGTTAAAAGCAGGAAGCACAATACGTTTTGGCCAGGCACTCGGAGACATCTGCTAATACATTAGCGCCCAGCAGCGCTACTGTATTATGTGGTTAGCGCGTTTTCTTAACTTAATGCACAGGTTAACCCTAGGTTTTTGCTTAGAGCATTTGCATAAACCACTGAGGCGACACTGACATCCTGAATTGAAAGCCCTACGGATTTGAATACGGTAAGTTGGTTTTTGTAATCCGTGTCTTTATTTACTAACCAATTCCCTATCTCGATAATCTCTTCCTGTTTTAGTTGCTTTTGTTGCACCGCATTGATGATTTCACCTGCTTCGGCGAGGATTGCGGTTAATTGGTCGACGAGTACGACCGCCTGCTTGAGCACACTCTCACCAATTTCCTGCATTTGCGGAGTATGGGATCCAATGGCATTTATATGGGTATGAGGTTGTAAATCGTGTAAGTGAATTAAAGGTTCTGTGCTGCTTGTGGCAGTACAGATTATATCTGCATCTTTTACTGCCGAGGGAAGTTGATCAAAAACATTAATCGCATATTGATGGGAAAATTTGTCCGCAAATTGTTCCGCATTTTTTATATTTCTTGACCATATGGATACCTGCTTTATGTCGCGCACAGTGGCTACCGCTTGCAATTGAGTTTCTGCCTGTACACCAGAACCAATTATGGCAACATGATTCGCCTGTTCTGTCGCAAAATATTGGGTTGCCAATCCAGAAACCGCTCCGGTTCTTAATGCGGTGAGATAGCTTGCATCCATTAAGGCTTGCGGCTCGCCGGTGCATGCGTCAAGCAGCATGATAAAACCGGTAATCACCGGTTTGTTCCGGGTAATGTTTTTAGGAAAGATCGAAGCCACTTTCAAACCTAAAGCTTTTTCCTGGGACAGGTAGGCAGGCATGGTTAAAGTCAGTGCTTCTTCTTCATCAACAGTTATCCCTGTTCTTAAGGGTAGCTTTACTTGTTGTTTTGCTAATTGAATAAATGCATTCTCCATCGCGTGAATGGCTTGCTCCATGGTAATGCATTGTTTGACTTCATTCTGGGATAATATGCGAAGACTCATATTAATTTTAACCTCCAAATTCTTTAGTTAAAGCAGATATTAAAGCGGGGTATTTAAATTCAAATTGGTATTCGGAGAGTCGTTGGGGGACTACCGTTTGCCCTGACAATAATAACTCTTCACCCATCTGGCCGAATATTAATTTTACCATGCCGGCAGGCATCCACATAAATGCAGGCCTTTGTAATACCTTGGCCAAAGTTTGCGTAAATGTTTTTTGCGACACGCATTCTGGCGCTACTAGGTTCACTGGACCTGTAATCTCTGGATGAGACAGTAAGAACAGGATGGCATTACCCAGATCGGCGCTATCAATCCATGCTAAGGGCTGAGCCCCGCAACCCAACACAGTTCCCATCCCAAGCTTTGCAGGAAATTCCAGTTTTTTCAGCATGCCGTCACCGCGTTTTAAAACCACGCCAAAACGCATTAGAGTAACCGGCATCCCCATTTCAAAACCTCTTTGGGCTGTTTGTTCCCATTGAGAAACGAGATAGGATGAAAAACAAGAATCAGGGGGTGCAATGGGCGGCGTAGTTTCAGTGAAATTAATATTATTTTGTGACAGTGTTTTCTGTAAGCCATAAATGCTTACGGCGCTGGCATTATACAAGTGAGGTTTTTTATTTTCAGCTTTTAACCCCCAATGCACTAATTGGCTTGTGGTTTCAATGCGGCTTGCGAGTAACCTTTTTTTGGTTTTTTCATTCCACCGGTGATCTGCAATATTTTCACCGGCCAAATTAATAATGGCATCAAAATCATGGGGATCTAATGCATCAAGTTTGTCCCAGGTAATTGCATGTACTTTGTTTGCGAAAATCTGTTTAATTTTTTCTTCATTTCGTCCAATTAAATAAACCCTGTGTCCCAACTGCAGTAACTCAGGCACAAGAATTTGACCCACTAACCCTGTTCCACCGCCAACCATGATGTTCATGAGCATCTCCCTCGTTTGATTGGTCTTATCATACCTCAAACTTTAAGAAGGAATAAGCTAAGTCATTGCAGAAAGTGTGAGGATAACAGAGATTTTTCCATAAAAAAATGTCATCAGACAGCATGAAGAGCCATTTATTTAGGGAGATCCAGAATAAGAGGGTAATTTAAAAGCGCACCCTATTTTATAGGGCGTTTAAGAAAAATCGATGGTACCGAGAAGAGGACTCGAACCTCCACGGAGTTGCCCCCACTAGCACCTGAAGCTAGCGTGTCTACCAATTCCACCACCTCGGCATTGTGGCGCTAAGTTACTCATATTTTGCGGCTCTGTCAATGCTTTTTAAGATTAATATGAGCAAACAGTTGCAAACTAACTGGAATAAGTGATGCCCGCTTTTAAAATTCGCTCCCGGATTCCTTGCCAGCTTTCTGTTGCTGGAGGCAGTTCGATAACAATGGTTTGGACATCGGAAGTATCTGCTTTTCTTAGTTGATAGTATAAGTCAAAAGCTACTTGTTCCGGTTTGTTCCCTAATAGGTGGAAATGCTCTTCAAGGACCCCGGGAGGTTGCTTGCTGGCAATAGCATAGATTTTATCTGGATTATTACGGCAGAAATTAGAGAGCGCTTCATAGTCAGAAAAATAATATAATGTTTTTTGCGGTTGGTAATGGCTTTCCAGTTTTCCTGGAACGCGAAGAGTATTTTCCTGATGCAAGGATGGAGTGGTAATTACTTCGGCTATGGTTTTCTCATCAATAAGTCCATGACGTAAAATTTGATAATTCTTTGCATGAGTGGCGTCAAGAATGGTTGATTCAATCCCTACAGTGCAACGGCCTCCATCTAAAATTGTTAATTCTTGATCAGGGAAAGACTCACTGACATGCTGTGCGGTGGTGGGGCTGACCTTTCCAAATGGGTTTGCTGAAGGAGCAACCAGCGGGGTGCCTAATTTCATCAGCAGCTCCTGGGTCAGGGGATGGGCAGGACATCTAACCGCTACCGTAGTCTGACCACCTGTAATTAACGGATTGATTTGATCCACCTTGCAATGAAACACCAGAGTTAAAGGCCCTGGCCAAAATTTTTCAATGAGCTGTTGGGCATATTCCGGGATATCCTTAACCCATTGCGTCAGATCCCAATTTTTTGCAACATGCACTATCAAAGGATGGTTTAATGGCCTGTTTTTCATCGCAAAAACCGCCCTAATTGCCTTTTCATTATTTACAGGAGCGGCTAATCCATAGACAGTTTCTGTCGGTATGGCAACGGGTTTCCCTTCCTGGAGGTCATGGATAGCCCTATCGATGTGGGTCGTAATTAATGGCATATTGAGACAGTAGGTTAAAAAGTCTATTATTTTTACACAAATTGAAATAGAAATCAGCTGATTTTGCTTTTTCAATTTTCCTATTTATTATTAATAGTATACAAGCTATCAGGGATTCATTGTGTTTCTTGATTTTTTACAAAAAACCATAGATGTTTATTATTCCCTCATTCCCAGAGACAAACCTTCGTTGGAGAGGGTTAAAAACGCCCATATAATTGCTCACCGAGGAGCACATAATCATCCCCAAGGTATTATGGAAAATACTCTTGCGGCATTTAAAAGGGCAAAAGAATTGGGGTGTTGGGGGATAGAGCTTGATGTGCATGCAACTGCTGATAAAGTGCTTGTAGTCAATCATGACCCCACGTTAAACCGTCTTTGGAAATGTAATCGTGCAATTGCTGACTTGAAATTCAATGAGTTACGAACCCTCGTACCTGAAGTGCCAACGTTGAATGAAGTGGTTGACGCTTATGGGGACAACATGCATCTGTTGATTGAATTAAAAACACCTTTTCACGATGAGGAAGTTTTAGCCCATACCCTGGATGGATTAATTGCAGGTACACACTATCACTTGCTCACTCTAGACCCCGAGATTTTTTATTCCTTGACGCACTTTCCCAAAAGCTCCTTGTTGCTGGTAGCTGTCCATCATAATGTACGCCAATATTGTGGCATCACTTTAAAGGAAAATTATGGAGGGCTATTGGGTCATTATTTTTTGATAAATAGCCAAATAATTAAACGTCTCAAGAGAGCTGAAAAAATTATTGGAGTCGGCATGGTCGATTCAAAATCCAGCTTGTACCGCGAATTAAACCGGGGAATAAACTGGATATTTACCAACCGTGCCGAGGAGTTGACTTTTTATGTGCGCCAATTTGAGTAAAACTGCGTATTCCTTGTTGTTCTGTCCTGATATATTCCCTTTAGTTAGCTGTAGCAATAATTTATTGACCGCTTCATATAGATGTGTTCTGATAGAAATTAAGACAGATAGGTGTCGATATTTTGATTTATCTCGGTAAGTCATTTTTTTTTATGTGTAAAAGGGATTGGGTGTTATGGGGTGGGTGGATAGATTTTGGACGGCGGGAAATTGGTTATTAGATACAACAGTTCATGCTGTAGCCGATTCAATGAATGTGTGTGGTACTTTGGCATGTACGCTGGGTGGTACGGCGTATGCTGTTTCTAGCATGCTTGGTACGGAAGATGTGAGTGCATCTTATTATGGAGAAGTGAAAGCTGCAGGTAATTTTACTTTGGGTGTTAACCTTACGAACATTAATTATGCTTTTAATGAACAATACCCTTTGACCTACAATAATCATGTTAATAATGGAACTTCCTATAACCTCACAGATTATATTAATGCCGGGACAGTGCAAGCTGCCAGTATGATTTGCGTGGCTTCAGGAATTGCCTTAAAAACTATAGGCGCAAGTGTCAACAAGTGGCAGGAAAGTAGGGAAGAGCGGCGTTATTATGCTCGCACCCAGGGGATGCAAGTTGCAAACCCGCAATTGAAAGAATATTACTATGTTTGTGCCGAAGCTTTTTCTGGTGCTGTATCCATGGCGATGCTCAGTAATATGGTTGCCACCACTGCACTTTATTTTTCAGGAAAAAATATTCCCGATATCACTTATCCCCCCCGGGGTGAACATAAGGTGTATGGTGCCCATTATAATGGCCCAACCATATCCTTGCCTTTTGACATCAAGATTAATTTAGGGTCCAGTAATTTCACGGTCCCCATTTATTTTACGAATTTGAATGTTTTACTCAACAAATCGGTAGACGTTGTTGCCAAGGCCACTTATGGCGGAGGTTTTTTCTTTAAACGAAATCAAACACCACCGAATCCTCCTTTAGCGGTTACAGAGACCGTTTCAACAGCAGTGGGAGTAGGGGCTTATTTGCTGAGTAATTTTTTTGCGCGTAAAACAAAACAACTCCATGCTGAAAGAATACAAAATGCAGAAGCCGCTGTGTATACTTTGGTTAATTAAAAGAAAAACGGGTTGGGTAATAAAGGGCAATGCGGCCTGATTCGAGTGATTGGGCTTTCCTGCCCGATAAATACAGGCTCATTGCCAAACAGCGCTCTAGCGTTCAATAATTGCAGCAACACCCATGCCCCCGGCAGTACACACACTTATCAGAATACGTCCGTTGCCTTTTTGCGCAAGAATTTTGGCAGCTGCGCCCACCAAACGTCCGCCTGTTGCGGCGAACGGATGACCAAGAGCCAGACTGCCTCCTTTAATATTCATTTTTTGGACATCAATACTTCCCAGTGGCTTTTTGAGGTGTAAGGCTCTTTGGCAATATTCAGCAGATTCCCAGGCTTTTAAAGTACATAAAACCTGACCCGCAAAGGCTTCATGAATTTCATAATAATCAAAATCCTGCAGGCTGAGTTGATTTCTTGCCAGTAAACGGGCAATCGCAATGGTGGGCGCCATCAGCAAACCCGCTCCATGTACAAAATCGACTGCAGCCACCTCGCAATCGGTAAAATAGGCAAGCGGTTCCAGCTGATGTTTTTTCCCCCACTCAGGAGAGCCTAATAAAACAACAGAAGCCCCGTCAGTGAGCGGGGTTGAGTTTCCCGCGGTTAGACTGCCTTTGTCGGTTTTATCAAAAGCAGGCTTTAAAGAAGCCAATTTTTCCAAAGAAGAATCTTTGCGGGTAATGGTATCCCGACTCAAGGATGCAAACGGTATGATCAAATCGTCATAGAAGCCTTCATCATACGCTTTTGCGGCATTTTGATGCGAGCGATATGCCAATTCATCCTGATCCCTTCGGCTTATTTGCCATTCTTTAACCATCAATTCACAATGCTCCCCCATGGAAAGCCCTGTGCGTGGCTCACGGACCTCTGGTACTTGCGGTTTAAGCATACCCAAACGAAAATCTTTGAGCGCGGCAAGCTTTTCCCTAATTCCTTTTGCTTGCTGCAATTTTATCAAAAAATGAGTCAACTTCCTTTGGCCGAATAAAGGAATGTCGGAATTGGTGTCGGAGCCACCGCCTATTCCTGCAGTAATTTGTCCACTGGCAATCTTTAAGGCAATAAGATTGACTGCCTCCAAACCGGTGCCGCAAGCACGTTGAATGGTTAATCCGGGTGTTTCTGGAGACAAGGCACTACCCAAAACCGTTTCCCGGGATAAATTCCAGTCCAGAGGATGGTTCATAATTGCTCCAGCAATAAAATCCCCCAGCAATTCACCTTCTATTTTGGTTTTATGGATTAAATCAGCTAGTGCTGCTCCGAGCATGTCCTGATTGGATTTTCCTAAATAGTGGGTTTGTGATTTGACAAATGGAGTGCGCGAACTGCCAAGAATTGCCACCTTATTTGAGAAGCTCATTATAAAAATCCTTTTTTTGCCGCTTATGATATCTAAGAATAAACTAAAATATTTATCCGCGCATCAAGTGAATAGGAGTCTACTCCGCTGCAGGGATAAATTAGAGTCGCAGCTGCTTGCCAAGCAAATTATCCTCTTAAAGTAAAAATTTTATGGCAATGAGCCTGAATAAGCAGGGGATTGTGTCCGGCTTATGCTGATTTTCTCTTGGAAAAAATTAAACTATACTTTCCCATTTCCGGACTTAAAACAAGGAGGTCCTCATGTATACCTTATATTCTTTCGGAACACCCAATGGACTGAAACCGACAATCATGCTTGAAGAACTGTCCCTGCCCTATACGATTAAGACCATTGATATTTCTAAAGGGGAACAGTTTAATCCCGATTTTCTAAAAATTTCACCTAATAATAAAATTCCCGCATTGTATGATGCGCAGAATGATTTTTATTTGTTTGAAAGTGTCGCTATTTTGCAATATCTTGCAGAAAAGCATCAGCAATTTTTACCCGCATCATTAAAAGAGAAGTTTAATATTATCCAATGGTGCTATTTTCAAGCGGCGCACGTAGGACCTATGTTTGGTCAACTGGGACATTTTCATCGTGCTGAGGATAAAATTCCATACGCCTTAAAACGCTATGCCGATGAAAGTGAGCGCTTATTGGGGGTTATGGAAAAACAACTGAGCCAATTTTCCTATATTGGAGGAAAGGATTACACGATTGCGGACATGGCAATATGGCCCTGGGTTTACTGCTTTCAAATTTTTTACCAGCAAACTATTGAGAAACAGCGTTTTGGCCGTTTACTTGCGTGGTATCAGCGTATTGGCGAACGGACAGCAGTTAAAAGAGCTTTGGACGCATATAATTTGTCTTTGGACGGTAAAAAAGAATAAAACCGATGGTTTTCTTTTCAAAATGATGGTGCACCAGTGAAAAAACCCTCTCCAGGCGCGGAAAAACTTGTGGAGAGGGGGGGAGATATAACTTGGGGTATATATCATCAAAGCGTTAAAGCTTGCTCCTGTAACTCCTGGCTATTGTTCGGTGCGTCCTTAACTGCATAAAACCCTTTTCTACTTAATAATTCGCTAACTGGCGGGATGGGGGACGCTTGTTCGGGTGATGATTGAGTGCTTAATATTTTGAGGGTGTCTATGTGCTTTTCCTGGATGAGGAGAAGCTCTTGATAACGTTGATTTGAGTTTTCCAGCTCTTTTTGCACTACGGCAAGCTTTCGCTCTGCTTCACAAATTCGATCAAATACTAATAGAAAGCTCGCTTCCTTGTCATTGATAAAAATATCCAACTTTTCCAGAAAAGCTTTGCGCTGCGCTTCTTTGTCAATTGCGGTGATTGCTAATTGCGATATGGCACTATGCAAGGCCTCTATCAAGGATTTGGCGCGTTGGAGTTCGTTGCCCAGCTCATCCTTCACTATGGTTACTTCACGAACTTTTTCTTCCAAATCATTTTTAGTGCTATGGAAGGTTTCTGTAATTCGAGCCAGTTTCTCCTGATTTTGTTTCATCAAGTCTGTTTGTTCGGCAACTCCTTCCCTGAGAACGTCTGCAACTGCCACCAGGCCATCTTTGGTTTCGCCTATCATCCCATTAAGTTTGGCGGTAGCCATGACTTGTTGATCAATCAAATCAATTTGCGTACTTAAGTGCTCAATATTTTCAGTAAGTCTGGCATTTTCTTTGACAAAACGTTGAATTTCAACTGCCAATTGTTCACGGATCACATCCAGTGCATTGATGGTCAGCTCTAAAAGATCAGCTAAGCCCAAGATACCTTTTTGCAAGCTTTCGACTGCACTGGTACTGCATTTATGATGATCATCAAGGATGATTCCACCTGCTGTATAAGTAACCGCGGTGACACCACAAATTGCCAGGAGAAAACCAACATGGGCAACAATACCCAGGATTAGGGTAGGGAGTGTTAATACTGCTCCACCAATAATTTTTTGCCAAAGCGGTAATTGTCCCCAATAGTCTGCTGCACGTGAGAAGATGCTGGGATTTTTTTCCATGCTCTTTACGGTGTCTTGCAGACTTTTTCTGATTTGTTGAAATATTTCTTTGGTAATCGTAATTTTTACGAGCTTGTCTTGATCCGATTCCTTGAGAATTTCTAACTGATGCTTTATTTTTTCTTCTGCGGGGAGCTCAACTGATACTTCCTGTACGGTTCTGTCATTATCTAGTTCGATAAGATATTGAACTTCTTCTGCGGTGGTAGCCATGTGAATTCCTTTCTGTTGAATAATCTTCCTGTGCCTACTATTTTTAACCAGAATAACTTAAAAAAACAAGAAGAATTTGTTTTTAGAGTTTTTGGGTTCTGCCTAAGACAGGTAAATGAATAGGGGTATAGACAAATTCCGGAGGGTATCAAGTTGGGCCTTGCAGCCCAACCTGGTAACTTAAATTACATCTGACGAGAGTAACTTCTTTCTTCCGCATTAGAAGAATTACACTCAGAAATTGCAGATACGGCGCTCGCACCAGAACGGGTAATGAAATACGCCAATGCAATGGGAGCAATTATTGCGGCAACCAGAGCAGCAGCAGCGGCAGCCAGGATACAAAAAGCAGCAACAATTCCCGCTTTTGCAGAAACAATAAGTGCATCACTTGCAGTTTCTTTTGCCGCTTCCTTACCTTTGCGTAAGCTATGTAATTCAGCACCTGCAGCAAAAATCAAACTTCCAAGTGCAGTAATTGCGGCACCCGCAGCCACCGCCGTTAAAAGACCAGCACTTAGGGCCATAACAAGAGGTGCAGTAATTGGCGCAGTTCCTACAAGACCAATTTCTTTTCCGGTAGATAATCCCATTTCTTTTAATAAAGGTTTTTTTCCAAAAGGGGCAAAAAATCCAGGTACAGCGCGACTCATAGCCTCATAAGCCTTGTTTGCCCCTGCTTTAATGTCTCTTCTAGCATGTGCTTTTACTTCAGGAGTGCCTAGGCATGCATCGAAGATGCTGTCATCCTCAGATGCGCCTCTTCGGGCAGGTGAGTGGGAATTATCTTCTACTAGGTATTCGCCATCGTAAATTTCTTCTTCATAATCCCTGCTGAGCTTTTCTTCTCTATTTAGTTTTACTTTCGGCTGTCTTTCTATTTTTAATTCCATAATCATCCCCCCTAGAGCTTGCTTAAAATCCAGCCATGCTATTTAAAAAAAGGATACAAGTCAAGTTGAGTTTATTTGGTTTTTTGATTATTTTAATCACACTTGAGACAAAAGATGATTTTATATGATGTTTAATATAGGCCAACGCTGGATAAGTAATACAGAAACACAACTGGGTTTGGGTATCGTTATTGAAGTAAATGGGAGGCAGGTAAGTGTGAGTTTCCCTGCTGCTGGTGAAGAGCGTATTTATTCTACTGATAGCGCTCCGTTAAGCCGCATCACTTACAAGGAAGGGGAAGAAGTAATTACCTCCAACCAACAAAAAATGCAGATTACCCAGGTGGAAGAGCGTCAGGGTGTATTGTTTTATAGAGGCACAGATGAGGCAGGAAATGAGTTGCAAATCAGCGAACTCTTACTGGATTGCTTTATTCAACTTAATACCCCCGAAAAAAGATTGTTCAGTGGTCTGCTCGATAAATTAAGCACTTTTAAATTAAGAATAGACACGTTGAATCATGAAAGCAGGTTGCAACAATCACCAGTGAGGGGATTGCTAGGGTCACGAACCAGTCAGCTAAAACATCAGGTGTACATAGCCAATGAAGTGGCGCAACGCCATGCTCCAAGAGTTCTGCTCGCGGATGAAGTCGGACTTGGTAAGACTATTGAGGCAGGAATGATTCTCCATTATCAACTATGTACCGGCCGTGCCAACCGGGTGCTGATTGTGGTGCCGCAAACGCTGATTCATCAATGGCTTGTCGAGATGATTCGCCGTTTTAATTTGTATTTTTCAATCATTGATGCCGAACGCTATGAACTTTCCTATGAGCTGGATGAAGAAGAAGGAATTCAGATTGGCACGACTTCAGAGAATCTTTTTGAAAGCCAGCAACTGGTTTTGTGCAGTCTGGATTTTCTTATGGACAACGAAAAAGCACGTGCCCAGGCTTTAGCCAGTCAATGGGATTTGCTCGTTGTCGACGAGGCCCACCATTTACATTGGTCAGAAGAAGAAAAAAGTCCTGAGTATGAATGCATTGAGGAATTATCAAGACAGAGTAAAGGCTTGTTATTGTTGACTGCAACCCCTGAACAAGCTGGTGTTGCCAGTCATTTTGCCCGCTTAAGATTACTTGATCCCTCCCGGTTTTATGATATTGCCGCCTTTATAAAGGAAGAAGAGGGATATCAGCAAATCAACAAGCTGGTGCAGGAATTAATGACTTATGGAGAACAGGCACCCATCGATACTTTAAGTGTGGACCTTAAAAAACAATTAGAAGTTTATTTGGGAGAGGTAAACGGTTTGAATGTAAACCAGGTCATTAAAGACTTGCTCGACCGCCATGGAACAGGACGTGTCTTGTTCCGTAATACACGTGCAGCAATACAAGGTTTTCCAGAACGCCAAGTCCATGCCTATCCCTTGGAGTGTCCCCCAATTTATTCCTCATTGGATGCAAAAAAGGGGCAACGAAAACTGTACCCTGAACAGCTTTTGGATAAAGAGCTATGGTTGGAAAACGATCCCCGAGTGAAGTGGTTAGCCAACAAGATCGCCGAATTACATCCTAAAAAGGTTCTGGTAATTTGTGCCAAGGCAAATACCGCAATTGCTCTGGATCAGTATTTAAAATTAAAAGCAGGGATTCGTAGTGCTTCCTTTCATGAAGAATTGTCTATTATTGAGCGGGATCGTGCTGCCGCTTATTTTGCCGAGCTCGAAAATGGAGGGCAGGCGCTTATATGCTCTGAAATAGGCAGCGAAGGTCGAAACTTTCAATTTGCCCATCACTTGGTATTGTTTGATTTACCCTTAAATCCTGATTTATTGGAACAACGTATAGGCCGGCTTGATAGGATTGGCCAGCGGCATACTATTGATATTCATGTCCCCTACCTCATGGATACGGTACAAGAGAAGTTATTTCGTTGGTACCATGAAGGCATTAACTTGTATACCAAAAGCTGCTCTATCGGCTTTACTCTTTATGAAGAATTTGAAGAGCAGTTACTGCCACTTCTTGATACCGCGGATGCCAACCCGCAAGAGCTGGACAACCTGATTAAGGAAACGAAAATACGGGCGGAACAAATTAATCAGGCACTGCACGAGGGCCGTGATCGTTTATTGGAACTAAATTCCTGCAATATCCCCCAGGCAGAGGCATTAATAGCTGCTATTGAGGCAGAAGAAAATTGTCTGGAATTAGAAAACTATATGGCACAAGTATTTCAGGAGTACGGGATTGATCACGAATACCATTCTGAATCTACAGAAATAGTGCGCCCCACGGATCATATGAAGACCAGTCATTTTCCAGGATTAAAAGAGGATGGGGTTACAGTGACTTATGCACGCGCCAAGGCGCTTGTGCGTGAAGATGTGGAGTTCCTAAGTTGGGAACATCCTATGGTCAGCGAATGTATGGAAATGATTTTGGATTCCGAGCTCGGAAATGCCACTTTAGCCACCATCTCCATAAAAAGCATTAAACCCGGAACTTTGTTTTTGGAATCTTTTTTTACCGCTAATTGTGCCGCGCCCAAAGATTTGCAATTAGATCGCTTCCTGCCCCTTACTCCAATTCGTGTGCTCATGGATGTATCTGGAAAAAATCTTTCCAAGATTCTGGATTACAAGCAATTAAATCAGTTGTGCCAGCCTGTGAAACGTCATTTGGGATATCCGATTATTCAGCAGATTCAATCCGATCTTGAAACGATATTGATTCAAAGTAAAAAAGTTGCAGAAGCACAACTGCAGGAACTCATAGCGCAGGCTACGGAACTGATGAAACAAAAAATCACCCATGAACTATCGCGGTTGGAAGCATTAAAAAGAATCAATCCTTCCATACGTGAGGATGAAATTTCCCATTACAAAAATCAACTTGTTGCAAGTGAGGAATACATCGGCAGTACAACTTTAAAATTACAGGCATTGCGAGTAGTGGTTAATAAAACCTGATGCGATGTGCTTACCCTCCTCTGCTCCGGCCGTCCCTTCTCCCTTAGGAGAAGGGAGTGCTTCTTTGTACGATAATGCCTCCTTTGCGGCAGACAATTTTATGCAAAAGATCTTGATGATAGGGTATTACCCAGTACAGGGAAATGTGCAACACGTTTATTATTTTTGAAGAAAGCTGAGTTGCATCAAAATGTATTAGCGAATACAAATTGCAGGTTTTATTCATAGCAATTTTGTTTATAATCTTTGTCATGGCGCGATTTTAGAATTTTTTTCTTTCGCTCCTAAAGAACATGTATAGGCAAAGTTTAAGGAGCAATCTGGAGGAAATACTTTGTATTCGTACTCCAGAGTTTGAAGAATTTCTTTTTTACAGGGTAAGTTAAGTAATAGAAAATTATAAATTACAAAGCTTAATATTTTCTTGAATTGTGTAGTACAAAAGGATCGGTCTACTCATGAGCCAGCAAATAAAAAAAATTACAACGGATCTTTTACATTTAGCGGGAATTACCCCTAATGGGAATGAGCCTTGGGATATCCAAATTCATAACGAAGCGTTCTATCAACGAATTTTTAATGAAGGCTCCTTGGCACTGGGCGAGACCTATATGGATAAATGGTGGGACTGTAAAAACCTTGACCAATTCTTTGCGCGCGTTCTTCGGGCTCAACTCGATCAAAAAATCAAAGCCAACAAATGGTTATGGCCAAAATTAATATGGCTCAAACTCATTAATCCCCAATCAAAAAATCGGGCTCTTGAGGTAGGGAGAAAGCACTACGATTTGGGTAATGACTTATTTAAATCCATGTTGGACAGCCGTATGAATTACACCTGCGGATATTGGAGAAATGCCTCTGATCTGGATACTGCCCAATTGAATAAGTTGGAGTTGAGTTGTCAAAAACTTAAGCTTGAGCCTGGAATGAGTGTATTGGATATTGGGTGCGGTTTTGGCGCCTTTGCTAAATACGCAGCGGAAAATTACGGGGTCAATGTTGTAGGCATTACTATATCCAAAGAGCAATACGAATATGCCACGCAAAATTGTGCCGGATTGCCTATCGAAATCCGTTTTCAGGATTACCGGGATATTCATGAGCAATTTGACCGGGTAGTTTCTCTGGGTATGTTTGAACATGTAGGGTATCGAAATTATCGGGTTTATATGCAAAAAGCGCGTGCCTGCCTTAAAGAGGACGGGTTATTTTTATTGCATACGATAGGTGGAAACGAAACCATGAAATCCTGTGATCCCTGGATTAACAAGTACATCTTTCCTAATGGCATGATTCCGTCTATGGAGCAAATCAGTAAAGCTTCGGAAGGATTATTTGTCATGGAAAACTGGGCGAATTTTGGGGCTTACTACGACAATACTTTAATGGCCTGGCATGAGCGTTTCGAGCAAAACTGGGACCGTCTGAAAGAAAATTATGATGAACGTTTTTATCGCATGTGGCGCTATTATTTATTAGCTTGTGCGGGTTCTTTTCGCGCGCGCACCAATCAGTTATGGCAAATAGTTTTTTCCAGGGAAGGGCTTCTCGGGGGATACCAGGAACCTTTGTTTACCGGGATTAAAAAAAGCGGATCACAAAATAAAACGACATTATCAAGCTTTGAAATGTTATAGAGATGAATATATGACTGGATGCCGCGAACACGTCGCGGCACGTAGGCTTGGGTTGAATTGTCAACATGCCCCTAGTGTTTTTTGGCAAAAATCATCCGCAAATGGCTGTTGATGGTTTCAATTGCACTACGACATGCTGGAGTATCAGCAAGTTCATTGAGCATCAGGAAATCATGGATGGTACCGTGATGGCGAATCCCGGTTACCGGTACACCTGCTGCATTTAGTTTATGTTCATAAGCTTCGCCTTCATCACGCAATACATCACATTCACCATTGATAACCAAGGCAGGTGGTAATCCCTTGAGTTGTTCGATGCTTGCTTGCAAAGGACAGGCAGTGATTTCTTTTCTTTTTGCCTTGTCAGGAAGATAATTGTCCCAAAACCACTCCATCGCCTTCTTGGTTAACCAGGGGCCCTCAGCAAATTCTTTATAGGAATCATTCTCAAAATTGGCATCTGTTACTGGATAAATAAGCACTTGATAATCTATTTTAGGGCCGCCACGTTCTTTGGCAAGAAGAGTCATCACCGCGGCCATATTTCCGCCAACGCTATCGCCAGCAACTACAAAACGGGAGGTATCCAGATTCAATTCTTTACCATGTTCTGCCACGTATTTCATTGCTGCATAATCTTCCTCGATTTGCGTGGGATATTGTGCCTCGGGAGCCAAAGAGTAATTAACAAATACGATTGCTGCATGAGCTCCTACCGAGAGTTCCCGCACAAGACGTCCATGAGTTTGCCAATCCCCAAAAACCCATCCCGCACCATGATAGAACATGACTACCGGTAGTTTTTCTTTTGATCCTTTGGGGCGAACAATACGAATGCTTACTTCACCTTTGGAGTGTTGAATACGACGATCTTCAATATCCACTTCGGTTTTTTCTTTTGATGAAGGTAATTCTTGTAATTTATCAAAAATGGCCCTTCCTTCTCGCACCGGAAGATCATAAAGAGGTTTACCGCCAGCTTTCTTGATTTTCTCAACGAAAGCCCAGGTTTTAGGTTCTATACGTTTACTTAGATCCATTTTACATGTCCTCATGGTTGAAGTTTAAAAACACAAGTTCATTATCTTTATAAATATGAAACCAGCTGTTACTTTTATTAACAGGACAGAATAAGTATAGACAATTTGGCTGTTTTTTGTTTTTTTATTGAGTAAAAATTTAAAATAAATAACTACTTACTGGATCTAAGAAGCTAAAGCGAGGGAATTCATTGTCAGCAGGGGAACAATTCGCAAGCAGCCTGGATGCAACAAGATGAATTTAATTAGCTCAGGGATTTTTTTATTGTCCAAATTGAATTGCATTGTTTCATTTCTACAGATTTGTTATAAAGATCAAAGAAGCACAGGGATGTTGATTTTAGGATAAAGGAGCGTTTTGATGTTTAAACAAAAAAATAATCCGGTGAAACACGTCGATGAACTGACGCCCTTATGTTTAAAACGCCAGTTATCGGTAACGTATATTGCTCCAGATGGCAGATTGACTGCGGATGATCCTGCTTCCTATAAAGGACAAAAATGCATCGACTATCAGAATGCTTTAATTACCCAACAGCCGAGAACCGGTTATGCGGAAGGAATCCTGGAAAGAAGAGCTGCTGGCTTTTTTTCTCCAAAAAAGAGAGAAGCGCCTATTGAGAGTACATCCGCCCCTTCTCCCCAATGAACTCATGAAATTTAAGGCGAACTGGTTGCTGTGACGTTTCCGGCGTTGGTTTTTTAAAGCACATAAAAATAATAGAAATGACAAGGAAGTAAAATGAATACAACCCTTGCAAAAACTCCCAAAAAAATACTGCATGCACTGATTCAGCCGCAAGGATTTTTCCCAAATAACCCGCGTTTCCCTTTATTAATTTACAAGCAAGTATTTGCTATATCTAATGAGCCTGCACAAACCTTACAGAAATTTTTAAAGAAAAATCACTGGAGTAATTCGTGGGTAGATTCTATTTATGATTATCATCATTATCACAGTACAACCCATGAGGTCCTGGTCATCTTAGAAGGGGAAGGAAGAGTTCAATTTGGCGGGGATCAATTGGATATTTATGAGGTAAACAAGGGGGATGTGGTAATTATTCCTGCAGGTGTAGCTCATAAAAGTATAAACCTGTCCCCCGATTTCAAATGCATAGGGGCTTACCCATGGGACATAGATTTGGATATGAACTATGGCACGGCAGAAGAGCATCCGCGTGTTGATGAGCACATTAAACAAGCCGGGTTACCTAAAAGTGATCCTGTTTTTGGCGTGCAGGGATTATTATTTAATTATTGGAAATAGGGGCCAAAGAGTTTTCCCTGCAAAAAGCTTTGTGGGGAAGCAGGACCCCAATAATCACGCCATATTCTCAATTCCGCAGGTACTGCATGCAGTTTCGGTTTCAAATACCAAAAGGCCATTTACTTGTAAATGGTTGAAAATCAGCTTTAAAGCATGTTTTACAGCAGACACGTCAACGATAAGTCCAAAAGATCCATCTGCAGGCGGTAGAGGTTTACTCAAATCATAAACCTGAGTGCATAAACTTAAACAAGTATGCAATGATTTAGGCATATATAAAGATCTTTTTGATGGACAGCTTTATATCCTATACCACTGCCCTTGGAACTATACTTGGGACTATAACTGTGCGCGTCGGAAACTTTAAAGTATCTGCATTCTTAGTGAACTCAGTTAAAAAGTGAGTTCATGGAAAATTTAATTTTCGAAAAAATTTTAATAAACACTTTTGCTATGCTTAAGTTATCGTTTTTTATTTTATTAAATCCATGTGCAATCGTGCTGCAATAAGATGGTGCCTGCGCGGACCTGGGAGTCCCGCGGTCATTCAATACATGCTTTTGGATAGAGAGTTAAATTATTTAATCTCCCCCAGGGAATGTAGAGTCGATGACATAAAAGATGCTGTTTGCAACGTGATTGCAGATATAGAGAAACACTCTGGCGATGCTCCCCTGGAGGTATATTACAAATCCATAAATGAAAGGTATGGTCGACATCGAAGGGATTCAGGACAATTTCATCGATTTCTCAAGAAAATATTGCTTCGTAAAAATTTGTTAAAAGCAAACAGTCGCTTGGCGTTTTTTCTAAAAAAAGACCAGTTACAGCTTTTTAAAAAAGCCCTTTATTTCCTGGATATCGACACAAAAAGCCGAGGTAATGCCTTTATAGTGTATTTATGGATGATTGCGATGAAAGCTACTCGTAGCCGGGTAACGGGCGTTATCAAACAAATTTGGAAAGCACGGTTATCTATTCAACGGATGAGTAAAATACAGAAGCAAAGGTTCCAGGAATTTTATTCCCTTATTGCTGAGAATAACTGACCCGAGAAATGAATGAAATGATGCAAGCAGTTGCATCCCTGTTGTCCTTAGAAAAATACCCGGATCAGGAAAATTGGTTTTACTCTATAGTTGCTGTTTATCGAAAAAACTGGATTAAATTAACCCGAATTTTTCTGAAACGCTTTCATTTTAGACCAGTCAGGATAGGTCAGTTCCCAAACCCGGTATAATTTATCGTTCTTGTACTCCGCAATTAAAATAACTTCGATTTCTCGGGTCGGCTCATCAGGTTTGTTAATGGTAATGAATAATCTGCCGGCTACCTTATCTCCCTGTTCGACAAAGGTTTCCTCGTCGTACCGAACTTTATATTGAATGGATGTCTCATAAACCTTCTGATGAAGATGTAAAAACTCCTCATACTTCATTTTTTTCCCATTCGAATACAACGCAAAATCTTTATCATAATATTCGGGAATCGCTTTATCATTTTTCGCTACAGTTACTTTGGCAAACATATCTTTTAATAAGCTGGCATGCTTCGATTGATTGGCACATGCACTTTGCGCTGTAAATAAAAATTGAAAGATACACGCTGCACTAAGAAATTTGATAAAGAAGTTTTTTCTCATTTTTAAGCCTCTCCAGAATTTCAATTTATTTTTTAGAAAATGCTTAATTAAAAGCTTCAGCAACAACCATGGTAAACTGAGTTTCTCCAATCATTCTCTTTCTAGAATACATTTACCTATAATGACCGGAAAATGGCAATACATTTCGTGGTTTTGACAAGCGTTGCTTTGTATGCTCTTTATAATACAATCATTCGTTCTTAAATGAGGGAAATGTGGCAAAAAAAACATTGGTCTTATTACCGGGAATATTATCGGATCAGCGGGTTTGGTCCTATCAAATCCATCATCTGCAGGAACTGGTACGATGTCAATGCGTCCCTTTATTGCGGGGAAATACTACTGAAGATTTGCTGCAGGAAGTATTAAGCCAGGTTGAAGGCGATTTTTTCCTGGCGGGACATTCAATGGGTGGTTGGTTGGCCTTGGAGCTTGCCAGGAGAGTTCCGGAGCGGGTTTTAAAATTATGCTTGTTAAACACCTCCGCGCAACCGGACTCCCAAGAAAAGCGCCATAAAAGACAAATGATGATAACAGATACCGTACAGGGGAATTTTCAAGCGGTGGCCACAACCCTTGTGGATCATTACATTTTTGAGGCGCGCGCCAAAAAGGAAGTGCTTTCCATGTTTTTAAGTGTTGGCCCACAAGTGCTTATTACCCAACAAAAAGTGCTTTTGGCACGGGAAGAATGCACCTCTTTCCTTTCTTCTTTGACCATGCCTGCATTAGTGATTCATGCTCGGGAGGATAAAAATTTTTCCCTGGCCCATCATGAAGAACTGCGCACTAAAATCCCTCATGCTAAATTGGCGGTTATCGAAGACTCCGGGCATATGTCGCCTATGGAATCCCCCCAAGCAGTAACGGCATTAATGCGCTTTTGGCTTGAATATTTTTGAATAATTAATCTTCATAGTCGTTCAAATCAAATGCCTCTTGCAAATTTTCCAATTGTTCTTCGACCACAGTTAATTTTTCAAAGCTTGCGATGTGGAATAAAGCCTGCCCTGAATGCACCAGCGGCAACATGTTTTCTCCAATGATAATGCCCGAAAGAGGTGATTTTAACTTGTATTCTTCAGTGCTTGTTGGATTGGCAATGATGGCAATCACTTGCCCTTTACTTACCCGATTTCCTGACTTTTTAATGTGCCTTAAAATCCCGCTTATTGGTGCTCTAATCCAGTAACTGTTTCTGGATACGGTAGGGGTGCATTTTTTTACTTTGTACTTTCCTGGCTTGATCATTCCTAATGCCCCCATAACACTCAAAATTCCATTAATACCTGTTCTGATGGACAGTTCATCAAAGCGTAAGGATTCGCCGCCTTCATAAACCAAAATGGGTATGCCTTGTTCATTGGCATATTCCCGCATTGATCCGTCTCTAAAAGTGGAATGCAGGATAACCGGGACATTAAACGCCCGGGCTAAATCCTCAACGCCTGGCATATCCAGATTGGCCCTAATTTGCGGTAAATTAAAACGATGGTTTGAGCCAGTATGCAGGTCAATCACATGGGTGGACTGCGATAAAATTTGTTTGCTGATAATTTCTGCAAGCAGGGAGGCAAGAGAACCCTTGGAATTACCCGGGAAGGAACGATTCAAGTCTCTTCTATCCATTAGGTAGCGTTCCTGATATAAGAAACCATACACATTAACGATGGGAATTGCGATGACGTTTCCGTTGATATTTTTTAGTCCCTTCTTTTTCAGGAAACGTCTGATAATTTCTACCCCATTTATCTCATCCCCATGGATTGCTGCAGTAATGCATAATGAAGGTCCTTCTTCCAAACCGTTAATAATGTGGATTGGTAAACTGATGGGCGTCCAGTCATATAATTTGGGCATCGGAAATAAAACTGTTCTACGTTCTCCGGGTTTGATTTTAACATCGCCAATGATCAAGGGTGATTTGCTTGACATTCTTCTTACTTCCTTAATAGGGTATATAACAAGTGTAGCTTGAATTAAGGCAGATAGAATAAAAGCGCGATTTCCCTAAGTATCTAAAATTTATCCATTATTTTTCGAGAATAAAAAGCCTCATAATTATTTTAGGGCCATTGCAATCCACTTGGATATTTATTGCTTGTTGCCTGTTCCGGAAAAGCATCTTGCAAGGCATCAATTCTTGCTCTTGCTTAGGAGGCTCGGAAACAGGGAAGGTTCATATTTTTAAAAATGTATGCTTCTATTTCCATGAAAAACAGCATAGATCAAGCTGCAGCTGACCTATGCTGTGATGATGCTATTAAATTAAACATACATAGAAGATTGAATTTCTTTAAAATGGGCTTGATCTTCTTCTTGCATTTTTTCAGCGGCCTGCATTTCCTCCTGCTCTTGTTCTTTTTGTGCCTTGAGTTTCAATAAAGCAATCATATTCTGGGTTTTTAATTCCTGTAAAATTGCCGCCAATAATACATCTGTGGCAGTCTCCAGAATTAATTCTTGAGGAGGTTGTTGCATCTCCTGTGGTGTTTGCGTTGTTTGCAGTTCCAATGAGGGAGCTTTTTGTTTTTGGTTAAAAAAAAGCTGCGATGAGTGAGAATTGGATTGTTTTGTATTATTTTGTCCATTTGTTTGACGAGCATTTGCGTTTTTCTTACCCATGGTGATCTCCTTTTCCTATGAGTCTCTTCCAGATTAATCTAATCCTTGAGTAAAATGCAAATGTTTTCTTCAAGATTTATAAAATTTACATTTATATTGCTTATGTTGTTCATTGTGGCTTCTAATTTTGTCTCTCGGTTAATTTTTATTTTAAATGGTGCAATGAATACGAATGGTACAAAATTATCTCAGGACAAACCCGACGAAAAAATATTTTCCAGAAGAGACCTGTTGGGGCAAGCAACTGCAGGGCTTGCCCATAAGCTGATAATCCTGACTGCTTTAATTTAAATTAAAATTCGCAGTGTTCGAGGGGGTAGGACCAAGTTTTATGCCGGAAAGAACTTTATCAAATATGGCATGATTATTATGGGAGCCCGTATTGATTATGGGAAACAAAATATGCTCGAAAAGGTGGGCGCGCTTCTCAATTTCTTCACCATAGATCTCAGCCACGACGGAAGGATTGTTTTTAAATTCTCCACAACCCCAGGCGCCTAAAACCACATTCGGTTGTCCTTCAAGGATTAAGGTATCCAATTGGGCTGCAATACGTCTTCTTAAATCCGATTTGTATTGCGCCAGCTCTTCAGTCCCCAATCCCTGGGGTTCAGCGGCTAACTCTGGGGCCGCGGACCTTAATTCATAAAAGGGAAAAATCTCGTGTGGACTAAGAAAAGTATAACTCAGGTCGCTGTCTGCAATAAGATGTGCTGAAGAAAAGTCACTGGGATCGAGAGGAAGATGTATTTCGGGTCCGCGGAAACAGATTCTGGGAGTTCGCAGAAATAAAACTTTATGACCCCCCGAATCTGCTTCTCCGCCTTGTTTTTTTAATGCACCAAGCTCTTCATCAGTCATTTTGATCTTGGCTTCCAATAATTTGCTTACTGCATCATGGTAACGAAATGTCTTGGTAGTTTTATCCAAATACACCATATCATCGAGCAAGGTACGGGCACAGGTGCTTCGATGCCATATATTTTCCTCTTGTGCACTTCCTCCTTCCAATGCCCCACCCCCAGGGTAAACCGGATTCGCCATATTGAGTACGGCATAGGGTTTACCATGTTTCTTGGTTGCAGCAAGTGTCGCCAGCCCCCAATCTTTGTTAACTACTTCCACTGCTTTCGGTGCAGAATTTCTTTTTTTGGCCCATTGATTTAGATTAACTTCAGCTTGTTTTTCCAATTCCCTGAGTTTATTGGTATTAGTGATAAAATCGAGTGTCTTGCCCATACTCTTATGCCGCCATCTACTTCCAGTATATGAGCCTATAAAAAAAGGGGGTTTATGTGCTGCATATACCTCATGGAGTAGGGAGGGGGCTTTCGCAGCGGAAGGTTTAAATAGATTAATCTTCGACATCATTTTTTTCTATCCTTAATTTTTGTACAGTATTCTATCTTTAATTATCTGCTTTCCAAAAGTGCAATGACGCAGTTTTAAGAGACAACTTTTAAAGAGAATAAGTAAAAGGTCAAATTCCATAAGTACACAACAGCTTGAGTGGGAGCAGATCAAACGTTCCTAATCTACATCGCACTCCTGGTTTTTGTTTTTATTGATAATATTTGAACATGCAACAAGGTAGGATTACTATCCAATAGCATAATTCCAAGCAATTGTATCCTTTCTATTTACTTCTTGATTCAACTTTGAGTAAGTTGAGTCAAAATGAGTAAACCAGATTGGTCAAAAAAAGTCAACTTTGATTTTTAGCTTTGGGGTAGGGGTGATTTACAGAATCGTTTTAAACCCTGTTTACCAGCAACCACCGTCCTTAATTGGGGTGCATGCTTTAATGGCAATGAGCTCAAGTCCAGGATGTCCTGATAAAATATGGGCGTTTAATTGAACTATAATTAGACTATGACTGTTCTTGCCTTTAGTTGACATGAAAATTGATCAAGAATCCCTAAAAAAGGTGTGTGGTGAGAGTACAACCGCGGTGGTATTTGGTTTTGGAAAATATGACTATGTAGAAGTCTGTGAGGAAATCAATAAACATGGAATAACAGCCTTTCATTCTGATGATTACTCCATCGCCAACCTCGATCTCCAAAAAGATAATCCTTATTCCATGTATGGTTTATTTAAGTTAATTCTTAATGACTTATTCCTGGAAAACTATAAAAAGAAAAAAGAAGGAAAGCCCCTCGTCCCTTTAATTTTTGTTGTTGGTAAAAGTGACGCAACTTATGATCCAAAGCAAATCGCTAAAAGAGAGGAAGGCCCCGATGATAAGTGGACTACTCTTACAGAATTGCGTAGGGTTTATAAATTAGTGACGGAATTTGGGCCGGAATTTTCCCAAACTGCTCTGGATACCATTAAATTTGTAAGACTTGATACTCAATCAAATGTGACTCAGTTAGAGCTCGTCACTCCTTTTTGGGAAAGCGAAGACTGGAAGAACGAGTGGGCAAATCGTAAGGAAGAGACAAGACAAACGCATGGACGTGGGTATAAAAACAGCATTTGGCGTACTAACCTGAAGGAAAAGATTCAGGAAATCGATAACCTAAATCATGATGAGGGAAATAAAGAGGAAAGTAAACCCTAAAGACTTTTTATTAAGAGTCGATGTTTTAGTCTTAATTTTACCCCTGATCGCCAGTATCGCTGACTTAAAACTAAATTCTCTTTTGATTTTAAGGGACCCGGTTGCAGGCAACCGGGGATCCGAACCACCTTGTTGCTTTATTCTGCTTCATCCAGGCTGCAAGGATTCATTTTCTCGGGTGCCTGTTAACGTTTCAACCAAACGGGTACTAAAAATAGATTTACAAGCTTGTCCAGCCGTGCCTAAAGTTTTGAAGAGGGCATTCTGCTCTTCTATTTTTTGCACGCAAAAATCTAATCTTTTTTTATATTCACCATTCTCCTCGCTTAATTCTTGCCTCCTTAATTGAATAAACAAATACAGTTCACAATCTGTAATTTTTGTATGTGTCTCTAGGTAAGCAATTGCATCTTTTGCTTCCTCTATGTGCGTTTTCTTTGTGAGCGCATTAAACCGATAGGGAAGATAAGCACTAATTACCTTTAAAACATTATTTCGGACTGATAAATGGGTATCCCATTCAAATTCAGCAGAGAAGAAGGTTCCTTTTAAAAACATACATAACTCCTTTTGTTGTACTTACAATACAATTTGTACGTTATTTAGATTAATTGATTCATTAGGCGATGTAAATTATTTATTTAAATGTTTTAAAAAAATATTTATTGAAATAATTTAATCCCGATGCATTAATTTTTTACTCTTGGGGGATAGCTGAGAAATAGGTCAGGGAAGAACGGCACAAAAACGATATTACGATGATGTAATGAAGGGATTTGGTATCAGAGTTACCTCTGGTGGTACTAAAGCCCTTTTTGTTGAGAAACTGATAAAGAATAAACTCTCTCGCATTACCCTAGGTCGTTATCCCGAACTTACGGTTGAAATGGCAAGGAAATAAGCGCAATAGTTGCTTGGGCAAATTGCAACAGGAATAGATCCAATTGCCGAAAAGCGTGCTGAAAAAATGCGCCAAATCACCTTAAACGATGTATTCAATGATTACATCCATGTCCGTAAATGGTTAAAGCACAATACTCTTTATAATTACAAAAAAGTATTAGCCACAGGTTTCGCTGGCTGGGTTAATAAACCCCTTATTGGCATCACCAAAGCGCCGTCAGCAAGCCGCAACTTTACGCTGGGATCAAGTTGATCTAAACGCCAAAACCTTAACCGTACTTGATACTAAAAACCACGAATCGCATACCCTCCCTCTTTCTAGTTACCTCTATGAACTGCTATTATCACGCAGCCAAAAAAGGATTAACGGGTATGTTTTTCCTGGTACGGGAGCAGCAGGTCATATTATTGAGCCACGTAAGCAAATGGCTAATGTAACTAAGCTCTCAGGCATTCATTTTACGGTTCATGATTTACGGCGCACGTTTATTACCATTGCAGAGGGGCTGGATGTCTCAGCTTATGCTTTAAAACGTTTAATGAACCATAAAATGAACGGTGATATTACTGCAGGCTACATCGTGACCGATGTTGAACGGTTGAGAAAACCAATGCAGCAACCGATTATTTTTTGAAGTGTATGGGTGTCCAACCATCCGCAACACTAATAGCAATCCAACAACAAGGAGCAGTTCATGAGTAAAGAAATTAAGGTTCAAGATGATGTATTACGCCTAAACCAAGATTACAAGCATTTCTTAACCGATATCAAAACAAGGTTACAAACGGCTCAGATCCGCGCGGCACTTGCTGCGAATAGTGAGTTGATCAAGTTCTATTGGGAGCTTGGTACTGATTTAATCGAGAAACAAAAAAATCATCAATGGGGATCTCATTTTCTGGAACAGTTCTCACATGATATGAGGCAAGCATTCCCTGAAATGCAGGGTTTTTCTAAAAGAAACCTTGAATATATGCGACGGTTTGCTCAGCTGTATCCTCAAATTGAATTTGCGAAACAGCCCGTTTCGCAATTGCCTTGGGGGCACATTGTGCGCTTGATGCAGATGGTTAAAGAAGAGTCTAAGCGAGAATGGTATGCTGAACAAACTATAAAAAATGGTTGGTCACGAACCATTCTTGAAATGCAAATCGAAAGTGGATTGTATGAACGACAAGCTATAGCTAACAATAAAACCTCCAACTACCATAAGCATTTACCAGAATTACAATCTGATTTAGCCAATGAAATATTGAAAGATCCCTATAATTTTGATTTTCTGACCATTCAAGGCAAAGCCCATGAACATGGTATTGAAAATGCTTTAATCACCCATATTCGTGATTTTCTCATTGAGCTCGGCCAAGGTTTCGCCTTTGTGGGTTCTCAAGTCCCTCTAACCTGTGATGATCAAGAGTTTTTTGTTGATCTATTGTTTTACCACCTCGAATTACGAGCATTTGTTGTCATCGAATTGAAAAATACGAAATTTAAGCCAGAACATACCGGGCAGTTGGGTTTTTACCTTGCAGCTGTTGATGATCAGTTACGAAAGCCAGGAGATAACCAAAACGATTGGAATCTTGCTATGTAAATCAAAAAATAAAGTCATTGCAGAATATGCGTTGCGAAACATTAGTGCTCTTATAGGGGTGTTTCAGAATATACCTTATCAAAATCAATTCCTACCGACTTGAAAGGCAGTTTACCGACAGTTGAAGAAATTGAAGCTGAATTAAATGAGTCTGTAAAAGAGAATTGATTGGTTCAGTGTATTGTATACTTATAAAAAGTGCATGGGGCAAAAGGGGTAGTGGAACACCCATATTAATACCGTGTTAAAACAGTCCCAGCATGAATTGTTCATGTTGGGACTTTGGGGACCATTTGCTTTTTAGTTTTGTTGTTTCAATCAGTATTATTCAAAGCGACCAATTTTCTATAAAGAAAAATCGTAAGTAGAGAACCTATTGAGCAGATTAAAAATAAAGAATAATAGTCAGCTAACTGATAGATTGCACCTCCTAAAATGGGTCCAACCGCCAAACCAATTGCGGAGGCATTAAGAACACCATAACAGCTACCCATCACATGAGGTGGTGTAATTTTAGCAAGAAACACATCATTCAATGGGAAAAAGATCACCTCGCCCAGGGATAAAATCAGCATGGAGCAATTCAGTGTTAAGCTATTTTGGGCAAAGCAAAATCCCATAAAGCCTATAGCTAATAAGGATAATCCTATAGATGCAAGCAACATATAATTTACTTTTTGGAGAAGAGGTCCAATAAAAATCTGCAGCAAAACACAGGTTATTGCATTGACGATTAGCATGTTACTGTACACTACAATGCCATCGTCAAATTGTTGCACAATATATTGGGCTAACGAAGAGGTTATTTGGGAGTACATGCTGTAACAGATGAAACTAATCAGAAAGAGCCTTTTTAAAGAGGAGTTCTTTACAATAAGTTTCAGGGTATCTGTGATGGAGGCGCTTTTTGAGCTATTAGAGTTTTTTGGGAGCTGCAGATTGTTCTTTTTTGACCAGAACGTCAACAACAAAAAACCAGTAGAAAGATAACTTAATGCGATTTGTTGGAACAGTTGAGTTGAGTGTTCAGCAGCATAACGTGCGCCAATGAGTGGACCTAAAGCAGCTGCTAGATTTAAAACCGCATAACGCAAACCAAAAGCAATAGTTCTCTGTTGCTCATTGATGCTGGTGGCCAACAATGTTTTCGATGCAATATCAAAAACAGCTCGGAATATGCCAAGGATGGTATTTAACACAATAAAACACACTAAAGATTTGCTTTGATAAAGAGATTCATAGGCAATTGCTGATCCAAACAAAGTCAAGATGAATAATTGCTGCGGAGGGTAACGATCAGATAGATGCCCTATGAATACGCTTGTCAGACTGTGGCTTAATTGCCCGGAAGCAATAATAACTCCTATAGAAATAGGTGATAGAGAAAAATAGTTCAAGTAAATTGCTAAAAAAGGTACGATCAAAAATTGCCCTAATTTTATGATAAAAAAAGCGGTTATAAAGAGTGAAATGTTAAAAAATGCTCTACCTGATCGGGTTGCACTAAGGTACATAGATTCTGACATAGTACTTCCCTAATCCTGGTGAACTTTTGTTGTTATTTGTACCTGTTCCATAGCTAAATGTACTGTAGAGATCGCTTCATCAATATCGTGTCCTGTTCCTAAAATATATCCTTGTCTGGATTGAGAAGAGCTTAGTTTCCCAAACTTCTGACCTTTTTTCAGGGTACAATGAATACGAACAATTCCAGGTAAATTGTTTGCAGACTCAAGGCCATTAATATCAAGAATTTCTTCAAATTCTCGTGCAAAAAATAAAACAGCAGCGGCATTTTCTTTTTTATTCCTTGTTTTTTGACTTAATCCCAATAAATGGAGCACCGTTTCAGAAATGACATCAACTCCGGTGGTTAATTCGGTTAGCTCCCAAATTTGATCGCCTCCCATTCGGGTCTGTGATTCAATCATTTTTATTTCCCCCTGATGTACTTTAATTTCAGTATGTGCCGGACCATTTTGGTGTTGAATAATATCTAAAAATTGAAGCATAATTTGCTGGATTTTTTGTTGTATTTCTGGAGTTAGGCGAGCAGGAGAGTAATGACCCAATTCAATAAAATGAGGAAATTCAGTAGTAAGCTTTTCAGTAATGGCAATGATTTGATGTTGCCCATCCAAACTTAAGGATTCCACACTGTATTCTTTACCTAAAAGATACTCTTCTGCAATAAGCTCTTGGTTGTCGAGCTGTGTAGCCCAATTCCATGCTTTAGTGATATTTTCAACGGCGTCAACATAAAAAACACCTTGACTTCCTGCGCCATGAGCAGGTTTGAGGATAAAAGGAGCCTTTATTTGCTCATAAAAGGCATATACATCTTCTAAAGTGCGGCAGTTTTGATAGACAATGGAGTCAAGCTGATGCTTCTTAAGTAAACAGCGCATTTTAAGTTTATCGCGTGTATGATCCACTGGAAATATTGCATTGCCTTTAATGTTCAATTGTTCAGCGATTAATGCTGCCGGGTATAAACCAAACTCTGTAAAAGAAACAACCGCTCTAAAATGGTGAGCTTGATGTAAATTTTCTGCTATTTGACTTATTTCAGAAAGATTCTCATAAGTATCAACGAATACGATGTTTTCAACCAAATACTCAGTTAAAGGATCAAGTTGCGACTGAATCAGCACAAACTGAACTTGCATTGTCATAAGTTTTTGTAATGTATGTTCTCGTGCCCCGATGACGAGTAAACAAGGAGATGAGTTTATATCATATACTTCCATAGTGGATGTTCCTTAAAAATTGTTAATTCTTGGGTAATTTCTGATACCGATTTATCTAGATAATAAGTACTGAGAGAAGAGAGCTCCTTTCCCGAAGATAAACGACCAAGCCATTCAAGGGGTGTAGACGTATCCTGAATAAAGTTGGTCCCCCATGCGTTTAAATCATTACTTAACATCTCTTGCAGGAGCTCTTGTTCATCAACAACATTCGGACCGAGTAGCTCGCCAAAGATTTTTTGGATTAAAGGAAGATAAGCAATTTGTCGCGTTCCACCCAATACTCGAATTTGGGGCATAAGGCATAAAACTAGAAAACTTAAAAAGATATTGGGAATTAATTGCCCATTGATAAGGGCCTCACAAATAGATTGAGGATCTAATGGTATTTTTAATTGTTTACTTAGCTTGGTTGTCTCTTCTTTAAAAACATTATCCACAATTCTTAATGCACGTATCTTATTGTCTCTGACGCCCCAAAAAAATTCTGTCCCCTGTTTTAAGAATAAATGACTCTTTTCATGCATTAAGAGATTAATTAAATAGTTCAACTTACTGCGTTGTTTAGAGGAAAAAATAAGCTGGTAAATAATACCTTCAGGATCACGTAAATGTTCTGCAACTAAAAGTGATGTGAAGTTATCATTTAGGATCACTGGCTGGACTTCTTGGGCATGATCACACTGTGTGAGTAAGTTTCGATTCGATAAGGTGAATGCTGGAATAAATCCTTTATATTCATTGGAATCAATGGTTGTAAGTAATTTTTCTATTCCTTTTTTTTCTAAAGAATCAGCTTGAGTCAAATATTGGATGAAATTATCAATGCAATAAGTTAATCGAGGGTAGGAGGAACAAACACTCAGTTTGGACATCTGTTTTGGCGTTAATGCAAATAAATTAATTACCCCTTGCTTTAAGTTAAGCCAGCCTGGCCCTTGTTGTCTACTCCATTGTAATGTTCGTGTCACGCTATTTAAGATAAACATATGGTTTAGCTGATGGAGTTGGCTTCCCATCCAACTCATCAAGATGGCATTAAAGTCAATCTCATTTGCGTACAACTGACAATGTGGTCCAGTTTGCAAAATGGGATAGCGGTCAAATTCAGAAAAAGCGAGCTCAAAATTAATATAGTTAGAACCAAAGAAAAGCCTCAATGCCGAATAAAATTTCGCTCTAGATTGACGTGCTAATGGGCTTACACAAGAAATCGGTTTTTGCCACACTTGTTTTATATAGGAGGACAGAGTCTTGTCCCAATTTGTTTTTAAATCACTTATAACACTTGGGCAAATGGCTTGCATTGCTCTTGTAATGGGGGATAAATCGAGTTTTTTCATGCTAATCAACCCCAGATATTTTGCGACACGTGATAAAAGGGATCAAACACGTTGGCGAATTGCATTTGAGAGTAGTCCTGGAGTTTTTTGTGGAGGATATGGAGTTCTGCACAAGCAATAATAAATTGGTGCTCTGGAAATCGGCTCATAAATTCTAAAAATTCATCAAGTAGCGGTGCATCCACGAGATTGTCTTTCACTGCCTTAATTAACGTATTGAGTTGTGCTTGCGCCTCACTCCCAACAAAAGTAATTTGCCGTGCTGCCTTTACCCAAAGTGGATGGCTCTCCAAAACCTGTGCCTCTTTGGCGGAAGAAGCACAAAGAACGATAAATTGAGTATTTTGTGCAAGTACATGTTCCAAAACCCATGTTACAAGGGAGCAAATTTTAGCCTGGTGCTCAGGTAATAATTGGGGAAGTAATGCATGGGCAGTAAAGCAGCAAATAATAAGGCAGTCGACATTTTGCTGTAAGAGATAAGCTATATTATTTTCCAGCTTTGCTAAGAGTTCCGCTTTACTTTGATGAACAGACATCAGTGCTGTTGATTGAGTTTGCAAGGGCTCTGAATATAAATACACACAAGGAGGATGGTATTCTTTTTTTAAAGTATTCTCGTGTAGATAGGCCGAATAAAGAGTTTCAACAAATGCTGCTGAAGCTAAAGGCCCCATTCCACCGATAATACCTATTTTGATTGTTTTCTTATTCATTATGTTTAATCCATTAATTTATCACAGCAGCCGCAAGGTCTGTTTAACTCGAAGTGTGCTTTGACTTTGGTGTAGGCGTTGTATCCTACTCTTGCGATGAGATTAAGTTTGTTGGTATCGATTCGTTTATCCTTGGTTAAGATGTCCGGATTAAGATGAATACCAACGACTTTCGCAATGACCATCCTGTTGATTAAACCCGAGTCATTAGGTGTCGGTAATTGCACCGATTGGTGATAAACACATTCCAAACTAATAGGAGACCCATTAACGCGATAGGTTTGGATGAGCTCCCCAGGTAAATGATCCACCTCCGCCATATGAAATTCGTTAATTCCTCGTGAAAAATCTAGTGACGTAATATTCATTGCCTCTTTACTGCGATAACTCACTAAATTGACGGTAAACTCTTTGGTTTCCTCAACATTTTTTAACGTATCCTTGGCTCCCCCGCTGCCATGTGAGCCTGTTGTGGCAAACATAATCATAGGAGGGTCTTCAGAGACAATATTAAAATAGCTAAAAGGTGCCAAATTAGGATTGCCATCAGTATCTTTAGTGCTGATCCAGGCAATAGGCCTAGGAACAACACATGCTTTAAAGAGTCCTTTAGGCAACTTCTGTGATGTGTGAAAAAACATGATTGTGTATTCCTTTATTAGAATGTGGAAGAAAGACTCTTCCTCCTACAGTTTGAAAATTCCTGAATGCCCATAAACTAGGGCTTACAAAAACGCGTTGAATCCATCGATAAGGACAACCTTGGTTGTCGTAGGTTGGCGTAAATCGTTCTCGAGCATGCAGAGTGAAACGATTATCCACATAGATTAATTTTCCAGGAGTAATTTGAATGGCCTCAGATGTTTCTTTGACTGCCTGGTGAAAATGGGTTAATGCCATTTTGGCTGCATGATTGATTGGCAGTATCATATTCGAATAAAAGGCGACACTTATGCGAGGTTTATTCAATGTTCCTCTGAGTACAGGACATTTGACCATTGCTTCATGAGAAAAGATTTCTCGCCACCGATAGGGGAGGTTTAAATAAAAATTTGCTCCATATAAAATCTTCAAATCATAGGTGCTTAGTAATTTTAAGGCCTTTCGAGTATCAGCGATGAATGTTTTTGTTGGTTCAATGGTTTCATCAATTCGAATACCTAGAAAAAATATACCCGATGGTGAATAATCATCCTCAGAAACATACTGTAATGCTGCATTTTCAATGTGAAAATCAAGCTCTACTTCAGAACCCAAGCCCGTATAATCAAATCGTGTATTTGTTTGTGGAGTTAAATTGTTAACAAGTTCCTGCCCCTCGAAATATATGGAGTAAGGTTCACCCACTAGAGAGGCAAAGGCGGTGATGATGTTTTCACTAAGATTTCCTGATTTAAAGTGTTTACCGGTTTGTTCGAAGTCTGGGCTTCCGTAAATGGTTTCATCGATTGGAACATTGTTAATTACTATTGCAGAAGCCAGGTTATCGGTACTGCGTTGGCTTGTAAGCATATTAATTAATGCTTCGGGTAGTACCTCGTATATTTTTTTCCGCAGTGATTGGATGTAGCGCTCTCCACCTAAAGGATCATAAGGGATATCGCTAACTCCTTGTATTAGTTTTTGTTTCTCCTGAGTACTCAAAGTGATTTCAATAATATTTTTTTCATCCATGGTAATTCCATATTTAAATCTTATAGTTCTGATTTAAAAAATCAGTCCTTCTTTTTTTCCTAAAATTAGTCCTAAGCTGAGAGACTTCCATATCAAACTCTTCTTGGCGGTTTTAATTAACGAGGAAATCCTAGGCCAATATCCAAGATAAAATTACCGTAATAAATACGGTATAGCCATAAATTTTTAGCTCACGTGGAACAAAAAAACATTAGTATTAAGGGAAATTTTTTAGTATTATTAAGAGCACAATGAATATAAAATATTCATTGTTAATTCAATGATGTTAACTGTTTTTGCTAGGATTCAACTATAAAGAGTTATGATGAAGTATAGGGACTACGATTTACACCAAGAAAAACTGATTCAACCTCATCAAAATGGCATTAAATTGTGTAAGTCTAACGAGATAGTAGATAACACAATGACAATAAAAGATATATTTAATATGCCACTGAATGTCTATTTTACTAACCATGAAAGTCAAATTTTAAGTCTAAATGACTCGACAGCAAAGTTAACTGGATTCTCTTCTACGAATGCTGCTATTGGCTATACAATTGAACGAGTAACGAATAGAGTTACAGCCAGTATCTCCCTCGAACATGATAAACGTGTACGCAAACATGGGGAAATGAAAGTTGTTGAGGAACATTTTTCTCGTTTAGACGATATAAGCTATCCTGCTCTGTCCATTAAATTTCCTTGGTATAATTCAGAAAATAAGATAATAGGTGCCTTTGGATTTTCTATTGTTATGGGAGAATATGCAGAGGCTTCATTAGCTGAATCATTGATGCATATTTTCAATACTGGCTTATTCGTTAAAAAAAATCCTTTGCAATCCATAAATAATATTTTACCTGGGCGTGAGTTAGATGGAATTTATTTATCTAAACGAGAAATAGATTGTCTTCATCACCTGATTAAAGGGAAAACAACTAAAATGACAGCAAAAATACTTGGGCTCTCGCCTCGGACTGTTGAATATTACTTAGAAAATATAAAGGCCAAACTTGGAGTTAATTCAAAAGCAGAATTAATTAATAAAATAATGGGAAAAGTATTAGTCTAATTTTAAAAGAAACAAATGGAAAATATAATTTTAATACTTGGTTCTTATAACAATGATCACGGCGAGTTATCTCACATTGCTATTTCTCGATTAATGAAAGGCATATCAGATTATAAAGAACATATAAATTCTAAAATACTGATAACTGGTGGTTGTGGCGATCATTTTAATCGCACAGACAAACCGCATACCTTTTATGCAAAACGTTTCCTTATGGAAAATAAGATATCAAGAGATGATATTTTAGGCGAGGTAGAAAGTACATATACTTTAGAAGATGCTTTATTAGCTAAGGAAGTTATTGATAAACATTCTCCTGAAAAAATAATAATAGTAACTTCTGATTTCCATATGTCTCGGGTTCAATTTATTTTTAATTCTATTTTTAATAACTATCAGTTGCAGTATTCTGCTGCAACCACTTGTGTTTCAACAGAAGAATACAATGTGATTCTTTCTCAAGAAGAAAAAAAATTAGAGGCAATCAAACAAAAAATAAAAGGATACCCGAATGGAATTCCATGCTACTAACTTACCGATTATTATTAATAGATCTTATCCCACTATAGCTATATTAACGAGCACAAGCCATTCTTCGTTTGTAATGCACTTACTTAAAAGCTATTTTCCTAAGTGCAAAATACTTGTCGAATCACCCTCAGAAATAAGAAGTGTGCAGCATGCCCACTTAATCATTTTATTGGAAGTAGATGGTGGCATAGAAGGTTCTTTTTCAATCCAAAACGGCAATATATCCAATTGTCCTGCCATTAACATTGTTGGTGGAGATATTGCTGGTGTTGTTTATGCGGTACGCGCATTACAAACTAAAATCAAACAAGAAGATTCTATTTTCATTGACGGTTTAACTATTCAGGAGTCTCCTTCTTTGCCTTATCGGTTTTTTTGGACTTGGGATCACAGTACGAACTGGTATTTAGAACAACAAGGGTTGCAAGAAATTGGTTTTGCGAATCCTTACACTAAACCCGAGGATGGTTTTTTAAATGACTATTTTCGATTAATTGATTTTATGTCAATCCACCGCATCAATGGTTTAACCATTTATGGTTTTTTACGTGATAGTCATGGGGGCATTGAATCAGCACAAGCTATTTGTAATTATGCAAAGGAACGCGGAGTTAGAATTTTTCCAGGGGTAGGCATTAATTGCTATGGTGGAATTTATTGGGAAGGTTCTCATCCATACCATTTAAGCAATTGGTTAAAAAAACACCCATTTTTACGTGCAGAATTTTCACAACCTTCAGAATTTAATCTTTCTGATTTCCAAAGATTATATTTACCTGAAACATTTTATTTAAATGCTGCTTGTCCATCAAAGCCAGAAAATATTAATTATCATGTTGAAGCACTTCAATGGCTAGCTGAAACTTTTGATATTGGTGGCATTAATTTTGAAACCGGTGATTACGGGATATGTCAATGTTCTACTTGTGGCAAGCGTCGCAATACTCATCAACAATGGTCTGTGCATGATATGGCAGAGGTTTATCCAAAATTATTTACCGCCGTTAAAAAAATAAAGAGTGATACATGGCTTATTTGTGAGTCTTATTGGGATAATTTGTTGGATTTAGATGCACTAGCTCCCTTAAGTGATTTACCCACTGATTCAATATATCAATTTTGCATCAATAGAAACTATTGGCAGCAGTTAAAATCTCAATTAACAGCAGGGCATGTAAAAAAATTACCACAACCGATTAATATCTTACGTACTCATATGGGGTCACAATGGCAGCAAGAGCGTTACTCATTTGTTGGCAAACGTTTTTCTGAAATGATGAAGCTTGCTAATCAAACTGGTTTGAAAGGTGCGACAATCTTTGGTGAAGTCAGCTCATTTAATCCGATTAATGAAATGAATTACCTTGCTTTTGCACGTTTTGGATATGATGCGACTCTAACTTGGGATGGCTTTTTACAAAATGATTTAGCTTATTTGTTTGGTAGTACGGAAGCAGCCCTAAATTTTATTGATTTATTCCATGCCGAGTCAAAAGTGCTCAAATCTGCAATTGACAAGGCGCGGGAAATAGCAAATCAGTATACAGGAGATATTTACCGGCGCTGGATATGGCTACAAAATCGATTATTTCAAAAATTGTATATGCAATAATAAATTAACGTAATAAAGAGAACTGTTCTGAAGAGGATTTAATACCAATTTTGTTTTTTTTTGATGGGGCATGAGGGACACTCGATTTTTATCAATTTTCATTAACAATCAATATCATTCAATAACACCTCTTTGAATTTGATCTTTTGTGCTTGACATTCTTTGAGGGAGTACGAGATACTTTTTCCAAGCTTAAGGAGTAAGCCCGATGTTCCAACAAAATGTAAGCAGTTGGAAGTCAAAGGATTAGGAAAAAAGAATATCAATCAATTGTCCAAGGTGATACTGGATGATGCGTTGAGTTCTGTTCAAGGAAGGGACATCTCTGCATTTGACTGAGGAGTAAACAACTGAGAAATTTCCTATGCCTTTAAAAAAACCATCCCGTTTGAATCTATTAAACGAATTCGAATCAGCGCCACATTCTACGCTTTTTAATCAACAAACTATCGCTGCGGTATTAAGCTGCTCCACCCAGTTACTTGAACGTAACCGCTGGTCGGGTGGGGTGGTCCTTATTTAAAAATCGGTCGCAAGATATTGTACCGAAAAAGCGAAGTGTTGAATTTTATCCAACAACAAAAAATTTATTACTCAACCAGTGACGAAGGTCAGTTACAGACCTTTGAGAATGCTTAAATTTAAAGCTCGTCAGAATGGATTTACTTCATTCCGATGGTTTGTATGTTGTTTGGAGAATTATCTATGTCACAAAATCATGTTATTGAATTACCCAATACACCAAAGCAGCGTCCAATTGTTTGTGACTATGCTGGTGGTCGCTTTAGATTAACTGCTGAGGGGTTAACTTTTATCGGTATCGATAAGGATGGGATATGCTCGATGACCTGAAGAGTAGTCCATTTAAAGCATTGGCGGCTCTCGGAAAAACATTCTGTCAATGGAAAGAAGAAATAGTACGTATGTGGCGTTTTAGGAAGTCTAATAGCATTACAGAAGGGTTTCATAGAAAGATGAAGTTGATACAAAGAAGAGCTTATTGCTTTCGTAACTTTGAAAATTATAGAACCCGTGTTAGGGTGCTGTGTTGTTAACTGGTGAGTGCCCCCGTAATTGGGAAAGAGCCAAAATTTAAGGTTTGATGAATTTCGCCAAAACCCAGACTGGGAGTGGCTCCCCGGACAAGACTCGAACTTGTGACCTAATGATTAACAGTCATCCGCTCTACCGACTGAGCTACCGGGGAATAGGGTCGGAATCTTAAAACGATTCTGATTGAGGGTCAAGTAGATTTGATAATAATTTTTTAAAATTTGAGTTATTTGTGGTTTTGGGGTAATTATTGTGCTTGGGGGCTTTCTCTAAAGAGAACATTCTCCCCATGCATTAAAGGTCCCTTCTCCCATGGGAGAAGGGAGTAAATGAATTAGCTGCAAAAACGCTGCAAACGATTTAAGGCGTCTTCCAGTATTTCCATACTGGTTGCAAAAGATAAGCGGATGCAGCCTTCATTGCCGAAGGCCGATCCGGGTACTAAAGCTACCCCTTCTTTGAGAAGCAATTGCTCCGAGAATTCGAGATCATTTTGATAGCCGCGTTTTTCAATGATTGCCTGTACGCTTGGGAAAATGTAAAAAGTACCGTCAGCGGGGATCACTTCTATCCCGGGGATTTCTTGCAATCTGGAGGCGACAAAGTCATGTCTTTGGCGAAATGCCTTTACCATTTCCAGTACACTTTCCTGACCGCCGGTTAATGCTGCTACGGCTGCTCTTTGTGCAATCGAGCAGGGATTGGAAGTTGATTGCGACTGAATGGTTTTCATTGCATTCATTAACGTAACCGGGCCTGCAGCATACCCTATCCGCCATCCGGTCATGGCATACGCTTTAGAAACGCCGTTTAATACGATAGTTCGCTCATATAATTCAGGACAGGCGTTGAGGATGTTGGCAAAAGGTTGGCTCCAGAGGATATGTTCATACATGTCATCAGTCGCAATAATAATTTGCGGATGTTTTTTCAAAACTGCAGCCAAAGCGCTTAGCTCATCGAGTGTGTAGGCTACTCCTGATGGATTGGATGGGCTATTTAAAAAGATGAGGCGGGTTTTGGGGGTAATCGCTTCTTCTAATTGCTGCGCATTGATTTTATAACGTTGTGCCGGGGTGGTTGAAATAATGACGGGGGTTGCCTCAGCCAATAACACCATATCCGGATAGGAGACCCAGTAGGGCGCAGGAATGATGACTTCATCCCCGGGATTTAACAGCGCTTGGCAGAGGTTGTAGCAGCTTTGTTTGCCGCCAACGGAAACCAAAATTTGATTGAGTTGATAATCAAAGCCATTTTCGTTTTTGAATTTATTTTTTATGGCTTCTTTTAATTCAGGAATTCCATCAACAGCAGTATACTTGGTATATCCTTTGTTAATGGCAGCAATAGCGGCTTCTTTAATATAATTCGGCGTGTCGAAATCAGGCTCACCTGTACCCAGATTAATTACATCATGCCCTTGGGCACGCATTTGGGTAGCCTTTGCTGCTACAGCCAAAGTAGGCGAAGGTTTAACTTTTTGCACGCGTTTTGCTAATGCGATATCCATTTGTTGCTCCTGTGAGATATACTAAAGATATGAAAGATTTATTTAAACTGTATGCCGATTATAAGCCCGCTGGGGATCAACCGACCGCCATTGCCTCACTAATTGACGGCTTGAAATCAGGTCTGGCCAAACAAACCCTTCTAGGGGTTACCGGTTCGGGCAAGACCTTTACTATAGCACATGTAATTCAAGCCATGCGTCGGCCCACCTTAATTATGGCGCCTAATAAAACATTAGCTGCCCAGCTTTATGGCGAATTCAAAGCATATTTCCCCGATAATGCGGTGGAATATTTTGTTTCCTACTATGATTATTATCAGCCAGAAGCTTATGTGCCTTCTTCGGATACTTTTATCGAAAAAGATTCATCCATAAATGAGCACATAGAACAGATGCGTTTGTCTGCTACCAAAGCCTTAATTGAGCGTAAAGATGCGATTATAGTCGCAACTGTTTCTGCAATTTATGGTTTGGGAGATCCTGATTCCTATTTGCGTATGGTATTACATCTCTCCCGTGGAGAACAATCCGATCAGCGTAAAATTTTAAGACGACTTGCAGAAATGCAGTACACTCGCAGTAACTTGTCCCTGGAGCGTGGCCAGTTTCGCGTACATGGCGATATTATCGACATTTTTCCTGCAGATTCCGAGCGTGAGGCAATACGCATAGAATTATTTGATGACGAGGTAGAAAACATTGCCCAGTTCGATCCCCTTACGGGGGAAGTTTTACGGCGTTTGCCCAGGGTTACTATTTTCCCCAAGACCCATTATGTGACTCCTCGAGACCGTATTTTGCAAACTGTAGATTGGGTCAAGGAAGAATTACAAGCACGCTTGGCTGAATTCAAGGAGCAGAATAAGCTGGTTGAAGCCCAGCGTTTGGAGCAACGCACTTTTTTTGATCTGGAAATGATGCTGGAACTCGGTTATTGCTCCGGAATTGAAAATTATTCCCGTTATTTATCCGCACGGGAGGCGGGTGAGCCACCCCCCACATTGTTTGATTACTTACCTGCAGATTCACTGTTGATTATTGATGAATCTCACGTTACCGTTCCCCAAATTGGCGGTATGTATCGGGGCGATCGCTCCCGTAAAGAGACTTTGGTGCAGTATGGGTTCAGACTTCCTTCGGCTTTGGATAACCGGCCGTTACGCTTTGAGGAGTTCGAGGCGCGCTCCCCCCAAACTATCTATATTTCAGCTACTCCCGGTTCGTATGAACAGGAGAACTCCGATAATGTTGCAGAGCAAGTAGTACGCCCCACAGGTCTTGTAGATCCCGAAGTTGAAATTCGGCCTGTGCGCACTCAGGTAGATGATTTAATGTCAGAGATTCGACAAGTCACCCGGGAAAATGGACGCGTGTTGGTTACTACTTTAACTAAACGCATGGCAGAAGATTTAACCGATTATTTAAATGAACACGGGGTTAAAGTACGGTATTTGCATTCAGATATCGACACTGTTGAGCGGGTTGAAATTATTCGCGACTTGCGTCTGGGAGTCTTTGATGTCCTGGTCGGAATTAATTTATTACGTGAAGGCCTGGATATGCCGGAAGTCGCTTTAGTTGCCATTCTTGATGCGGATAAGGAAGGTTTTTTACGATCCGATCGTTCTTTAATTCAAACCATAGGGCGCGCGGCGCGCAACATGAAAGGACGCGCTATCCTTTATGCAGACAAGATTACCGGCTCCATGCAAAGGGCTTTGGAAGAGACCAGCAGGAGGCGTGAAAAACAAAAAGCCTTTAATGAGGCACATGGGATCACACCCAAAGGAATTAACAAGTCCATCACTGACATTATGGAGGGGGCTTATCATGGAAAACGCAACAGTGTTGTTGCAGAACCCAATCCGGACTACCTGCATTGGTCAACCCAGGAATTGGTGAAACACATCAATACCCTTGAAAAACAAATGTATTTGCATGCAAAAAATATGGAGTTTGAGGCAGCAGCCAAGGTCAGGGATGAGTATCTTTTATTAAAAGAACAACTCATGAAAGGATAGCCCCGACAGACATGGATTATGAACCCTGAGGTTCAAGTGGGCAGCGGATGAATCGGTTCAGGCTTCCCGCTTCCAGGGCGGGCTTGCACAACGCCGATTTCAGGATGCTTCCCATGCTGTTAGCATTGGTTCTAAAATCTCTCGCTATCGGGTTAAGCTAATTATACCATGCCCCTTTGGATTAAAGTCAAGAAAGAAGCGCTCTCTAGCCTAAAATTAGGGTGTTCGCCTTTCTTGTCTTCCGCTTCTTCTTTTCTTTCCTTCCTGAATTGCGGAACCACAGTATAAAAAAGTATAGGTTAAATAAGGGCTTTGTTCTAAAATTGAGTTTGCTGGCTTAAAAGTGAGCTATAGTAAAATAAAATAGGAATTCAAGGGAATGAAAAATGAAAAAGATGCCAGGGAAAGAAAGAATTAAAAAAAAACATGCTCCTACCGCTATTTCCTCAAATCCGGATCAAATTGAAGAGGCTTCCCAAGAATCATTTCCTGCAAGTGACCCCCCTGCCTGGGCCTCACATGAGCACAGCCATCATGAAGTAAAACCGCATGCTGATATTTTTTCGCCGCTTGAATTTAAAGAAAAGACCCGTGAAACGCTTTGGGTTAATGGTGTTGAATACCACTATTTTAGCTTACCTGCTGCAGAAAAAATGGGTCTTGAGGGTGTATCGAAACTGCCTTTCACCCTTAAAATTTTATTGGAGAATTTGATTCGTCATGAAGACGGGCTTACGGTAAATACCCAAGACATTCACGCAATGGTTGAGTGGCTCCAGCATAAAAAATCTGATAGGGAAATTTCCTATCGCCCTTCGCGGGTGTTAATGCAAGATTTTACAGGCGTTCCAGCCGTTGTTGATTTGGCTGCCATGCGTTCGGCAATTAAAAAACTTGGCGGCGACCCTGAACGGATTAACCCTCTCTCCGCAGTGGACTTAATTATCGATCATTCCATCCAAGTAGATGAATTTATTACTCCCAAAGCCTTCGAAGTGAATGCCACTAGGGAAATGGAGCGAAACTATGAACGCTATGAATTTTTACGCTGGGGACAAAAAGCGTTTCAAAATTTCCGGGTGGTACCACCAGATATCGGAATTTGTCATCAAGTAAACCTGGAATATCTGGCCAAGGTGATTTGGAATCAGAAAATAGACAGCAAAAACTATGCATATCCTGATACCTTAGTGGGGACAGACAGCCATACAACCATGATTAATGGGCTTGGAGTTTTGGGATGGGGGGTAGGCGGCATTGAGGCTGAAGCTGCGATGTTGGGCCAACCCGTATCCATGTTAATCCCTGAGGTCATTGGCCTACGTTTGCTTGGCCAATTACGTGAAGGAGTAACTGCAACCGATTTGGTACTCACCGTGACGCACTTGTTGCGGCAAAAGGGAGTAGTGGGTAAATTTGTTGAATTTTTCGGGCCGGGTTTACAGGAATTATCCGTCGCTGACCGGGCAACTATCGGCAATATGGCACCAGAATATGGGGCTACTTGTGGTTTTTTTCCAATTGATGAATCCACGCTGGATTATTTACGCTTAAGTGGCCGTGATTCACAAACGATAGATCTTGTTGAAACCTATGCAAAAACTCAAGGCCTTTGGCACCATGCCACACAACCTGATCCTGAATTTAGTGAAATTGTTACTCTGGATCTGGCCAGCATCTATCCTTGTCTTGCCGGGCCCAAAAGACCGCAAGACCGTGTTGAATTATCCCAATTGAATAATGCTTTTAATACGTTACTTGCAGAAAACCATCGTGAAGCTGAAAAAGCCCAAGCATATCCAACTGCGGCGTCTTATTCTTTGCACCATGGAGATGTAGTCATTGCTGCAATCACCAGTTGTACCAATACCTCCAATCCTGATGTGCTTATCGCTGCAGGTTTATTGGCAAAAAAAGCAGTTGCTAAAGGGCTGGTACGCAAACCATGGGTCAAAACCTCATTTGCTCCCGGTTCGCAAGTTGTAACCCGTTATTTGCAAAAAACCAATTTACAGCACTACCTGGATCAATTGGGGTTTAGCCTTGTAGGTTATGGTTGTACCACCTGCATCGGCAATTCCGGGCCATTACCGGAGCCGGTAGCAAAAACAGTGGCGGAGAATGATTTGGTAGTTTCTGCGGTTTTATCGGGAAATCGAAATTTTGAAGGACGTATACACCCACAGGTTAAGGCAAACTGGCTTGCCTCACCGCCACTTGTGGTTGCATTTGCCTTAGCAGGCACTGCAACAATTGATCTGACGCAAGATCCGCTCGGGACCGATTCAGCAGGGGATCCTGTTTATTTAAAGGATATTTGGCCGACGAACAGTGAAATAGCTCGGGAAGCTGCCACAATTACGGAAAATATGTTTGAAGAAACCTATGCAGGTATTTTCCTGGGTTCTGATGCATGGCAGGCAATGAACATTCCGGAATCCAAAACTTACGAGTGGCAGCCTGATTCAACCTATATCCAGCATCCTCCTTTTTTTAAGGACATGCAGGCAATGCCTGAGGAAATACGTGATATTTCAGGGGCGCGCGTCCTGGCGGTCTTTGGTGATAACATCACCACAGACCATATTTCCCCAGCAGGTTCTATCAAAGCCGATAGCCCCGCAGGAAAGTATTTGCTTTCCAAGGGGGTGGCAGTGAAAGACTTTAATTCCTATGGTTCAAGACGAGGGAATCATGAGGTCATGATGCGGGGTACATTTGCCAATGTGCGCATTAAAAATGAAATGCTTCCCGGAGTAGAAGGAGGGTTCACCAAACATATTCCAAGTAATGATGTGCTTTCCATTTATGATGCCGCAATGCGCTATCAAGAGGACCATGTGCCTTTAATCATTATTGCCGGCAAAGAGTATGGCACCGGATCTTCTCGTGATTGGGCTGCAAAAGGGGCTAAACTTCTGGGAATTAAGGCAGTAATTGCCGAAAGTTTTGAACGTATTCACCGTTCCAATCTGATTGGGATGGGAATTTTGCCTTTGGAACTTCCAAAAGGAACGACTCGAAAAACCCTGGGGATTACCGGTGCAGAAATTATTAATTTAACCGGTTTGACCCAGGAGATGAAACCTGGGATGGTAGTGAGGGCAGGGATACAACATGAGGATGGGACGCTGACAGAAATAAATCTCCTGGCTCGCATCGATACTTTAAACGAATTAAAGTATTACCAGAATGGGGGGATTCTTTGTTATATGATTAGAGAATTGTTAAAGCGGTAAGAGTGCTCATTTAATTAGGGATGTTTTGTCTTAACTAAAGAGTGTCTGCAAAGGCTTGCAGCACATGTTCAGCAATTTTGGGAAAATAAAGTAATGGACAAGCATCCTTAATTGCGCATGCAAAGGTGATTAATTTTGGGACTTAAGGTTTAATTAATCCTCAAGTGATAAAATAATGCTCAAAGTTGAGTTGTTTCCCCAAATCCATGCCTTTTAAAACTTTTACTGACTCCCGCGGCCAATCTCATTCAATTTACATGCAGGAAAAAAATAGCTCATGTGGAATTGCGTGCGTTGCTACAGTTCTTTCCCTAATCTATGGTGAAAACCGTATAGAGGAGTCACACCTTCGATTAATAAGCCAAAGGTTTGCTTTTGGATATAAACCTCATCCTGTAGATGTTAAGGCAAACCAGCGAACCTTTATTGCCGAATTAATCGAACAACGGCAGTTATCCGGCTTGTTAAACACCGACGGTGAAATGGGTGTATGTCGGCAATCCGGAATGAGATCAATAGCTATTTCAAAGACTCTGGCATTATTTAATTTATACAGTGATAAAAAAGCATTAAAAGAGGTTTCTAAAGCGGATGAGATTAACTTTGCTGCGCAGTTAAAATCGAAAATAGTAATACTCGGAATTAAAAAAAATGGGAGTCAATCAGATCATTGCATCATCATTCGCGACATTTGGGAAGATGGTACATTTATAATTTACGATCCGGCCCTTGGTTTAATAGAAACTAAAGACATTGAGAGTCATTACAATTTATTCCCTTTTTCAGGCTCACTAAATTGTGCCTATACGACCTTTGTAAATCAAACCAAAACCCTTGATTTGGAAAGTGGGACCAAAGAGCCAGACACCAACGAAATCCTTGCTGCAGAGGATCGAAAAAGTTTTTGCACCATCAGTTAATGGTTTTTTCATTCCTCTTAAAATGAAAACAACCCTAATGCATTAATGCCTGTTTAACAGGTACAATACGCTGCCGAATTTTTATTTATACGAGGATATTATGGTAGCAACTGCTTCAACCATGCTTCCATTAGGAAGCAAAGCCCCTGATTTTACTTTAGTCGATACACGTAACAATCAACTGGTTTCTCTAGAACACATTAAATCTCCAATCGCCACAGTTATTATGTTTCTTTGCAATCATTGTCCCTATGTGAAACATGTGCAGGCAAAAATAGTTGAATTGGCGGAAATATATCAGGCAAAAGGAATCCGGTTTATTGCAATCAGCTCCAATGATGCAGAAAAATATCCTGCAGATGGACCGGAGCAAATGCGCCTGGAAGCAGAAAACTGCGGTTATTCGTTTCCTTACTTATATGATGAAACACAAGAAGTTGCAAAAGCATATAAAGCAGCATGTACCCCTGATTTTTATATTTTTGATAAAGACATGTTGTGTGTGTATCGGGGATGTCTGGATGAATCCACTCCGGGAAATAACAAACCGGTAACCGGCTCTCACTTACAAAGCGCACTCGACAACATCCTGGCAGGAACCCCGGTACATGCCGAGCAAAAACCAAGCCTTGGCTGTAATATCAAGTGGAAGTAACTGGCGGAAGTGGTGCAGCCTGTTATGGGGAGCAGAATCCGATTTCTGCCCTCGCCAATTAAAATTTATCTGGATTGGCCTTTTCCCAGTGAAGTTTATAACTTTCTGGAATGTCAGATCCTAATAATTGTCCAGGAGTAAGGTATTCATAAATCCGGTCAAAGGTTTTGACTTCTTGCACATTGACTCTTCTCATGATGTGATGAGGTTTTAAATCGCTGGGGTTATCTATACCAAGCGAACCCACCATTTCCAAAAAGCTTTTCATCGTATTTTTATGGAAATTGGCGACATGATATTTTTTCAGATCGACCACCAACCCATATTGTAAGCGCTTATTTTGCGTAGCTACCCCTGTGGGGCAAGTATTCGCATTACACTGTTTTGATTGGACACAACCTGTGGCCATCATCATTGCGCGTGCAGAATTACACATATCAGCACCCAAGGCGATATTGGTCAGCAAATCAAATCCATTTGCAACCTTACCACTACAAATAATGCGAATTTTATCCCGGACATTTATTCCGACTAACGCGTTATGGACAAAAACCAATCCTGCTTCCAAAGGCGTACCAATAAAATTCACGTATTCTTCCGGCGCAGCCCCGGTTCCTCCTTCTGCCCCGTCCACGGTAATGAAATCAGGAAGGATGTTTGTTTTTAACATCGCCTTGCATATCGCAAGAAATTCATCTCTGCGCCCCAAACACAATTTAAAGCCAATGGGTTTGCCATGAGATAAGTCACGTAATCTTTTTATGAAATAAAGTAACTCCATCGGGGTAGTAAAAGCAGAATGAGCCATCGGTGAAATAACGTCCTTGCCCATCGAGACTTTTCTTACTTTTGCAATTTCCTCAGTCAATTTGGCTGCTGGCAAAATACCCCCGTGTGACGGTTTCGCACCTTGGGAGAGTTTAATTTCTATCATCTTTACTTCTTTACGGTTTGCTTCGGCAGCAAATTCTTTTTCATCAAAATTGCCGTCGGCATCGCGGCATCCGAAATAGGCTGTTCCGAATTGAAATACCAGGTCCCCTCCTTGCAGATGATAGGTGCTTAAGCCGCCTTCACCGGTAGTTTGGGCAAACCCTCCAAGCAGGGCACCCTTATTCATGGCCATAATCGCATTGGCAGACAACGCCCCAAAGCTCATGGCGGAAATATTAAGCCGGGAGGCGTTGTAAGGTTGGAGGCAGTCAGGCCCCCCCACTATAATCCGTGATTCCACCTCTCCATGATGTTTGGGAGCCAGTGAATGAAGGGCCCAGGTATATCCAACGCTGGTTATATCGCGTTCGGTGCCAAAAGGAACCGTATCACGAGTATTTTTTGCACGCTCATAAATGAGAGAACGTATTTCACGATTGAAAGGAAGCTCACTTTCATCGGTAGCGATGAAGTATTGCTGGATTTCTGGACGCAGAAATTCGAGAAAATAACGTACATGACCTAAGATGGGGAAATTACGTAACAAGGAATGTTCTTTCTGAATTAAATCATAGATCCAAATCACAACCAGAGGGATTAGAAAAGCGACAAACCATCGAAGACTATGAAACATAGCAAAGAGGGCAAGCAGAATTAATAAAGATATCCCAAATCCGATATACCACTGGCGTCTCATTCTAAGTCCTTTTAATCGCAAGCTGCTTATCCATCAGATGAATAGCGCAATGAATTTTATCCCCCGTCAAGCGGGGGGCTTTACAAAATCAGGAATAAATCAATCTATTTCCGGAATGCGCTCCATTAAGTCACCCCCCACCATTTTATTAATTTTATTTTCCAGGGAGTTAATAAATTGGGTGACTTGGTGTTGTTGGTGTGCCTGCTTGTTTTTGCATAAGATTAGTTCATGACTGATATCAAGGGCAGCAAGCAACAACGTCTGAAAATTGTCCAGCTGCTTTGCTTTCTTTTTATTAATCACGATCTGATGGTTTAGTTTTTGCACCGCAAGCAGCAAGTTAGGTTCCTCACCTTCCGGACATTTAATTTCATACGTTTTATTGAGTAATTTAACCGTACATGATTTCATTTGTGTCATAATAATAAGACCTTTGCAATTCCATAAGAGCTTGCTATGAATAGTAACAATTTTGCTCGCAAGCAGCAATTAGTAGGATGAACGCTTGCCTTAAATCGGTTATCATGAGTAATTTTCTATAAATGAGTTGAATATGTCTGAAGAAAGAGAACATTTGCACCTGCCCGATTATGATGAATTTGCTGCAACAATAGCTGTATTGATGTTGCATGTATCTGCTAGTTTATTGCATGGAATGATGTGCGGCTATTTGTGTGCTGGTGCTGACAGCCAAGGAGAAGCTTACTTGCGAGCGCTATTGAATAATAAAAAAGATGAAGCCAGCCGCAATGCCATTTTAGCCATGTTTTCTGTTTTTTCTATAAGCCAGCAACAAATTAATACGATGGATTTTGGATTTGAAATGTTGCTTCCTGATGAGCAGGAAACCTTGTTGGTGCGGGCGCAAGCGTTTAGTGAATGGTGTGAGGGGTTTACCCAGGCTTTGACTTTGGCAGGTATTAATCCCAGCCAGTTTCATGAAGAGGAAGCCCAGGATGCCTTTCAGCATCTTATCGAGTTTGCCGAACTTGACTGTGATACCCTGGATGTTGACGAAGAAGACGAACGTGCATTAATGGAAGTCAGTGAATATGCAAGGATGGCAGTGCTTCGCTTGCATAGCGATTTAATTATGAATGAAAGAGAGCGCGGCGGTCATGCTGGAATAACTCATTAAAAAGGATGTTACTATGATTTCCCAACAAGAATACCAATCAAGAAGAAACCAATTAGCGCACAAGCTGCCCCAAGGAAGTGTTGCCCTTATCCCTGCCGCCCACGAAATAATACGTAATGGCGATGCGCATTATCGTTTTCGCCAGGACAGTAATTTTTATTATCTTACGGGGTTTAACGAGCCGGATGCGCTGCTTGTTCTTATTGCCGGAGTTGAGAATCAAAGTATCTTATTTAATCGCTTGCGCAATCCTGCTGAAGAACAATGGACAGGGAAGCGTTTGGGACAGGATGGAGCAGTTTCCGAATTGGGCATGCAAGCCGCATTTCCTATTAGCAGTGTGGAAGAGGAATTACCGAAATTATTAAATGGAAAGTCCGCTATTTATTATGCCTTTGCTTGCAACCCCGAGATAGAAAAAACCATCACGAACACCTTGAAGACCCTTAAAAATCAGGTTCGTCGAGGAGTTAAAGCACCTGATCAGCTGTGTGATTTAGGGCCTATATTAGGGGAAATGCGTTTATTTAAAAGCGAGGCCGAGCTGGAGTTGATGCGGCGGGCAGCAAGTATTTCTGTTAAAGCCCATGAGCAGGCGATGCGTCGTTGCAAACATCTGGAACATGAATACCAGCTTGAAGCCGAACTCATTTATGAATTCAGCCGTCACGGATGTCGCAGTGTGGCTTATGACCCTATCGTTGGCTGTGGCGAAAATGCTTGTGTTTTACACTACACCGAGAACAGCAAGCCATTGCACCGAGGCAGCCTGGTACTCATTGATGCAGGGGGAGAGTACGAAAATTATGCGGCCGATATCACCAGAACCTTTCCAATTAATGGTGCATTCAGCCCGGAACAAAGAAGTATCTATGAGCTTGTGCTGAAGGCACAAAAGGCAGGGATTGCAGCAGTGAAGCCGGGTCTTCCATGGAATAAGATACAAGAAATCATGGTTCGTATTCTTACGGAAGGATTATGCTCATTGGGGATTTTAAATGGAGATATTGAGGAATTGATCGCCAAAGAAGCATATAAGCCCTTTTACATGCACAATTCGGGACATTGGTTAGGATTAGACGTGCATGACAGCGGCCTGTATAAAATTAATGGCGAATGGCGTGCTTTGGAACCCGGTATGGTTTTAACTGTGGAACCGGGTTTATACATTAGTGCAAACATTCCCGGAGTTGAAGAACGGTGGTGGGGTATTGGCGTACGTATTGAAGACGATGTAGCAGTAACTAAAACAGGGCATGAGGTATTAACCGCAGCATTACCTGTGGAAATCCATGAAATTGAGGCATTAATGCGTGATTAGTAAAGAGATTGACATCCTGATTATTGGCGGTGGCTTGACGGGTGCCACTTTAATGCTTGCTTTGCAAGGATTAGGCTACAGTACTTTATTAGTAGAAGCCAAGCCTTTTGACGACAAGATAAATCCTGATTTTGATGCACGTTCCCTGGCCTTATCGCCGGCCAGCCGGCGTATTTTAAACATGCTTGGGGTATGGGATCTGCTGGCACACCATGTAACTCCCATAGAAACGATCCACGTCTCTGATCAGCATCATTTTGGGATCTCGCGTTTGCAAGGAAATAGGGATGCCCCTTTGGGATATGTCGCGGAAATGCAGCATATAAACCAGGCCTTGCACCAATTATTACCCCATGACCAGATAATCGCCCCGGCGAAATTGCATGCGTTGGATTATGAGAACCATGCAGCAACAATTCTTGCTGATTCCGGAGAAATAAATGTGGTTGCGCGTTTAATTGTTGCGGCCGATGGGGCGCATTCCGAAGCACGTCGTTTTTGCTCTTTGCCTTCCAGGACCAAACTGTATGGACAACATGCTATTGTCGCTAATATCGGTTTGCTTAAACCACATCAACATCGTGCCTACGAACGTTTTACCCAGTATGGGCCATTGGCACTTTTACCCATGCAAGAAAATCGAATGTCTTTAGTATGGGCTGTTCCCCCTAAGGAAGCAGAACGTTTGTTGTCTTTATCCGAGGGAGATTTTTTAAAAGAATTACACGAGGTATTTGGTTATCGTTTAGGGCGGTTTACGAAAGCGGGTAAACGTTCTTCTTTTCCCCTACAGCAAGTTTTAATGCCCACACAAACCCGATGGCCAGTGGTTTTTGTAGGTAATGCAGCCCATACGCTGCATCCCGTAGCCGGACAAGGTTTTAATCTTGGACTCAGAGACGTGGCAACTTTAGCTCAGTGCATTGCCGAGCAAGGGCTTAATGAGGCAATGATATCCCATTATATGCGCTTGCGGTCACATGATCAGAAAGCGATTACTCGCTTCACTGATGGTTTGATCCAGGTTTTTACTAGCCGTTTACCAGGATTGGGAATTGCGCGTGGGTTAGGATTGATTGCTTTTGATAATATTCCTGCATTAAAAAATCTTTTAGCACGGTATGCCCGCGGTTTCGGCGGAGTGATCCCTGATTTGGTTTGTGAAATTGCGTTGCCTAAGCCGCAAAAATAGTGATTAAGGAAATGAAATGAGTCTGCAGTTTAATGTATTGATTGTAGGTGGTGGGGTAGTTGGTTTAACTGCTGCTTTAGCTATGGCTCAACGTGGTTACTCTGTAGCAGTCATTGATGCAGGCTCATTGACGGCTGACTGTGCAAAACCCGATGTCCGGGTCTATGCGATTAACCATGCCTCCCAGGAACTGCTGCACCAATTAAATGTATGGCAACATGTGCAAAATTCACGCCTTTCCCCTTATCGCCGCATGTATGTTTGGGATGCTGAAAGTAAAGCCCATATAGATTTTGATTCATGCTTTGTGGGGGCAAAAAATCTGGGGAGCATCATCGAGGAATCCGTTTTGAAACACGCTTTATTACAACAAGTTTCCGCTCAACCTTCAATTCACCTATTTCCTAACCATTGTGTTGACGAAGTATTTTGCGAGGAGTGGGGGGTTAAAGTGTGCAGTAATCAGCAGACCTGGGAAGGACACTTGTTAATGATTGCTGACGGTGCCAATTCACCAGTACGCCAAAAACTCAAGGTGCCACTAACCAGCTGGTCTTATGATCAGCATGCCCTGGTCGCCACTGTATCTGTAGAAAACGCCCATCAAGGTACTGCTTATCAAGTATTTCGCGCCGATGGACCTTTGGCATTTTTACCTCTAGCCGATGCACATCAATGTTCAATAGTTTGGTCTACCACCCCGGAACAGGCAAAAAAATTAATGAATTTTTCCGAGCAGGAATTTAATGATTCGTTGAGCAAGGCTTTTGCCAATAAGTTGGGGAAGGTTGAACTGCAAAGCCCCCGTCACTATTTTCCTTTGCAAATGAGGCATGTCAAACACTACGCAGGAAATCGTTGGTTGCTCCTTGGTGATGCAGCACATACTATCCATCCCTTGGCGGGTTTGGGTTTAAACTTGGGCTTGGCTGACATACGTTCCTGGATTCAGTGTCTGGATACTGCCCATGATAGACTTGTCTCCCCCAAGGCATTAGGTGCTTATCAGCGCGCGCGCAAAAATGAAGTATGGCAAATTATACTATTGATGGAAGGCTTTAAACGTTTATTTAGTAATTCTTTTATGCCCATTGTGGGATTACGCGGCTTGGGGTTAACTTTATGTAATCGATTTACTCCTATAAAACGATTATTCATTGAGCATGCACAAGGCATGTCACAATAACTCCTCACCCCTCTTGTCTCTATACATATCAATAAACCCAGGAATTTTCTTGTGCATAGATTGCAAAAGAAATCCCATGATTTTTTTATTTGGCCATCCTGCTTAATATTTATTTAATATTTGCTTTATATAATAGAACCATATTTTTTTATTTTGTTGTATGGGGATAGTTATGTGGTCAAAATATTCTTTAAAATTTTTCCCAAAAGGAACTGGAACTGGAACTGGAACCGGCCTTTGTCAAAGGTTAACTAAAATGTTAATAGACAGTGATCCTGTAGTTGGTGAGCACATCATTAAGCTGCAAAGACAGTCTCTACTCATCCGTGCAGATGCACGCGACCTTGAAGTCTTGAAACAACAAGATGGATTTACTCCTCGTATTTCTGCAGAGCATTTGAAGGCTATTCGTTTTTCTAATGTAGAACGCTATCAAAAATTTAATGAAGATCCTTTTGCGTGGGGGGCATGTGGTTCTCTGCAAGATTTAATGTATTTTCTTCAGAGCAATAAATCCCATACAGACCGATCTTGGATTCATAAGTTTTATGGTAAAGCGACCCCACTTATCCTTTTAAAATTGGAAGCAGGTATTGATAGCGAAGGTTATGACAAGGAAAAAGAAAAAATGGTCATCGAACATATTCCATTCAGTCAGTTTATTGCTTCAACCTGCCCTAAATACAGGGAAAAATTCTTAAGCGGTGGATTAGTACCTAATGCCATGCATGAGTATAATTCTGATTTGCCAAAAACAATGCGCCAAGAAGACTTACATTCTGAATCCAGTGTTCTTACCTGGTTAATGATCAATAACTCAGAGAAAACTTTTACCGAAATATGCCAAACACTTTTTGAAAATGTGGGGCAAGAAAATTTGCAATATCGCTTTAAAGATGATCCTAAGTTAATCGATGCAATTAACAGCGCTCTGGGGACAGATGCTCCTGCTCTACATTTGTAAGCCGCTGGACTTAAAGTCCAGCAGTTCTGCTTCAAAGCTACTTTTTATGTTGACCGGGACTTGGTGACTAGGTTCAAGCAATAATGGATTTGCCACGGGAATTTGATCGAGACGTAATGATGAGTTTAGTCCGATCATTGCCTCGACACTTCCAAATCCCCATTCATTTCCCGAATAGGCAAAAGCATCTGAAGGATTAATGCAGCATACGTAATAGTTTTCTACTTCTTCATTAGAGAAATCAAGAACGTCCCGGGCATTTTGATAAAGCTCAACAGGTTCTACAGGTTTATCTATAATGGCGTTAAATTGGAGTTGAAGCTGCTCATCAAATATCGGAAATTCAATCTTGGCTATCCATGGATAAGAGTTTGTCTCTACCAATTGTTTGAACGCCCGAATGAAATGGGGAAAGAGGAGATGTTGGATATCATAGGTTTCATTTACTTTAGCAAAAAAGCCCATCCCCACCGCAGTAGCCTTTAACAACGCAGGTTTTCCTGCTTCCTCAGCAGCTTTATTTACGGCAGTTAATAACATTGAAAGATCTTCCAACTGATGCTGGTAATAAGCTTGGGATAAAAAAATAACTGCATTTCTTCGAGAAAAAGCGGAGTAAAATTTATCAGGTGCTGAGCGTGAAAGAAGTGGAAGTCCTGTGCGTATCCTGGTAATGAAGGCATTTGAATCATAAGGACCCAGGGAGGTATGGGCTTCGTTGAAATCAGTTGGGGAGCTTTCAAATAAATGATCGAACCTGGGGTTGTCTATTTTAGAATTTATCGGATCCAGCATAAAAAGAGAATAATGCAGATATGAATTTTCAAAGCTTGCGCCAGCGAGTGAAAAAATCCCCACTGTGTGAGGTTCTTTTTTTAAATACCGGGGATTCATATGAGGATAACCGCCAGATGCAAAAACGGTACTATTAGAAAAAATGATTTTTTTTGCTGCGGATAACCGTTCCACCGGTGATAACAGCTCAGGGTGCGCTAATGGAATATTCGCAAAATAATCAGGATCTTCGGGAAAAGGAGTTCCATTTTGAAAAAAACCTGACCTGTCTCCGGAAACATTAATCGCAGGAATTTTACTTAATGCTCTATACAGGGAAAAGGGTGCTTGTGGATTATTATCATTGAAATAACGTTGATTAAAAAATACTTTTGCTGTTTCCTGGGTTTGTGTGCGAAGGGGGGCGGGGAAACGTTCCTCCAGGCCGCTGGTTTTAAATTGCTGATTGAGCCAATCTTTCGGATGCATACTGGTTGAAGTTTTACTGGGGCGGAAAAACGCTCTTAGAAACATATAAGTCCTGAATACGCTGGTGTATAAATTATATTATATCTCCGTGGTAAATTAAAAACAAATTGGTTATAATTTTTAACTTCTAAAAAGTTATATTTGCAATAATTTAATACTTCATATTCAATTGTACATTAATAAGGATAGTTTTTATGTTTGCCCGTATGATGATGCGTCCATCCTCCAGCAGGTTTTTTTCTTCTTCAACCAGAGATATTTCCTTGATGCGAATTGGGCGGATGGCCCCAGAAACGACCATTGATATTCTCGCACAGGAATTAAAAGCGGAACTGAAAGAAAAGGGGATTGCCCAGTTGCAAAAAAATCTCGAAGAGGAAAAAAAGATTTTAAAAGAATTGCAGGCCACCCATAAAGAAAGTTTGGAACGTATTAAAGAGATATGTGTTACTCCTGCTCAAGATCGATTTGCCCAAGGATACAGCATAGGGGGGTTGTTTTGGGAACAGAAACAAAAAGAAATGAAGCGGGTTGCCACAAAAGAGCTGTTGGAAATCCGGGAAGAAACCATTGATTGGTTGAAAAATCGCCAGGAGCTATATAATCAATTTAAAAATGATGCCGCTGAAAACTCCCAATTTATACCAAAAATTTAAATTAGCAAAAAAGTACTTATCTGCATAAAAAATGCCTTACTCAATATTTAATTGGGTAAGGCTTTACTGTAAAAAGCTATTATTATTTGAGACGGGCAAAATGCTCGCGGCTGAAAGCAACTTTTTCAGCAACTGTTTCCTTGGGATGGTCTTTATAATGCGCCTCGATTGCTCGGTAGCGTTTTAACCCGCCTTCCCTGTTGGCAATTTGTATGTTTAAGCCGGGTCGTGCATTGAGCTCAAGCATTAACGGCCCTTGATCTTTATCAAGCACGATGTCTACCCCAAGATAGCCAAGACCCGTGAGGTCATAACAGCTGGAAGCAATTTCGAGGATTTTATTCCAATAAGGAACTTCGATATTGACTATAGGGTTCAGGGTATCGGGATGATAATCAATAATGTCATTATGATAGACACCGCCAAGAGTTTTGCCGGTGGCAAGATCGACCCCCACGCCAATTGCGCCTTGATGTAAATTGGCTTTTCCACCTGACAAACGCGTCGGCAGTCTTACCATGGCCATCGCAGGATAGCCCAGTAAACTGATGATGCGGATATCGGGAATGCCCTCATAACTTACCTCAGCAAAGACAGGATCGACAACTACGCGTTTCTCAATAATGGCATAGTCCGAGGAACCGCCGAGGCTGTAAGCGCCTGAAAGCAGGCAAGATAGATGGTAGCTTAGCTCCTGGGTTGTGGTTAATTTACCATTAATTTGTCGATAACGCCCATAAACTTTGTCTTTAAAAACCAGGATACCGTCACCACCTGAGCCGCGTGCCGGTTTAACTACAAAGTCATTATAAGGCTCCAGGCGTTCCTCAATGGTTTTAATTTGCTGTTCTGTCTCGATAATATCGTACAAAGGCGGTACGGCAATTCCTGCTTTAAGCGCCAGTTTTTTTGTTTTTAACTTGTCATCTACCAGCGGGAACAATTTTCTTGGGTTATAACGCAAGACAAAATCCGTATTGCGCTGATTGATACTTAAAATCCCATGATTTTTTAAACGACGAAACAGGGTAATCATTCTACATGTCTCGCAAGTGATTTAAAGCGCTTCAATTCAAATAGGCGGTATCCACGATATTGACCGAACCATAATATGAGTGCGAGCAGGACCAAAAGCAGTTCAGGGAATGCAAAGACAAGATATTGCAAGGGTTCATAGCACATTGCCCAATAAGAGATAACCGCAGCGACAAGGCTTCCTATTCCGGATTTTATAGCTTCTGAAGCTCCTCGCTCATCCCAGGTAATACACATCCGTTCTATGGTCATCGTTAAAATAACCATGGGGAACAAGGCCACTGAAAGACCCGCATCCAGGCCAAGGCTTTGACTGAGGACACTAATAAATATCATTAACAAAATCACTACAGTAAGAATAGCCGCAAGTCTGGGTACCAAGAGCAACCTTAATTGATCCAAATAAAAGCGTGCCAGCAGGCCAAACGACACGATGATGACGAAGAGGGAAATGCCCCAGATAACATGCGTTTCTCTAAAGGCCAAGGCAATTAAAACAGGCATAAAGGTACCGAAGGTTTTAATGCCGATAAAGTTTCTCAGAATCAGGATAATAAAAGCACCTATAGGTACTGTTAATAAAATTTTGTAGGTAGCTTGTGCATTAACAGGTAATTGTAATAAAGAAAACCGTAACAGCTGTGAGTCTGATTGCAATCCTCTCGATTTGGCAATGCTTAATGCATTAATGGGGGTGGGCGATACGGTAAGGCTGAATTGAGATTTTTTTCCACCTTCAACATTAAATACCGGTTCATTACCATACTGCCAGATTAGAAAATCTTTAGGCAGCCCCGCACTTCCTGTTTTAGGATTAATATAAACCCAGTTTTTGCCATTGAAAACGGCCAGATATGAACTGAGCTCGGCTTTATTTTTTTGGGATAAATAAATCCCTTTGACCGGGATTGCAGAAATTTTAGATTGATTCAAAATAAGAATTGCTGCATTGATAAGATGCTCATCACTAAAATCATTGCCAGTCAATAACTTGGCATTGCCATCTTTTTTATTTAATTCTTTAACGGTGCTTTGAGCAAAGGTTTTAATGTCGGCTGAGGACTGTCTTACCTGATTGGTAATGGTTTCAACTGCAGATTTTTGACTTTCTTCAAGAGGTTGGGTTTTTACTGCTGGAGGGGCCCCGAGGGGGGATTCATTTCCCTCCGTTTGGCGAAAGATGGCCCTGTAGTATAAGGATTGTGGGCCATGAGCACGCCTTATTGACCAAACTGTCTCCCGATTATCCCCATTTAAATTGGTTGTTACCCCATAATTTCTTGATACAAAATACTCATCAAGAATGGCGAAATGTGGCGGTAAATAGGGAATATTAAAACTCGCCTTAATCGGCGTATTAGGGTCGGCAATAAAGCGCAAATTCGATTCAATTGTCCAACTGTTTATTGTTTCTGTGTCAGTCAAAGGGACATCTAGGACAAAGTGCCGGTACAAAAAAATCCCTGCTCCCAGGATAAATAAAGTAAAAATAAGCCCATAAACATGACGCGTGTTGTTTTTCATTGTTTCTTAATGCTCTGATTTCTTAACGTAAAGGTCAGTGCAGGATTAACCGCACCATTAAAAGCAATAATTGCATCCCTTCCTAAAAGTAAAGGATAAAGAAAACGCTTGCGATTGGTTAAATTCACTTTAATTGTGCGTACTTTATCGCCAAGTTGTATGCTAAGCAGGACAACGGGACGTTTAATTGGTGCGTGGGCTAATATTTCAGATCCATGTTCCCCATCGCGAACTTTTATCTTTACCCGTCCTTTGTACTCAGCTTCAAATTGGTAGTCACCCGTTTTGGTCGGGACAATAAAACGTAAGTAGGGCACGCCATTTTTAGTAATTTCAGTGATGTTGGTCGCATTCAAAGAAGCGGATTTGGCTCCAGTATCCAATTTTGCCGAAAGAGTTAAATTTTTCTCCGGGAACGAAACTTTCTCAACATAACCATAAATTTGTGTTTCATTTGATGCCATAACAGATCCAGTCATTAGTACTGCAAAAATAAAGAGAGCAAGTATTTGTCTCATTTAATCCTCTTTCCTGAGTTGTTTATATTAGTGCAATATCGTAGCAGGTTTGGCTCCCAAGTCACAACACTAATTGAGTTTAAAGAAATATTTTTTGTACGGACTGGGTATGATATCATTATCAATTAGCCCTATAATTGTGTTTTTTTGATTCAGGATGAAGTGATTATTGACATCAAGCACAATTATCTATATAATTCGCGCCATCCTAACTACGGCCATTTCCGTGTGTAAGAATGTCTAATAAGGACGAAAAAAGTTCATCTTTTTTAAATTCAAAAGAACTCGTTTTCCTCCTGGCTATTGCCGGCCGTATCGACGCGCAAAGTAGACTCCTCGCTCAAAAACTTGACCAAGACCGCTATATTTACCACGCTTATGCCGTACTGGATTCTCTAAGCTCTTCTTACAGCATGTTTAAATACTTTTTAGAAGTATTTCTCGCCAAGAATGATCCGGTTTCCATCCATCGAATATTAACCTCACCCGAAGGGATTGCTGCAGTTACTGCCGAAGCACTTTTTTTAGTGTCTTTTTCCTTTTTCGCAAGCGTGTTTGACGGCGAAGAAAATGATTCAGTAAAAAAATTCATAGCAGCTGCCTGGCCCTATTTTCGGGATGTGATGAAGGGATTAAAAAATGCGTATAAAGGATGGCGAAGTACAGTCCAGGTTTTAAGTCTGATCAGTGGGATGGACCTTAAATATATGATTGTCCCTGTAGGTTTGGTATTAGGTCTATTTGCTGCCGCCAATCGCTACTGGATACGCGGAATGGTCGAGCAACGTAAAAAGTTCATGAATGAGAACAAAGAGCTTTTAATTGAAATCCAGCAGTTGACCTCATTAACACCCATAGACCGCTCCTCCTATTTATCGCGCATTAAATATCAGGACGTCAATGAGCGCCTTCAAGCTTATTTTGCCGTAGGGATTGGTGGATTAATTGATGGTTTATATCTTTACATGGGCGTTGGGAGTCTTGCAATTTTTGCTCCCCCTCTGTTTATCGCCATGTCGGTACTCGGCGCTTTTTATACATTAGCCTGCGTTGTTTCACGGATTTATGAAGAATACGATTTTCAACTACGTTTGGAAATTACCCAAACCCGATGTAAGTTGGCACTCACAACCAAAGAATTGGAACTGACTTACGCGAAATTACTTGAGTTGAACGATCATCGTAAAACAGAAGATCTCCTGGAAATCTTTCTATTAAAACAAAATCTTTGCCAATTGATTCGCGAGTTTGAAGAAGAACGCGAATTATTGCAAAACCAGACAAGCCACACTTATCTAACTGCGGCTTTGCTCGGCATGAAATATGGGTTATTTGCCTATGGTGTAGTGACGAGTATTTTATTTACGGTGGCCTCCGTATGCCTCATTACCGCAAGTACCTTTCCTCCTTTATTACTCGCTGGCTTTATTATCTCTGGCTTGGCATTAATGATTGGTATGACTGCTTATATGTTGTATACCCATCATCAATTCTTGCAGCAGCAAAAAATTGAAAATGAGAAAGACCATCCTTTTGCCCAAATCCAGGAAATGAAGAAAAATTTGGAAGCACAAAATGATACGAGTATTTTAACCTCAGATAATTTTAAGACTTCATTAAAAGATGGGCTTGCGATCAGTTCCTCACCCCAGAGTTTTTTTCAGGAACGTTGTGAAGTGGGGCGCTCTCTCGCCTCAGGTCTATCGAAGGGATATAATTTTTCTAATTTTGTTATGACCCCCACGCAGGAAATCGACGCGGAAGGACATTTGCATGATACGCCAATAATGGGGGCATTAGCGATTGCCAACGGGGTACTTTTTTCATCTGTTTTAGGTCTCAGGGCTTTGGCACGTGGCCTGGGGCGTTCCCCCCAAGGTCAACCTAACGCTCCCAAAACCAAAGAAACCAATCTTGAAGAGGGGTCGGTGCGCAAAATAAAAACCCAGTCAAAAGGGGAATCAGGTGAGCAGGTCAAAAACAAAGCCCCGGATTCCCTGTCGAGAGGCGGTTCATTTTTCTCTTCCTGGAGTTTCTTCTTTCATAAAAACCTCAACCCTCAAAAAACCTCCCCCGACCGCACCTTACCTCATTCAAGAAGCGATACTGATCTCACCCAGCATACTTCAACTACCCTCGGCGGCAGTACAATTCGGGGTTTAGATTAGGATCGTTATACATTTTAAATTGATGATAAATTCTGAAAGTGCGTTTTTTCTCTCTAACATCTGCAAGCAATTCTTGCAGGCACTGCGATAATTGCTCCAATTGTTGATTTATGACCATTAACTTTTGCGCACAACTCTTCCGATGTTCTTCTGTGGCATCTTCGCGCTTGCTTTGCAGCTCCATATGATAGGATTTCAAGGATAAAATAGAAAGTCTGTCAATGATCATTCCCGGGGATTCCGAGTTAACCGGACAGTTTTTAAAATGTTCCGGCTGCAGGGTGTTGAAAAGCCATTCATCCATTGCTTCCATACGGTTATTGCGCAATTGATTGAAGCGGTCAATTTCTCTTTTGGCCTGATATACGAACTCATATCCCTGATCATCCCGCCGAGCTCTATCCTCTGCGTGCCAAAGTTGATAGTTAAATGCATGGTTTTCTTCAATCAAACGATAGAAGTCCTGGTGTTGGTGCACGATGCCTGAGGCTTTCCAATGAATAATACAATTTTTATGGAGAGTGGTTATGTCTGAGACATTAATACTGTCTGGCATGTTTATTCCTGTATCTTTGAAAATGGATGCCAGTTTAACGCATACTGTCTGGAGCTACAAATTGGAACCAAAATATTTATTATAAATTGTTTCATAGGTTCCATCGTTTTCAATTTGTAGCAACACTTTATTTATTTTATTAATTAAATCGGTATTCTTTGGGAGTGCCATGATCCCATAGCCATTCCCCAAAATAACGGGATTGCCTACGGTTTTAAAGTCGATTACTTTATTGATAGTAAGGTACTTAAAAATATTTATATTCATAATTATTGCATCAACGTCATCATTAAGTAAGGCCATAATCATCGAAGAAACTTTTGGATATTCTTTAATGTTATCTGCACTTGTATACAGTAAAAGCATGCTTTTAAGATGGGTTTCCCGAACTGTACCTATCCGTTTATTTTTAATGTCCGCAAGAGTTTTTATATTGGAAGACGTGGTTAAGAACTGTCCATTGCTGGTCATATAAGGCAAACTGTAAATGTAGCCCTGTGCGCCTATATTGGGTATGGGATAAGGGGGGAAAGTTATATCAATGTTACCCGAGTTCAGGTTATCCATTTGATCTTGTAAGGTCACGGCCTTATATTCACATGTTTCATTAAGCCGTTTGCAAATTTCATTCATGATATCAATACAAAAACCAAAATAATGATTACTTGTATCGGCTGCAGAAAAAGGGGGGGCAAATTTGGAAACGCCTACCATAATGGATTGTTTATTGTCAGCAGATGCATTTCCGGTAAATAAGAATAGAATTAATAAAAGATGCGTAACCCGCTTTCTAAAATTCATGCCAAAGTCCATTTTGAACCTACTTAAAATCTAGGTTGCCCGTGAGTATTTGTCAAATTTAGGAGCATCTCATTGATTTAAAACTAATTTTGTGTTTTCTTTGCCAAACATCGGTCCAGAGCATTGGCAAAAGCAGTTTTTTCCTTGATACTTAATGCCGCCGGCCCACCTGAATAATGACCTGATGCGCGTAATTGTTCATGTATATCTCTTAAATTCAAACGTTGTTTGATGGACGCTTCGTTATATTCCTCTCCACGAGGATTAATTGCCAACCCTTTTTTAGCAATAACTTCTGCTGCCAGAGGAATGTCGGCGGTAATAACCAAATCGAAGGGCTGTACATGTTCCATGATGTAATGATCGGCGCTGTCAAAACCTTTAGTGACCTGGACTGAGCGAATAAAAGGTGAGTTAGGATAGGAAATAAAAGAATTGGCCACTAAAGTGAGCGGCGTTTTGGTACGGACTGCAGCGCGAAATAAAATTTCTTTAATTACTTTGGGGCACGCATCAGCATCAATCCAGATATGCATATTGATAATGGCTCATGAGAAGTTCATGCTGATTTTAGCAAGTAAGGCTGACAAGCAACATAGCTAATTATATAATTTTATTTTGAACTGCTTACGTTAGAGAACAATTATTTTCTATTTTGGGGGAAGGTCATGAGAAGTTTGATTTTTTTGTGTTGTTCACTCTGGGCCTTTGGTGTGGCCGCTGAATCAACTTTGCCTGCTGGATGCCAGGCCATTGCAGTTCAAGGGGAATCAGTGACCCTGAAAGCTAAAAAAAGCAGCCTGATATTTATCCATAATCTCGCCTCTACTGATTTATGGATTACCCACCCAGTCACCAATCCAAGCGCCAGTGCGGGCTGGACAACTCGATTACAAGCGGGGAACTGGTCTGCATTGTCCTTAAATAAAGGTCCTTTTGCTTTAAATTGCATTGAATCCAAACCCGGTCATGAACAACAAGTACCTTGTGAGGGGCTTATTGCAGTATGTAAATGGAAAGGGGTGAAAATTCCTGCCAAGGACAAAAGCAGTACTTTTTGGGCAGCAGAAGATATGTCCTTATCGGCATTGACTGCGGCAGTGGGCGCGCGTGGATTTGTAATTCCTGTATCGAAGCAATAAGTATGCTAAATACCGCTTATCTTGCTACTTTCATGGATAAGTGGTAGAAAATGACTTGATAAAGGATAAATTCATACAATGACAACAAAATACAAACAGGATATACGTGAGCAAGAAATCAAAAGACCCCTTTTATAAACGAGAAAGTGAAAAATATACTGATCCTGTCCCTAGCCGCGAATTCATTATGGAAATTCTTAATGAATACGGTAAGCCGATGTCGCGCAATCAATTATTCGATAAATTGCATATCAGCAATGAACGCAAGCAGGAATCCATGGGATTTCGACTTAAGGCTATGTTGCGCGATGGACAAATTATGCAAGACCGGCGCGGCCGTTTTTGTTTAATGCAACGAATTAACCTGTCGCGCGGTACTGTGCAAGGACATCCAGACGGTTATGGTTTTTTTATTCCTGATGACGGTTCCGAAGATATGTTTTTGTCTGCGAAAGAAATGCGGGCAGTGATGCATGGAGATGTGGTGCTGGCCTATCAGGTTGGCGTGGATCGCCGCGGAAGGCCGGAGGCGAAAATCCACGAAGTGATTGAGCATGCCAATGCGACAGTTGTGGGACGGTTTTTCACCGATCATGGGGTCAATTTTGTTTTGCCAGACAGTAAACATCTCACCCAGGATATTTCTATTCCTCAAGAAATGGTGAATGGTGCTAAAAATGGTCAAATTGTTTTGGTTGAATTGATAACCTACCCCAGCAAGCGGACTCAAGCCATAGGGAAAGTCATTCATGTTTTGGGCGAGCATATGGCGCCAGGCATGGAAATTCAAGTTGCACTTTATGCCCATGGAATCCCCTTTGAATGGCCAGAAGATGTGAGCATTGACGTTGCAAAAATTCCGCAGCATGTTACGGAGGAACAAATTAGAGGACGCACCGATCTGCGGGGGCTGCCCTTCGTGACCATTGATGGCGAAGATGCGAAAGATTTTGATGATGCAGTTTATTGTTACAAGAAACCAAAAGGCGGCTTTCAATTATATGTTGCAATTGCTGATGTCAGTAATTATGTAATGCAAGATTCTGCACTCGATAAAGAAGCAGCGCGTCGAGGTAATTCAGTGTATTTTCCTGGTAAAGTAATTCCCATGTTACCGGAAGCGTTATCCAATGGTTTATGTTCATTAAACCCGCATGTCGACAGACTCTGTATGGTTGCTGAAATGGCAATCAGTAATGAAGGAAAGATTTCCCGTTCCCGTTTTTATCGTGCAGTCATCCATTCACATGCGCGCTTGACCTATACCCAGGTAGGTTCCTGGCTTGAGCAGGGGAGTACTGATGAACAACACACTTCTTTATGGCCTACTTTACAAGCTCTTCATGATTTGTACCAGGTTTTGCTGGTTACGCGTAAGCTTAGGGGGGCTATGGATTTTGAGACTACTGAAACCCGCATTGAGTTTGATGAAAATAAAAAAATTCAATGTATAGTTCCAGTGATCCGCAATGATGCGCATAAACTAATAGAAGAATGCATGTTGGCTGCGAACGTTTCCACGGCCCGATTTTTAGAAAAGGCCAAAATCCCTACATTATACCGGGTGCATGCTGCGCCTGAAGAAGATAAAATTACGGCATTAAGACAGTTTTTAGGTGAGTTGGGCTTGCAATTGAGCGGCGGAAAAAAACCGGGGCCCAAAGATTTTCAACGTACAATGAATGCAATCGAAGGCCGACCGGATAAACACCTTATTGAAACGGTGATGCTGCGCTCTTTGAAACAAGCGCAATATGTGGAGGCCAATGAAGGGCATTTTGGCTTGGCTTATTCTGCCTATACTCATTTCACATCACCCATCCGGCGTTATCCTGATTTATTAATTCATCGGGCGATTGGCCATTTACTCGATAATAACCCAATTGCGGAATTCGCTTATACGCATGACGATATGAATCGCCTGGGTAAACACGCCTCGATGACCGAGCGGCGGGCCGATGAAGCGACACGGGAAGTGGTAACCTGGCTAAAATGCGAGTACATGCAGGATAAATTAGGACAAGTATTCAAAGGCCGAATTTCTGCAGTGACTGGATTTGGGATTTTCGTGGAACTTGATGAAATTTATGTTGAAGGTTTGGTGCATGTGACGTCTTTAAAAAATGATTATTACACTTTTGACTCAGTGAAACATCGGCTCATTGGAACACGTGGGGGCCATGTATATCGTTTGGGAGATAAAATGACGGTCCTAGTCGCTCGTGTTGATTTGGATGAACGTAAAATTGATTTTGAGCCCATAGAGGAAACAGTAAGTCATGAGTGAGCAGTATGTTTATGGGGTGCATGCGGTTTCTGCTTTGTTAATCAATCCACATCGAGTCACTAAGAAACTCTACATCAGTGAAGACCGTACGGACAAGCGGCTGCAGGATATTATCGATAAAGCCCGCAAAGCCGGCGTTAGTATTGAACAATTGAGTATGCAAAAGCTGAATCAGCGTTTTGCAGATTTTACTCACCAGGGAGTTGTTGCCGCAGCCTCTTCTTTACCTGAATATAATGAATCCCATTTGCTTGCCTTATTGGAATCGAGTAAACAACCGGTTTTGATTCTTATCCTCGATGGAGTCACAGACCCGCATAATCTGGGCGCGTGTTTACGCACTGCAGATGCAACCGGGGTTGATTTTGTAGTGATTCCCAAAGACAAAAGTGCAAGCATCACTCCTGTAGTCAGTAAAGTCGCTTGCGGTGCGGCAGAGGCGATTCCTCTAGTGCGGGTGACCAATTTGGCGCGCAGCATGAAGCTCTTGAAGGAACATGGGGTGTGGATTTATGGGGCAGCCGGTGAGGCAAGCCATTCCCTGTACCAAACAGACTGCACTGGAAATGTAGCAATCGTGATGGGGGCTGAAGGAGAAGGATTAAGACGCTTGACCCGCGAAAATTGTGACGGTTTATTTTCTTTGCCGATGGCAGGCAGTGTCTCCAGTTTAAACGTCTCTGTAGCTACTGGGGTGTCTTTATATGAAATTGTAAGGCAAAGAAGGGGAGCGGCACTTAATGAGTGAATTAAAAATGAAAGCGGCGAAAGCCGCATTGCAATATATCGAAGATGACACGGTGGTAGGTGTAGGTACCGGATCTACAGTTAATTTCTTTATCAAAGAATTGGCTGCTATAAAACATAAAATAGATGCCTGTGTATCAAGCTCCAAAGCAACGGAAGCCTTGCTTCGAAAAGAGGGTATCCCGGTGATTGATTTGAACTCAGTAGTGGATCTTCCAGTTTATATTGATGGCGCAGATGAGGTAACAGAACATGGCGAAATGATTAAAGGCGGTGGTGGTGCCCATACGCGCGAAAAAATTGTAGCCCAAATGGCAGAACAATTTATCTGCATTGTGGACGAGTCAAAACTGGTAACCCGTTTAGGACAATTTCCTGTGGCAGTAGAGGTTATTCCCATGGCAAGAAGCATGGTCGCCCGCCAATTGGTGCAATTGGGAGGTGATCCGGAGTACCGAGAGGGTTTTGTTACCGATAACGGTAATATAATCCTGGATGTTTTTAATTTAACTATCAACGACCCTTTGGAAATGGAAGACCGGATTAACCGGATCACCGGGGTGGTGGAAAATGGTATATTTGCACATCGGGCAGCGGATGTTATCTTGCTTGCATCTTCAGATGGTGTGAAGCGCGTGAAATAGAGGAATCAGCATCCCCAAGTAACGAGTGCGCAAAACAAACGGCTTGTGCTTCGGGGTTATGCGAACTCAACCAGACTACTTTTTAACAAACAGGTTTAATCTGATGAATGAACACAAAGTTTATGTAAACCGAATTTTAAATATGAAAAAGATTAAGCTAATTGGTCTGGATATGGATCACACCTTGATTCGTTACAATTCTGAAAACTTTGAATCTTTGGTTTATCAGCTGGTTAAAGAACAATTGGTAGAGGTGAAACATTATCCCGAAGCGATTAAGAAATTAAATTTTAATTATCACGATGCAATTCGGGGTTTAGTCATCGACAGTAAGAACGGCAACATCTTAAAACTGAGCCGCTACGGGGCCATTCGGCAAAGTTATCATGGCACCAAACCCATTGATTTTGCAGAGCAGCAGAAAATTTACCGCAGCATTTATGTTGATTTGGGTGATCCCAACTATATGGCCATCGACACTGCTTTTTCGATTGCATTTTGTGTTCTATATGGGCAGTTAGTCGAATTGAAAGATACGGAGTATGCGGATGAAATCCCCGGTTATCAAAACATCGCCCAAGACGTCCAATTTTGTGTAGATAAGGTACACTCGGACGGCAGCTTAAAAACTATTATCAGTAAAAATTTACCTACCTATGTGATCAAGGAACGCGCATTAGTCGAAGGTTTGAAGCATTTTATTCATCATGGTAAAAAAATATTTATACTGACTAATTCCGATTATTCCTATACAAAGCTTTTATTGGAATATGCGATTAACCCCTTTTTAAAGAAAGGTGAAAGCTGGATTAATTTATTTGAATTTGTCATTACTTTAGCGAATAAGCCTCGCTTTTTTTATGATAACTTGCGTTTTTTAGCAGTTAATCCGGTAAATGGCACCATGACCAATATAATTGGTCCCATAGTTCCCGGAGTATATCAAGGAGGTAATGCAAAGAAATTTACCGAAGATTTGCATGTTCGGGGGGATGAAATTCTTTATATTGGGGATCATATCTATGGCGATATCCTGCGCTTGAAGAAAGATTGCAACTGGCGAACTGCCTTGGTCGTTGAAGAGCTTGGGGAGGAAATTGCCGCCCAGGCACGGGCCATGCCTATAGAGAAAGAAATCAGCGAAGCAATGGATATAAAAAAAGATTTGGAACAACAATACGTCAATTTATACACCAAAATGATTGATGAGGGGTCCAAACAACACAGTCAGGAAATTCAGGAACTGCAAGCACAAATCAGCAGGATTGATGCGCAGCTAACCAAATTGCTGAAAGAACAAAAAAACTATTTTAATCCAAAATGGGAGCGAATTTTTCGGGCGGGCGCAGAGGAAAGTTATTTTGCCTATCAAGTGGATCGTTTTGCTTGTATTTACATGGAAAAACTCTCTGATTTATTGGAATATTCACCTGCAACGTATTTTCGGGCGAACCGACGCTTGTTAGCGCATGATGTTGAGGTATAGGCTTTTCCTCAAAAAAATCGGATAAGTGTTGGGTACCCTTTGGGAGCAACGCCTGTTTTGCGGAATCAATTATGACTTTACCTATCGATGTTTCACTTGTACGCAAACTGATTAACTCACAATTTCCCCAATGGTCAGATTTAGCCATTAAACCGGTGGAGTTTAGTGGTTGGGACAATAGGACTTTCCACTTAGGCGCCGACATGACGGTCCGCCTTCCCAGCGACGCATCCTATGCGCTTCAAGTAGAAAAGGAACAGTATTGGTTGCCCTACCTTGCCCCTCATCTTATTTGGCCAATTCCCAGACCTTTAGCACAAGGTAAACCAAGCAAAGATTATCCTTGGCCGTGGTCCATTTATCAGTGGATAGAAGGTGACACTGCATCAATTGAACGTATTAGCGATATGAATCAATTTGCCGCCGACTTAGGCCAATTTTTGCTGCAATTACAGAATGTTAAAACCAAGGGTGGGCCCTTAGCTGGCGAGCACAGTTTCTTTCGCGGAGGACCACTAAAGACCTATGATGCAGAGACGCGCGCAGCAATTACTATTTTGCATCAGCAAATAGATGTAAAAATTATTTCTTCGATATGGACTGAAGCACTTAAAGAAGTCTGGCAATCTGAGCCAGTTTGGGTCCATGGAGATATTGCCCCCGGCAATTTATTGGTAAAGGGGGGGCGTCTGGGTGCAGTTATTGATTTTGGGCAATTGGCCATAGGTGATCCGGCTTGTGATTTGGTGATTGCCTGGACCTTTTTTAAAGCAGAGAGCCGCGAAACTTTTAGAAATACCTTGCAGCTTGATAAAGCCACCTGGGCACGTGCCCGCGGATGGGCATTGTGGAAGGCCTTAATTGTATGGGCCCGATTATCCGGTACCAACCCATTGGAAATCGAAAAGGCAAGAAAGGTAATTGATGAGCTTGTTGCTGATTCTTATTTTTAATAAGGGAAGGCCCCCATTAGGAATTTTCTGCCAACCTGTATTATATTTTAAAAGAAAGTCTTTATTGTCTAACCATCAAAGAGGTCTTAAGCAGACGCCATACATTACGGAGTGAACCAAAAAGGAATAACTCATGTCACTAATGAACCCATTTAAAAAAGTTATTTTGGTGCTGTGTTTGTTTGGGGCGGCTTTATTTATTAGCTCCTGCACGGTGAATAAACCCTTTTCCTCAACTAATGAGAAAGGTTTTGGTGGAGAAGGTTCCGGGGAAGGAGGAAGTGGCCATGGGGGTATTGGCGGTGTGGGTGGTGGAGCGCGTTAAGCTGCCCACCTCACCATCTTCCCAATTCAATAATTGGTCAACACCTTTTTTAAGGTTTCCAGACTTATATTGGCACCGCTTAAAAGAACAACCGCATTTTTATTCTGATAGAGGGGCGCACATTTTAAAAAGGCCGCCAGAGCTACGGCAGCAGCTCCCTCGACTAATAAGTGGTGCATGTTCAACACGGTCAGCAAGGCCGCTTTAATTTCGTTTTCCGAAACTAAAATGAACTCATCCACATAATCACGACAGAGGTCAAAAGTCATTGAGTTTGGCTCTAAACCTCCAGCAGTTGCATCAGAAAGCGTCGGCAAGGTTTCCAGCGAAATTATTTTTCCTGCTTTCACTGATTCTGACATAACAGGGGAGTGTTCAGGCAAACAACCTACAATTTTGGTTTTGGGTGAAACCGCTTTAATATATCCGGACACTCCTCCGATTAACCCCCCTCCGCCCACAGGAACAAAAATCACATCGATGGAATCCAGCTGACGTTTTAGTTCCAGACCTATAGTCCCTTGACCGGCAATCACTTGCAAATGATTATAGGGTGATATGTACATCATACCCTGTTCTTTTGCATACTCGAGTGCATGCAGTTCAGTTTCCACACAATCCCTGCCATAAAGTTTTAAAGATTGCGTGTAATAACCGATATTTTCTTTTTTAGTGGCAGCTGCATTTTCTGGAAGGAAAATAATACCCGGAAGATTGAGCTTATTTAATCCATAAGCAATAGCAGCGCCGTGATTTCCTGTTGATGCGGCTACAATACCTTTTTGTTGTCTGTTATTAATAGACAATAAGGCATTCAAGGCCCCCCGTACTTTGAAGGAACCGGTATATTGTAAATTTTCACATTTCAAAAAAAGATTCACCTGCGTCAGGTTACTCAATGGAACCGAGAAATCTAAGGGAGTTTCACGGATGTGGTGACGAATTCTATTCTCCGCATCCACTACCTCGGCTTTAATATCAAACATGTTCATCTCAAATAATTGCTTCATTTTCTATTATAAAAATAAAAAATAAATCTTTCTAAAAATTATTTCTTAATTCTTCCTTAAGGTTTGATCTTTATACTAAATTACGAACTAACAGGGAGCCCGGATGCGATGCGTGTATTAATTATTGAAGACAGTGCTTTTAACGCTTTTTGCTTGTCTCGACTATTGGAATCAGTAATTGCATCAGTGTCAATAGAGGTGGTAAGTACTAGCCAGGATGCTTTGTCTTTCCTAGATACCCAGCTGCCCGATTTGGTTATTATTGATGGTGAATTGAATTTAATTAATGAATTATCAACTCATGGCCCCCAACTTGCAGCTGTTATTCTGCAAAAATATCCCCATCTTCCCTTAATTGCCTGGTCAGACTCCGAATTTATGCGTAGCGCTTTTGCCAAAACGTTTACTCAACATAACCGCTTGGTTAATGGATTCAATACCTGGGCCAAAACAGTAACTCCGGAGTGCATTAAAAAAACCTGGGCTTATTATTTTGACGAAGCGGTCAATGAGAAACAACAAGCTTACTCACATGTAACTCATGCGAAAAGGCAAGTTAGTTATCATCTTGATTGTCTCTAGGCGCTGACGGAAAAAAGTAAATTTTTACATCAAAACGGCTATTTTGCCCTTTTTTACCTGAACAAGCACCCGGAATCCAGCAAGTCCTTGAAACAGAGCTATAATAATAGTGATCCCTTTTTCAGTTAACATCGTTAAAATTTTCTCTTAGGGAATTGACTATGAATTTTGAAAGGACACAGAATGCTTCTGGTTCGAAAAAAAATGTATTTCACGAACATAAAAAAAAGAGGGGAAAGAAAACTCTTGGTTCTTTAAGCCAAAAATTGAGGAGGGCTAAAAAAACAAGGGAAGGAGAGGGTATGCAAGAAAAAGACATGCTCGACCAAGAAGTGCAAACCTTAAAGACAGAAGACACTTTTTATGCAAAAAGCATTCTGCAAAATATACTTGAAAGTTCCCTTGAATACTCCATTATAGCTACAGATTTAAACGGAAAAATAATCGTATGGAATGAAGGGGCTTTCCGTAATTACGGGTTTCATGCCTCTGAAATGATTAACAAGAAAAATATCCTCGATTTGCATCTTCCTGAAGATGTTAAATCCGGAGCGGCCAAGGAATTTATGCAAAGGGGATTGCAGGATGGAAAAGCGGAGGAAGTGTTTGAACGGGTTCGCAAAGACGGCACCCGTTTTGTTGCGTCAGTTACCTTAACCTTGCGACGGGACGATAAAGGCAACCCAGTTGGTTACCTCATCATTTCCAAAGACATTACCGAAGCAAAGCGTATTGAAGATCAATTGATTAAGACCAACGAAGAATTGGAACACTTTGCATACATTACCTCACATGATTTAAAAGCTCCTTTGCGTGCAATCGAACGACTGGCTACCTGGATTGAAGAGGATAATGCCGACAAGTTGGATGAGAAATCAAAAGAGCATTTGGCATTATTACGGCAACGGACATTACGCTTGTCCAACTTAATTGATGGGATATTAAAATATTCGCGTGCAGGCCGTATTGACTTGAATGTTGAACTTGTGGATATAAAAGCAGTTTTGCAAGAGGTTATGGAAAACCTTAATCCCGAGGGCCGATTTGAAATTTGTTATCCTAAACATCTACCCACGTTTAAAACAGCGAAGATTCCCTTAGTGCAGGTATTTTCCAATTTGATTAGCAATAGCATAAAACATCATCATCGAAAGAAAGGTACAATTAAAATTGAGGCTGAATCATTGGGCTCCTTTTACCTGTTTACTATAAAAGATGATGGACCCGGAATTCCTCCAGAATTTTTTGATAAAATATTTATCGTTTTTCAAACGCTTAAATCACGGGATGAATTGGAATCTACGGGAATAGGTTTGAGTATTGTGAAAAAAATTGTCGAATCTCAAGGCGGAAAAGTGATGGTTCAATCGCAAGTAGGGCATGGGACTACCATGTCATTTACCTGGCCTAAAGAGCTTAAAAAAATATAACCAAACTTCCTATTTTTTGTTCGGAAATTCAAGCAAATTCCAATAATGATGCAATGATGAAATGATTTCCATAAAATCTGAAATCTGAAATGGTTTTACGATGTAACCTGCGACGTTTAAATTGTATGCATCCATGATGTCCTTTTCATTATTTGAGGTAGTAAGAATAAAAACCAGGAGTGACTTTAATTGTTTGTGGGCCCGGATGTTTTTCATAAATTCGATACCGTTCATTTTAGGCATGTTAATGTCCAAAATTATTATTCTGGGGGTAGGGCTTATTTTTTTCTCTCCGTTTTGTCCCAATAATTTATTTAAGGCTTCTAACCCATTAGTTGCCACATGCAGTGGATTTGGAATATTATTTTTCCTGAAGGTTCTCTGCATGTCTTTAATGTCTATCGCATCATCATCTACAAGCATAAAATGGATTGTTTTATCCAGTTGATACATAATTGGTTTCCTTAAGTTATGTACTATAAATTATAGGCAATAATTTATATTTTTTATTACTTGAGTTAATTGGTACTATACTTAACTTAAGGTATGGTTTGGTTTTGATGCTATCTAAGTTTTTAGCAATAATTTCCCAGTATTCCACAAATTTTAACTACAGGAATGTGGAAGGAGAATGCTATGGAAACCCACGAAAACACCGTAGATATTTTTTATATCGAGGATGATGTTGTAGATGTCGAGGGTGTAAAGCGGATATTTAAAAAAGTTAAAGAAACTTGTGCTATCGAAGTTGCTTCGAATGGTGAAGAAGCTTTAAATAAATTATTTGGTCGCGATGGCCAAGAAAAAATTCACCCAAAAGTAATTCTTCTTGATATTAATGTGCCTAAAGTAAATGGAATTGACTTGCTAAAAATTATTCGTAAGGAACCTTCTTTAGCTTTTACAGAAGTATTTATTTTGACAAATGCCTATACAAAAGAGGATAAGCTCGCGATTAAGGATTTAAATGTCAGAGGACAAATTATCAAACCTCTTGAATATGGGGATGCGTTGAATATTTATTGGGCAACGCACCATACATAAAATAAGGCCTTAATGGGCAGCATCCCAATTGCTGCCGGTTCCAATAGAAACGACCAGGGGAACAGAAAGGGTTACAGCCTGTTCCATCAATTCCCGAATAATTTTCTTACTGGCCTCTACTTCTTCCTTATTCACTTCAAAAACCAATTCATCATGTACTTGCATGATCATTTTTGCCGGCGCATTGTCCTGTTCTTGTTGCCAGGCTGCAATCGAAATCATGGCTTTCTTAATAATGTCTGCCGCAGTACCCTGCATGGGAGCATTGATTGCCGTGCGTTCGGCCGCTTTCTGGCGCACCATATTGCGGGTATTGATTTCAGGAAGGTACAAACGTCTCCCGAATAATGTTTCAACGTAGCCCAGCTGGTGGGCTTGCTGGCGGGTTCGATTCATGTACTCCAGGACTTTAGGGTAACGTTTGAAATACATGTCGATATAGTATTGTGCATCCTGGCGCTCCACCCCGATTTGTTTGGCCAGGCCAAACGAAGACATCCCATAAATTAATCCAAAATTGACTGCTTTGGCTCTACGTCGTTGTTCACTGCTGACGTCCTCAAGCGGCGTCTGGAAAATTTCACTGGCAGTCGCTGCGTGAATATCCCAACCCAAAGCAAACGCTTTTAACAAATTTTCATCTTGTGATAAGTGGGCCATTATCCGTAACTCAATTTGGGAGTAATCCGCAGCAAGGATGAGACAGTTTTCCGGTGCAATAAATGCCGTGCGAATCAGACGGCCCTCTTCACTCCGAATAGGGATATTTTGCAAATTGGGCTCACTTGAAGAAAGCCTGCCTGTAGCAGTAACCGCCTGATTATAGGAGGTGTGTACTCTATGCGTTTGCAAATTAATTTTTTTAGGTAATGTGTCAATGTAGGTAGATACCAGTTTAGTCAGACCGCGGTATTCAAGAATCACTGCAGCAAGCCGATAATCATAAGCCAATTCAAGTAATACAGACTCCGCAGTGGAGGGTTGGCCGGTGGGCGTTTTTACAAGTACAGGCAACTTGTGTAAATCAAAGAGAATTTCTTGTAATTGTTTAGGCGAGTTCAAATTAAAAGGTTTGCCTGCCAGTTCTAATGCTTCGCGTTCTAATTCCTGGATTCGCTCTTTCAAACGAGTTCCATGCTTTTTCAAAGCCGCTGAATCAATCAATACCCCCAGGCGTTCCATATCCGCAAGAACAGTAACTAATGGAATCTCTATTTCGTTGAATACACGCTTCACCGACTCAGGGAGCAAAGGAAAGAGTTTATTATGCAGTTGTAATATAACTTCTGCATCTTGTCCGGAATAAGCTGCTGCCTCACCCACGGGAATTTGATCAAATCGCAGTTGTCTTGCCCCTTTGCCAGCAATCTCTTCATAAGTCATTGGCTTGTGCCCCAGGTATTTCAAGGCTAATGAATCGATATCATGCCGCCCACTGCTGCTGTTGAGTACATAGGACTCTAACATGGTGTCATAACTGATGCCTTTTAGGGTGATGCCATAATTTTTTAAAACGGAATAATCATATTTGAGATTTTTTCCCACTTTTTTAATATGCGGATTTTCCAATATCGGTTTCAACGCAGTTAATACTTCTTCGCGAATTAATTGTGGGGTTCCGTCAATATGAGTTAAGGGGATATAGATTGCTTTTCCCTCTTCCATGGCTAGCGAAATACCGACGATCTCGGCCAGCATAATCTCAAGGGTGGTTGTTTCGGTGTTGATGCAAAAAACGCCAGCTGACTCCAACTGATTAAGCAGATGGTTTAATTGCTGGTTAGTCGTAATTACTTCCACGGGAATACCGGGTTGTTTTTCTTGCAAGGAACTTTCTTCCGCCTCTAAAAGCTCTTTAAGCCACCCCTTGAATTCAAATTCACGCGTTAATTCAATCAAGCGCTCTTTGTTTACCGGAGCGGGTTTTAGCTCACCCCATTTTAAGGGTAAAACCACATCTGTTTTGATGGTTACCAATTTTTTGGATAAGGGCAATTGGGGAATGCTGGTGCGTAAGTACTCGCCAATTTTACCACTGATTTTGCCGGCGTTTTGAATCAGGTTATCGAGGGTTTGATACTCGACAAGCCATTTTACCGCAGTTTTGGGTCCGCATTTAGTGACACCAGGAATATTATCGACGCTATCACCAATAAGGGTGAGGTAGTCAATAACCTGCTCCGGCTTGACTCCAAATTTCTCCTGCACTCCATTCACATTTAAAGAGGTATTACTCATGGTGTTGATTAATGTAATGTGTTCATTAACCAGTTGGGCCATATCTTTATCGCCAGTAGAAATAACTACCGGAATCCCTTGTTCAGTGGCCTGCTTAGCTAAAGTCCCGATCACATCATCTGCTTCAACCCCCTCGATAATCAAGATGGGAAGTCCCATTGCCTGCAATAGCTGGATTAGAGGTTCAAATTGAGAGCTGAGATCATCAGGCATAGGAGGCCTATGGGCCTTATATTCTGCATACCAGTCATCCCTGAAGGTTTTCCCCTTGGCGTCAAAGACCACAGCTAATTCTTCAGGCTGATAATCTTTAATCAGCTTTTTAATCATATTGGCTACCCCATAAATCGCTCCTGTGGGCTGCCCTTTTGAGTTAGTCAAAGGCGGTAGTGCATGGAATGCACGAAAAAAATAGGATGAGCCATCAATGAGAATCAAGGGGGAAGTCATAATTACTCTGCCTCTTCTTTGGCAAGTTGTTTTTTCAATAAATCAATTTGTTCCGAAAGTGCCTTAATGTTTTTACGCATTAGGGGAATTCGATTTACACCTAACTCATGTTGAATGGCAAGATCTTTTGGACGAGCTGGATTTCCCAAATAAATGTTTCCCTCTTTCAGATGCTTGTTGGGTGGTACTCCGGTGCGGGCGCCTAATATCACGCCATCATCAATACGTACGTGATCGCTAACCCCAACATTGGCCGCAAAAATCACATTATTGCCCGAAGTGGTGCTTCCTGCGATACCGGTAAAGCCACATAAGATATTATGCTTCCCTAATTTTACCGAATGTGCGACCTGAACCAGATTGTCGATTTTAGTGCCTTCACCAATAACAGTCGCTCCCATTGTGGCGCGGTCTATCGCCGTGTTGGCCCCTATCTCTACATCATCCTCAATAATAACACGTCCAATATGAGGAACTTTAAGATGTTTGCCATCAACAAAAGTATAGCCGAAACCATCCGAACCAATAACAGTAGAGGCATGAATAATGACGCGGGAACCAATGTGACACGTGTCGTATATAGTGACATGGGAGTGGATAGTGGTATTTTCCCCTACAGTCACTTCACGGCCAATATGAATATGACTTTTCAAAACGCAGTGATCGCCAATAACACTGCCGGCCTCAATCACTACATAAGGTCCTATAAATACTTCTTTCCCTAAACGCACCCCTTCGCCAATGACGGCAGTAGGATGAATGCCCGGAATAATTTTTTGCGGAGGATTGAAATGGTGCATCAAGGTGATAAATGCTTTAAATGGATGCTTTACCTGGATTAAGGGTTTTTGTGAACTGGAAATTTGTCCATTGACTAATATGGCAGCTGCTTGCGAGGATTCTGCCAATTTTAAATTTTCTTTACTGTCAGCAAACACCAGGCTGCCGGGAATAATCTCATCAATAGATGATAAGCAAGAAACTTCAATTGAGTCATCCCCTATGACTACCCCTTGTACCTTATTTGCTATATCACATAGTGAATAACTCATTTGTCAGCCTTTTTTTGTAAAATAGCTGATTATATACCCAAGAAACCTCCAATTGCTATGTGTGAAGTATAGAAAAGTCGATCCAAATACTGTATAAAATTAGGCTGGATGCTTTCGGTTTCTTGATGAAAAATCAAAGGATATGTATGCTTAAAAAATTATTAATTTCAGGGACTTGTGCTTTTTTTTCGCTCAATGTATGTGCTTTCGAAGATCCCTATGCTCCAGTTTTACCCCAGGTATGGTCTTCGATTATTACCGTAAGCGGTGGACCTGCGTGGTCTGATCCAGGAAAAGATCAGTATCTCTATCCTTTCCCTCCTCCACAAAATGATTATTATATTGCTGATTCTAAATCAGATTGGTTAGGAACTGGTGAACTCTTCTTCGGGTTGCAACATTTTATCGGAACGACCAACATTATTGCCCAATTTGGTCTGGGAGTAGCAGCCGCAAGTGATGCAGCCCTATCAGGTACGGTAAATGTGAATGGTGTCCCTGATGTATATACCTATCAATATAAAATTAGCCACGTAAGGGCAGAATTTAAAGGCAAGCTAATCTCAAATTGTTTTCCTATGCTGCAGCCATATCTTAGCGGAAGCTTTGGGGTAGGTTGGAATCATTCTCATGATTGGACTCCCACCACCATTGATCCCGTTCTTTATCCTACCTATTGGTTTACTACTTCAAGCGTCGTTGCATTTTCATACACACTGGGGGCGGGGGTACAAAAAATGTTAACGCCTCACTGGCAAGTCGGCATGGGCGTCGAATTTGCTGATTGGGGTAAGAGTTATCTGGGAGGTGATGGTGCGACCCTGAACCAAGGCCCCGGTATGCCACATTTATATACTACGGAGTTACTATTCAGTCTGAGCTATATGTTTTAATGGCGGGAAAATAAACACCACCCCTGCCGCAATACTGGAAAGAAACTTTTAGTCCACCCGCTCGCTTTTAAGAAATCCCTTCTCCTTAGGGAGAAGGCGGCAAGCGTAAGGGCGGGATGGACCGTATTATTCTCCCCAATTACTTAATATACCTTCGAAGGATCAATGCTGCATTGGCTCCCCCAAAAGCAAAATGATTGGATAAAACGATATCAATTGTCTTTTTACGTGCTTCATTAGGGACATAGTCCAAATCGCACTCCGGATCCGGGGTTTCTATGTTAATCGTAGGTAGGAGCAAATCATGTTGCAGGCTGAGCGAGGTGGAAATTACTTCCATTACCCCAGATGCCCCAATTGCATGGCCAATCATTGATTTTTGTGCAGTAATGGGGATTTCATAAGCTCTTTCGCCAAATAATGATTTAATCGTTTGCGTTTCCACCCGGTCATTTAAAGGGGTTCCGGTGCCATGGGCTTTCAGGTACTGAATATCTCGCGGTGATAGTTTTGCATCATCGAGCGCACCTTGAAGCGCGCGTTGCTGTCCTTCAGAAGAAGGGGCTGTTATATGAAAGGCATCACAGCTGGAGCCGAAACCAATAATCTCTGCAAAAACAGGTGCTCCCCGAGCCCTTGCCTGGTTTAATTCTTCCAGAACTAAAATCCCGGCTCCTTCTGCCATCACCATTCCTTCCCGGTTTAAATCAAATGGACGACAGGCTTTGGTGGGATGTTCATTATTAGTGGACATCACTTTTAATTTGCACCACGCGGACATCATGGATTCCCACAGAGGGGCTTCCGTACCTCCACAAATTGCAGTAGTTATGTTACCGTGAGCTATCTGCTGGTAGGCAGTACCTATGGCGTCAGCTGATGAAATACATGCATTTGAAATAGTTGAATTAGGCCCACCCAAACCAAATGCTATGGCTATAAAATTGGCAATGGAATTGGCCATTCCGCGAATCACAGTTAACGGCTGCATCTTTCTCCAGTTATTATCGAAGAAAAATTGATAGCTTGCTTCAGATTCAGGATAGCCCCCCATTCCCGTGCCCATGAAGGTCCCTGCTTTGCTGAGCTCCTGGACAGTAAGTCCCGATTGCTCTATCGCATGATGGGTGCAATAAAGCGCAAATTGAGCTACCCGCGGATACCGTTTGCTTTTATTAAGTTCTGGAAGATGGTCCAGGGAAAAATCGGTAATTTCACCACCTATTTGTGTTGGATACAAAGAAGGATCATAATTTTGAATGCGTTTTATCCCGCATTGCCCCTGCTTTGCAGCCTCCCAGAATTTGCTTAAACCTGTTCCTATGGAGGAGGTTATTTCCATGCCGGTTATTACAACCCTTTTTTTCATCAATGATCCTTTTAATTTTAATAGGTGAAGCTTTCTTGTAAGCTGAAATAACGAAGAGAATAGTTGTTCCGCTTTTTCAGCACAATACTAAGGGCGGGGTTTAAATCCTGTCAAGTTCTCTGAAGAGGTTTTATTTGCAGAATGCGGGTTTACCCATGCCCTGCACAAAAGGGGCTGAAGCTTTGAGCAAACCGATGCAATTAATTTTTATGCTTGGGCTTAATGAGCTTTTGTAATTTGTCGAGATCAATTTCCCAGTACGCACATGAGTTTTCCGTAAGGAAACCCAACCGCGTGTAGAGGTTAAGAGCCTTTTGATTGTGTGTTTCTACATCGAGGTTGAGATCGGGCTTGCCTTCACTTAAAGCATAATTAATGCAGTGAGAAATTAAGGCGGTCCCTAAACCTTTCCCCTGGCGAACCGGCAATACTGCGATATCAGAAAGGGTTGCACCATGTTTTTGCCAACGTATATGTGCCTTGCCTACTAAATGATTGTCCTCAAAAGCCAATATGATTTGATAGGTTCTATCACTCAATATGTGTTCAAAACGAGGAATTAATTCGGATTGGGTTTTATAAAAACATGCTTCATCCAGAACACAAAGTAAAGGGATATCCTTCTCTGTTGCCGTGCGGTAAGTCAGGTTTTTTTTATAATCCAGCAAGGGATTCAAATCATGCCGTTCCATATAATATTCGCTGTGCATGTAGGTAAAACCGAGACTAGGTAACCATTGGTCATTTAAATGCGAGGGACTGGAAAAAATTAATTTGAAAAAACCTTGTTCCTTCACAAGGGGTAAGATGTTGTGAAGCATTTTTTTAGCAATGCCTTTATGTCGATAATCGGGGTGAACAAGCAGTGAGATTTCAACCGCATCTTCATAAAAGAAAAAAACACTTAAGAATGCCGCCAGCTGTTGTTTATCATAGTACAGCAGTACTGTAGGTAAATTTCTTTTTTGGGTAAGTAAATGGGTGTATAAATTGGGAACGCTGCCATCTTTTTTTTTGCAGACCGCTTTTAGTTTTTCCAGATCATCGACTTGATCTTCAGTAAGTTGATTTGTATTACTCAGCATAATTGATTTAATAAAAATATTTCGTTTTTCTAAAGAATAGCTTGTTTTGTCTTAATTTGCTCTTATTAAAATTAATTTATTAAAAATGTAAATTTAATACCGCAACTACGATTTCCAAAATGATCAAAACGATAATAATAATTTCCAGGTTATGACCATGACGATTATCCAGATAACCATTAAACATATCAAAAATTTCGTTTAGGGTATCCAGCCGGTGGTTAATGGCATTAACACGCCTTTGGATGTGCAGGTAACGCTCCAGCATCGAGAAGTGTTCTTCTAAAGTTGGGTGCTGCCAAAAATATTTCGGATGATAAAGGAAGTTACTAATCAAATTCATCTCACTTTTAGCCCCGAGGATTTCTCCGATAATCTGTTGTATCTGCGTGCGGCTGATTTCCATCTCCCCGGTTAAGGAAAGGGTTTGGATCATCGGGTTATATTTCTCAATGAGCCCATCAATAATCGTTTCGAAATATTGTAATTTCACGGACTGGGAAAACCCATAAGACAAACTGAGTTTGAGTTCGTCACTCTCATCTTCGATAGTTAAGCAATCCACATCGAAGAAGTCGTGCGGCTCTATCGTGGTTTTGTCACTGATTTGATAATGAAATTCATCGTGCACCAAAATTCCAACGGGTTTATCGGTCAGAAGTTTTATCGTATTTAAATAATCATTAATTTGGTAACGTTTAATCCCCCAGGAAACCACAGTACCATTTTTAAAAATGAATATAGTATGATCTTTATTGTTATTGGCACTTAACTTAAGAACATCGCGTGTTTTTAACGAAGTAAATTCACTTGAAGAGTTTTTAAAATAAGTGTCCACACGTGCTAAATCAATTGATTTGGCGATACAAAAACTTAAGCATTCCATGATGGTAATAATCCGCGAAATAGGCTTTTTACGACGAAAATAGATAAAAATTTGTTTATGTTACTGTATCCAACTCCTGATAATCAGGCTCAGATACAGCATTGTACAATATATAATAATTATCTCAACTTTAACTATTATACACTATCTGCGGCTTCCCGGCTTGCGTAAGTTTTTTTCCGGTCAGTTGCTCCACCTAACCATTGTGGACAGACCTCTAAAATTTCTGCAATCCTTTGGAGTTGTTCTCCGTTTGGAAGTATGTGACCAAAAATTAAAGAATTTGCTAAATGACGTGAAACACCAAATACTTTAGAAACTGCCTTGATTTTTTCGGTCAGTTCTTCGGGGAATCCCAAAGAAGCCAATTCGCGATTGAAGCGTTGCGAAAATACTTTACTGTTCATTTTCTCACTCCATGAAAAAATTATATTCAGCATTATGCTGCCCCAACTACCTGTCAATCCATGATCCAGGTAAGTCAGAGTTATAACTCATTTTTTTTTAATAGCAAAGTAATTTTTCGGCATAAAATCATAAGCTTATTAGCAACTTGACATTATGGTAATTAGTTGGACAGTAGGATGCCCAAAAATTAAAGAAGTAAGGCGATGACTGGTTTTGCAGGAACAATTTTGGAACAGGCTGGTTAAGGAGGAGTTTCTGCAGCTTTGCATGCAAAGTGCTTTTTTATTATTCAGATGAATGCACCCTGGCAAGGATTTATGTTAATCTTTTCCCGGACTCTGTGCTTCACCAGAATTGATTGGTTTTTGCCCGCAGTTAGCCAATTTTTCAGCAATTTTAGATCAAAATGAGAATTAATTTATAAATTTTTACACTATTCGTATGAATTAGGGTATAATGTCGGACTGAAATCAATGTGAGTTATCTCTTTTTTAGATAACTACGGTGTTTTTAACATTCTTTGCAGTAGTTTAAGGATATAAAACTATTACGAAGAATCTTATTTCATACTAGGAGTTAAAACAGAATGACGAAAATAGCCTCTGTATTATTGGGTTTGGTTTTAACAGGTTCTGCTTTTGCAGACAATCCTAAGGAAATAGCAACTCATAAAGTGACTCTTGCTGGTTTGCAACCCGGCGAAGGCCGCTACATTCGCAGTGATGTATTCGAAAATGATAAATTTCAATCAGGTTCTTATTTTTGTGCTGGCGCCGATAGCGTTCTGTACGACATGCAGTATGTATTTTCAAAAAGTCATGAGCCCTTCCATGCAGAACATTTAATCAAGTTTTCCATATGCCAGGATGAAACCATGGCCCAATGTCAAGAGTTTGCTACCGATAAATACTTTACCTTTAGAAATCTTGATGGGTATTTACAAAATGATGTAACCCAGTCAACTGTCGATGTGTCTCCATTAAAAGTAGTTTATCAATCCTGCGAGCCTGGTGCCAATATGGATGAGTTGGTTAAAAAATCGATCTATGAAAACGATCGCCGCTTTTCACACGTAGGTTAAGCGTCTTTTTAAGGAGTAACCTGAACGTTTACTGTTGAATCAGGTTACCTTCTTCCACTTGGCTGCCACAATGTTCATTTGTACCTTCCTGTGGTTACATTTTTGCAAAAGTCATTTAAATTTTGACCTTGAATTCTGCATCGAAGGTTAAATTGCATCCACTTCAAGATTATCCCGAATTAATTTGGAGGAATAGTGAATGAAAAAAATAGGTATTTTAGGATCTTGGCTATTATTGATGCTTGCATTCAATGCCTACCCCTACCACACCCAGGAAAGTAAAATTTACAACGATAGAGGCCAGCTTGTTCATATAGATGGTCTGTCGTGGTCAGGATTTCAGGACACAAATATTCTCCAGGGGTTACAAAGCAATCCGTTTTATGCCATTCCCTCATTGGGCTCTAACCCTGGAATGATGGATTTGATCAGTAATCCATGGAATTTCCCCAATTCAGGAGTCGATAGAAGTACTGCGGTGCGATTTAAAACGTTACGCTTACCCATTCAACCTGAAGTCCTTTATGATGATCAACACGAAGTCGATTTGAATAAATGGCTTTCCGATAAATCCTCCCCAAATGCAGGCAACGGTATCTTTTGCAAAACATGGCAAAGTAATGGCAGCGCTTGTGAAAAAGCAGTGAGCCCCAAACAAGCGTTCTGGATCGTTTTAAATGAATTAAAAAAGAAAAACATCAAAGTCATGATTGATATCCATCATCGTCAAGGGTATGGCGATGCAATGCGCGATGGAACAGTTTATGATATGAAACAGTACGAAAAAGATATTGCCCTTTTAGCCACAGAAGTCAAAAACAGGAACCTGGATAATGTTTTGGGCATTGATATTTTCAACGAACCTTATCGTTTAAACTGGTTTAAGACCCATGACTCCCAAGTACCCTGGACCAAGGTGATTGCAACAGCTGCTAATGCAGTGCAGAAAAACAATTCCAATTTGCTGTTGTTTGTTGAAGGTCCGGATTCCGGAAATGATGATGCAAATAATCCCGTCATTTGTGTTCCCCAGTCGCAGGTGGTGAATGATAATGGCTACAGCCACTCCCCGGATACTGGTTTGTGTGGCGGGTTAGAGCGGGTATTTTTTAAAGGAAATTGGGGGGAAGATTTCAAACCCTTACTTGATGAAAAACAAGCTAAAAAAGGCATTGCTGTTTTTGATCAAAATAAATTCAAAAATGAATTGTTGAATCAGGGCATAAATGAGGCTGCATTGCGTTGGTTATTGGGTGATGAGTATGCCCAGAATAGCCATTTGGTTTTTTCACCTCATGTTTATCCTGCCGAAGTTGCAGGATGGGAAACAGCGCCTGGGATGCCAAGTCAGTTACGGTTTGATTGGACCTGGGGTTTCTTATATAGGGCAGGCTACCCAATTGTGCTTGGGGAGGCATCCTGGAAAACTGCAAAAGGGAAAACCTTTTTTACTGATTCCCTCATGCCTTATTTACAAACCAATATGGAAACCAACAATATTTTCTTTTGGGCAATTGGCTATCTTGGCGATACAGTGAGCGCCATTAATCCAAATTCTGGTGCGCTCAATATAGAGGTGCAACACACTTTAAAAAACTATTTTGATGCTATTTAAGATGGTAACCTGGGGGCAACCCCGCTAACCGTTCAATCCAATTTTTCCGCGGGTTTTACATTCCATGCGAGACATTGCCATTTTGCACAAGGCTCCTTGTTGGCGAACACGCACAAGGCGCCGGTAGCGATTTTAATGCCAAATTGAGCGCTGAATGTTGCAAAGTCACCTGTCAAATAAGGTGAAAAACGGGCAATGCCATTGCTGGTGACTACCAGACAGATTTTTCCTGCATGCTCTTTACGAATTCGCGTGGAAAAATCCAGCCAGTTGCGGATAAGCGCATCCGGGTTTACCCTCCAGCCTTCAGGGACTGTGGCCTGGGATTCCCAAGCCTTAAGGGCTTCTTTGCCAATACGGGCAATTACCTGCTCTTCTGGTTGGTTTTCATCTGGCCCGTAATCAATTTCATTAAAAATAGCCAGGGTTTCCAAAGGTAAACAGGTTCCCATCACCTTTTGAGCTTGTTCAGCAGTTTGTATGGCTCTTTTTAGCTGTGAGGTAAAGATTACATCGGGAATAAGATCATGGTGTTTGAGGTAGGCGCCCAGTAACCGACCCTGGTTAAGGCCGCTGTCGACTAAAGGTAAATCAGTAATCCCTACCCGGCGGACAATGTCTCCTGGAGCAAAGGTATTACCATGGCGGGCGATGAGCAAACGTGTTGTCATAAAGAGATGCCTTCTAAGGGTTCCCCGTATTGGGCAATTAATGCTTCCGCGCGAGCTATATCTTCAGGACTATCAATGCCGGACATGCTGGCTCGACCTTTATAGTCAACCGGAACGCAACGGAGGGTGTAACCATTTTCCAAAATCCGTAATTGTTCCAAGCCTTCCATTTTTTCAAAAGGGCTTTCTGGTAAAGAAATGAATTGTTCAAGCATATCGCGTGAATAACCGTATAAACCAATATGACGAAACACGGGGCTGAGTTCGCTTTGTTGACGAAGCTCTTCTTCTTTACGCACCGCAGGAATAATATTTTTACTAAACCAAAAGGCATTGCCTGTTGTTTCATGGAATACGGCTGTAGTACCGCTAAAGGGGGTGGTTAATTTATTTTGACGCAGATTATCCAGTTGTTTCCATGTCAATTGCGTTACCGGAGTCACGGCATCACAAGGGGAGGCAGCATAGGCATCAATCAACGCGCGTAAAAAATCAGGGGGAGTCAATGGCGCATCGCCCTGCATGTTTAAAATAAAATCCGGCTTGTTTGTCATGCTGCGCACTGCTTCGGCAACGCGGTCAGTCCCGCTGGGTGCTTCTGGTGAGGTCATTACCGAGCTCACCCCCAGTTCATCGCAATGACGGATAATTCGTGCATCATCGGTTGCAACTACCACAGAAACATTCTTTAAGCCTTCTGCAGCAGCAAGGGATAATTGCACCACCCGTTGCAGCATGCTTTGTCCGCGAATCATTGCCAAAGGCTTTCCTGGTAAACGAGTGGAGGCGTAACGGGCAGGGATGACAATGGCAGTGTACATGACAAAAAATGTTCCAAGGATAAAAAAAGTTCAATAATAGCCTAAATAACAGGCGGTTACTATAGAGGAATAATTATACTCTAAGCTGTTTGAGCCTTATTAGTCCTTCGTGTTATTGGGTTAATTTATCTTATCCTTGCATTGCTGCAGTAAATATTTTGCGGGTAAATCATGCGGATTATCGGTCACAATTTGTTCAAAAAGCCGAGATGCTTCATCAAATTGCCTGGCTTCATAATGATTCAATGCAGCAGCAAAAACGGGGGCAGAATCCTTTTTTAATTGCACCTCGTTTGCCGGGTTATGATTAAATACTTCATAAACTTTGATAGGCAGGGTTTTGCCTTTTACTGCCGTTAAACCCAGGAAGCGTAAATTATATTTTTCTTTTCGTTTTAATTGCTCGTAGGTTTCTTCCCCGATTATGAGTTCAATATTAAAGTTTCGGGTTAAACTTTCAAGGCGAGAAGCTGTATTGACTGCATCACTGATGACACTGCAATCCATCCGTTCTTCAAAACCCACTGTCCCTACGATTAAATTACCTGTATTTATTCCGATACCTACAGTAAGAGGGGGGAGATTATCGCGGACCCTGGTTGCATTAAAAGTATTCAAGGCTTCCAACATATCCAATGCGGAGGCAACTGCATCATCTGCATTGTTGAATAATGCCATAATGGCATCACCAATGTATTTATCAATAAGTCCGGAATTTTTAAGAATGGCGGGATCCAAATAGCTCATGAGGGTATTAAAAAGGTTGAAAATTTCAACAGGGGATAACCGCTCAGCCATCGTGGTAAATGATTTGATATCGAGAAAGAGAACCGTCATCTCTTTTTCTACACAATCGCCGAGTTTTATGTCAGCAATATTTTTACGGTTCAGCACTTTAAGGAAATCTTGGGGCACAAAGCGTGCTACGGCAATGGCATTTTGCTGGATTTCGACCAATTTATCGAGAAGCTCATCATTGAGCGCCCGGACTTTTTGCTCAGCAATCTGCAATTCCTGAAAGTAGGAGTTGGTGCGCACCATATAACGTACGCGATATCCCAATAAGGTAGGGTTAATAGGTTTAGTTGTAAAATCTGTAGCGCCCACCTGGAAGGCTTTATTTATGGATTCGTAATCTTCCAGACCGGTAACCATCATTATTGGAAGATAACGCCAATCAGGTAATTTTCGAATTTCGGCACATACTTCAAAACCGTTCAAGCCAGGCATTTCGACATCCAGCAAAATCGCATCAGGTTTGGCGCTTTTAAGGAGGGATAATGCGGCTTCGCCATTTTCCGCCTGCATGACGTTAAAACCAACTTTGATGAGTGCATCACAGGTGATTAACCGCATGGTCGCGCTGTCATCTACAACCAAAATCACGGGATTTTCTTTTTCCATGGGGCCTACCTGTTCTCAGTGGTGCAAATTTTAGTTAAATAACCTGCTATTTGCTCCAGGCTAATGACGTGATCGACGGCATCCATTGACTGGGCAACAGCTCCCATTCCAAATACTATAGAGCTTTCCTGGTTTTGCACCAAGGTATGCCCATGGGCTTTTTTTAATTCCAGCAACCCTTCGGCGCCATCATCACTCATGCCAGTGAGCAAGATGCCGATCGCTTTTTTTCCACAAACCCGGGCAATGGATTGCAGTAAGCGGGTAATCGAAGGACAAAAACCGGAAACCGGAGTTCCGGTAACTAATTTGCATACCAATTGTTCATGAACCCGTTCCACTTCCAAATGCTTGTGTTCAGGGGCTATGTACACGGTGCCCTTTTGCAGAGGTTCGTTATCGACGGCATTTATTACTTTCAACTGTATATTTTCCCCAAGCCATTGAGCAAATCCGCGAATAAAGCCTGGGCTCATGTGTTGTACCACCATAATCGGTAAAGGGAAATCAGTGGGTAGATGCGAAAGAATGGTTTTTAACGCCATAGGGCCGCCAATTGAGGCGCCTATTCCGATAACTTCATAATGTTTTACTGTCTCATGTTCCGTCTTATGTTTTTTGCTTTCATCAAAAGGTAAATGTTTTTTCAACGGTTTTTTCATGACCCGAATGTCGGAGAGACTACGCAGGATATCGATGATGTGATTTCTATTTTCTTCAAAAGAAGGAGAAAAAACATTTGCTGGTTTGGCTAAGGCGGTTAGTGCACCTGCCTCCAGAATATGAAAGATTGCGTGGATTGATTCATCGTTTACCAAGGAGCTTATCACTACAATGGGGGTTGGGTGTTGATCCATGATAATGCGGGTTGCCTCAAGTCCATCCATGACGGGCATCTGAATGTCCATAGTAATGAGATCAGGATTCAATTTTGAAGTCAATTCAATTGCTTCCTGACCATTTTTGGCTACACCAATGACTTGCATGTCTTTTTCAGCAGCGATGATGTGTTGAATTAATGCAGCTTCCGTTGGTGAGTCGTCAACAATTAAAATTTTAATCATGGGTAATAGTTCACTAGCAGCATCCTCTTCATCAGCTCCGAGGAATTTAATACAAAATTTATTTGATTGCTGCCTGTCAGAGTAGCCCCTATGATCGCAGGAATATGTGTAAGTGGTTCTTGCAAAGGTTTAAGTACAATTTCTCTTTCACCAAGAATTTCATCGACAAGCAAGGCAATACGATCAGCATCTTTTTTGATTACAACAACAGAGACATTTTCATTTGTGTTCTGTTTTTTTTCTTTAAGGTGCAGTAACTTAGATAAAGAGCATAACAAAACTGGTTGTTCTTTGACAAGGACAGCAGGACTTCCTTCAACATTCTTGATTTCCTGCCTTTTCACCAGCATCACACTTTCTATCGAACTGGTAAGCAGCACAAAAATTTGCTCACTGCATGAAATAATTAATCCTCGCTCGGTAGCCAATGTAAGCGGGACTTTCAGAAAAAAAATGGTTCCTTTCCCGGGTTGGCTGTTCACACTGACTTGACCTTTTAAACGGAGTAAATTCGAGCGTACCACATCCAAACCTACGCCACGACCTGAAATATCTGTTGCAATTTCCCGTGTAGAAAATCCGGGGCGAAAAATAAGATCGTAGATGTCTTTTTCTTTCATGTTTTCCAGTTCGGTTTGGGTTATTATGTTTTTTTGCAGGGCAACGCGAATCAAATCCTCCGTCTTTATCCCTCTCCCATCATCAATTATCCTGAATACTATCTGGTTGTCTTCCTGATTCACATTGATGAGAATATTTCCTTCCGCTGTTTTACCCGCTGCCTTTCGAACCCCTACGTTTTCTATGCCATGATCAATGGCGTTGCGTAAAAGATGTACCAGAGGATCTTTCAAGCCATCGAGAATTATTTTATCAATTTTTACATCATTACTGTTTATTTCAAGATTGACTTGTTTATTTAGCTCATGAGCCAAATCCCGTACGAGGCGTGGTAAATAACGTAATTGCGTGGTGACTGGAACCAGACGCAGGGTGCGGATCTCATCTTGCAGTGCATTGATCAAAAGGGAAAATTCGTTAAGGGACATATTCATTTCCCGCTGCATGAAGCGGATAGTGCTATTGATTTCAGTTAATTCATGCAGATTGTCGGAGAACAAGGAATCTATCGCTTCGATTTTATCGTGAGCGAGATTTTTTAAATAAGCCCGGTTTTTTTTCCATGATTGTAAAAGATCACCTATTTTGAAATTCATTTTGTTTAATCTGCAAAAATATTCTTCAATAGCGATTTTGATGGTTTGAATTTCTTCCATATAAAATGAAACATTGTCCAAATTTTGCAAAGAAACACGTAGTGTTTCAAACTCATTTGCTTTGGCCGGGAGTGCGGGTTTGGAAATTTTCTGGGGTTCTGCTTTGTGCTCCTCCGGTAATTGCGGGGGAGATGATATTTTGTGGGTAGGTGATTCAAAATAGTATTCTAATTGCAGCAAATGGTTTTTTAAATCAAAGGACAAAGGTTTTTGCGCGCTGTAGCATTGCATTGCTTCATTCATAAAATCGATGGATTGCAGACAAAGATTTATAAGTTCAGGGGACACAGGGAGACTTTTTTTCTGGATGGCGGCAAATAGGGTTTCTATATGATGAGCAATTTCACCAACGTCATTGGCCCCTACACCGCGTGAAGAGCCTTTAATGTTATGGGCTACACGAAAAATTTCTTCGAGCACCTTTTGAAAATCCTGGTCGGATAGAGTTTCTTTTTCAAGCTTCAGCAATCCATCGGTAATGGTAATTAAATTTTCCTGGAGTTCTGCTTTGAAGGTTTCAACAATTTTTTTTATAAACTCGTTATCCAGGGTTGGGCTTGTGGTCTCAGGAGGGGCTGATCCGGCAAAATTTTCGTTCAGGTGGGTTTCCTCTTTGTCCTTATGCGCCAGACTTTGTTGCAGCTGACGGAATAACTCATCCAGAGCTGTTGGACGCGGATTTTTATCTATAAAATTATGAAACAGTTCCTGCATTCCCTCGACTGCGCGAGATGCTAAATTCATGCGATCCGGGGAGGCTTCCCTTTGAGCAGAAGCGAACAGCTTTTCGATGTACTCTGCCATTTTCCCCAAGTCATCCATACCGACAGAAAGTGCTGAAACTTTAATATTGCGCCCCGCACGCGATATTTCTTCCATGATATGATCCAAATCATCACCAGAAGCGCCACGCTCAATTTTATTTAGATTGTCGCTAATGACCTTCAGCAATGATTCAAGTTCGGTACCGAATGTTTCAAGTAACTGTTTTAATAAATTATCGTCCGGAGTCATAGGTGCTCCTAAACCTTATAAATATTGATGTCATCCTTTAAATGCTTGGCGATGTTGTCCAAACTCTGAATAAACGCCATCATTTCTTTTATTCCGCTGGAAAAAGTAGAGGTGGTGCGGTTTATTTCGTTCATGCTTTCCACAATTTGCTCAATACCTACCGTCTCCTGGCGAATTGCTACCTCAATGTGCTGGCTTGAAATCGAAGCTTCATTAATCATTTTACTTAACGTTTGAATGACTTGCCCCGCCTTCTCAATGAGCTTTGTTCCGGAATCCAAAGTTTTTGTTCCTTCTTCAGTAACAGTGACTGCTTTTTCAGTCGTGCGCCGAATGTCTTCAAGAATTTTTTGTACCTGTACGGTTGACTGTTCTGATTGTTCGGCAAGATTTCTTACTTCTGTAGCCACCGCGGCAAAACCTTTTCCGGCTTCCCCTGCTTTTGATGCTTCAATGGATGCATTTAAGGCTAACATTTTTGATTGTTGCGCCAGCGTATTTACGACCGAGGTAATGTCGCCAATTTGCTGGGTGTGATTACTTAAATCAAGAATGGTTTGTGCGATAAGCTTCATTTTTTCTTCGGAAGCTTTAATCCCATGAATGCTTTGTTCGACTGATTCGGTCCCGAGTTTTCCTTGCTCATAGGTATTTTTAGCCACTTCCCTCAATGCTTGTGCTTTGGCCATAGTTTGTTTCGAGCTCTTGTCTATTTCCTCCAATGAAGCACTGATTTCATTAATGGCGGAGGCTTGTGAGGTAATGCTTTCTGCTTGTTCGTTCGCAGACGAAAGTACAGTTCCAACCATATTGACGATGTCATTGCTCACGGTGGTAATTTTTTTCGTAATGGAAGCCAGGCCATCGGTCATGGCATTTAAATCTCTGCCTAAATCCTGCAGGATATCCTCTTTATCAATTTCAAGCCGTTCTCTGAGATCTCCTGCAGCAACTTTACTGCTATGGATGCTGAATTTTTTCGATGAATTCACTAATTTTTCAAATAAGTCACGAGATTCCTCTTCTTTGTTACGGAGAATTTCCTCATTTTTTTTAATCGCTTCCTGCATGGTTTTTAAAGATAAAAGCAATTTACCCAATTTGTCTGCAGAGGGGATTTGGATCTCGATATTGCGTTCCCCCGCAGCAATCCGTTCGGCGATATTAATGGCCTTATCTAATGGAATCGCCATAGCCCGCAGAGTAAGGAAAGGAACAACCATAGTTAGAAAAATGGCCAAGATTAGCAACCAAAATGCCGAGTGCTTTAGTGAGATTAAGTTCTTATTAATTGTTTCTGCGTTTTTTTCTATGTCTTTGGATAAAATCTTATAAATTCCGCCTACTCGTTTCTGGTTGTCTGGAGAATAGGTACCATCAATGAGATTAATCATTTGGTGGACAATATCTTTGGTTTTATATCGACTGTTTTCCACATTGTTTTGATTGTTTGGATCCCGATTGGAATCCATTATTGACATCTCTGCCTCATAAAGCGGCATATACAATTCCTGCAGCTTGTCCCATTGTTGCTGCAGATTTTTATCATCCAGCATATGCACCACCTTATCCCACTGATCGCGCACAGTATTGATTTCATTCCATAAGCGTTTAAAGCGAGGCTTATCCAATGGGTCTCCGGTCATTGCCCAATGTTCAAGAATGTCTTGCACCTGATAAATTTGGCTATCCAGTATCTGGGGTAAATTTTCTTCATGAATTTTTTGGGTCAGAATGACAATCGTGTTTACCTTGGGCAGTAAAAGCAAAATTAATATTAACAAAGGCAAACTAAGGGTCATGAAGCCAATAAATAAGCGGGCACGAACTGTAATGAAAAAACCTCGTTTATTCCCATTAGTTTCCATGAACATCTCCTGTCTTGTATAAACGCATTTTTATTTCTTTACTTACACTGGTTAGCAATGATTCCACATTAATGATTGCAGTGACCGCCTGATCTAATCCTAGAATATATTCCGGATTTGTAACATGGGCAGAGGATAGGGGAGCCGAGAGCTGATTCGGTAGATAAAGGGCGCTGCCTTCAATATGCTGAGCGAGTAACCCCAGGGTTATCGTATCGGACTTGACTACCATAATATATCCCTTATCCCGTTTTTCATCAGGGATTGCAGCCTGTGGATGAAAAAATTTAATCAGATCGACCACGGTAATTAATGCACCTCGCCAGTTGATAACTCCAGCAACAAAATTGGGCACTAACGGGGGGAGAACCATGGTGGGCTGATGCACAATTTCCTGAATGTACTGGTATGCAATTCCATAGTTTTCATTTTCGTCCAATTGGAAACGAACAAAAGGAATCCCATGATTGTCGCTGGTATTTAGTTCCTCTTTTGCAAGTACTTTTGCCCTTTCCTGGAGGATCTTGAGTGCTGCCTCGCTCTTAGGCATCAATGTTGAAGCATGCTTTTGTTCTTTAATCATCATTCAAAATCCTTTTTGGGTTCACCACTGTTATCCAGTGAGAAATAGATAGCACCATCATGATGAAAAACAAGATTGGTTCCGGCAGTCACAATTGGATCGGATGCACCGAGTAGAAGATAAGCGTTTGCAGACATACAAACACTCATTTTCCTCATAATCTTTGCTGCAAGCTCATTATCAAAATAAATTAGCACATTGCGGCATAAGATTAAATCAACTTCAAATATTCCATTAATTATAGAAGGATAGGTGTTGTCACATAAATTAAGGTATTTAAATTGGACCAGATTAGAAATCTCGGGGGAAAGGGTATAAGTACGATCTTTTTTTACAAAATAACGTTGCAAGTATTTTTCAGGGATCGCGCGCATCGACCATTGGCCATAAGTCGCTGCGGCTGCTTTTTGCAGGGCAGTAGTATTGATATCAGTGCCTAACAAACAGAGATCCCAAATATCAATATTGGGTATAAGTTCGGCAAGCAACATGGCAATGCTATAGATTTCTTCGCCTGAAGAACACCCGGCACTCCAAATTTTTAAGGTAAACTCTTTTGATTTTTTGTTTATCAAATCGGGCAAGAGTTTTTTTTGCAGTAATTCCATTTGGTTTTTGTCGCGAAAAAAATAACTTTCACCTACCGTAATTGCTGCGACCAGATCAGCGAGCAACGATGAATTACTGGAGCATTTTTTTAACTGTTCCAAATAATCCTGCGGTTGATAATTAAATTTATTGCATGCGGTAGCGATAGTTTTTAATAATTCCTGGGCTTGATTGACATGAATTACCAATCCATAACGATTATGGATTAATTCCATGAAAGAGGGCTCAAGTTTTTTTATTTCATTCAATATATTACCCATTTATATTACTCTTGGCTGTACTCGACGGGTTGTGCCAGATTAAGGGCAAAAACCCAATTAATGTCGAGCAATAGTGAAACCCCGGTTTCTAGAGTGACAGCCCCATAAAAAGGGGAATTACTGCTTGTAAATTCCTCATGAACTTCGATATGTTTTTCATCGACCGTGTTCAATCCCAATACTTTATCGACAATCAGACCTACCTGGTGTATTCCATTGGAACAAAGCAGAATGGGAATGTTTAAAGGATATATTTCCTCGCGGAGCAGCCCAGTACAAATTGCCAAATCAAGTACGGGGATGCATTTATTTTTAAGATTCATTAAACCTACAAAATAGACCGGGCAGGCGGGAACAGTTTCAAGCAAAGGCAAGGGAAGAATTTTCTCTAAATAGGCCAAATCCATACAGACTTGTACGTCTTGTAAAAGAAAGTGGAGAACTGTAAGGTTCTTTTGCGGCACTTTATATTCCTTAACCATTTTTATAAATCCCGCCATCATGGGGCAGATCATTGGGTGCAGTAGATGAAGCCTAAATTATCTTATCTATTTTATAGTTATAGACCGAATAAGATTGATGTACAAGACCTACTCGATGTGCTTTAAAAAGAATATCAACTTGCTTTGATCTTGGAGAGAAAATCAATGAATTTCAGGAGTTCCACAAGCGGAACCCCTGAAGTTACTCATAGAATAATCATTGGCTTTTTTCATGCGCGAAATAATTTAAATCCAGTTCTCGCGCCGCTTTTACATCATCAAGGCGTTTAACCGGGAGGGTATGAGGTGCATCCTTGAGCAAATCAGGGTTTGCAGCTGCTTCTTCCCTAATCTTTTTCATTACCTGTACGAAGTGATCCAGTTCTTCTTTGCTTTCGGTTTCTGTAGGTTCAATCAGCAGACATTCCGGAATGAGCAAGGGGAAGTAAGTAGTTGGAGCATGGACCCCATAATCCAATAACCGTTTGGCAAAATCCATGGCTGTAACCCCATACATTTTCTTTTCCGGACTTAAGGTTAGAATAAATTCATGGGAAGCCCGTCGACTTGGATATGCTGCAGTGAATCCTGCTTTAGTGAGCTCTTTTAGCAGATAGTTTGCATTCAGGGTTGCATATTCCGAAACGCGCAGTAACCCTTCTTTGCCGAGTATCCGCATGTAAAAATAAGCCCGCAATAAAATGCCTGCATTGCCCATAAAGCAAGACAGACGGCCAATGCTTTGTGGATAATCCTGGTGAGTTGCCCATTGAAATCCGGAATCGGTTTTTTTTACAACGGGCAAGGGCATGAAAGGCAGCAAGCGCTTGCCTACAGCAACTGGACCTGCCCCAGGACCGCCTCCGCCATGGGGCGTGGCGAATGTCTTATGCAAGTTGAGGTGCATGACATCAAAACCCATATCTCCAGGCCTTACCTTTCCCAAAATGGCATTGAGATTGGCGCCGTCATAATACAATAAACCACCTGCCTGATGCACCAGCGCGGCGATTTCTTTAATTTGGCGCATAAATAAGCCTAAAGTTGAAGGATTGGTAAGCATAATGCCGGCTGTTCTTGGTCCCAGTTTGCTTTTTAATTCCTCAAGATCAATATCGCCATCCGCGGCAGTTGCTATTTCAACAATCTTAAAACCGCACATCACTGCAGAAGCAGGATTTGTCCCGTGGGCCGCATCAGGTATGAGCATTTCATCCCGGGCTGTATCACCTCGGGATTGATGATAGGCTTTAATCATCGCCACGCCCGCGAACTCTCCTTGCGAGCCGGCCATGGGCGTTAGGGAAACCCCTGCCATGCCGGTGATCTCGGCAATATGTTCTTGCAAGTGAAACAAAGGTTCCAGGAAACCCTGGCTGTTCTCTTCAGTAGCCAAAGGATGGCGACTCAGGAAATTCGGCAGGGATGCCGCTTTATGCACGCCTCGAGGATTATATTTCATAGTGCATGATCCTAGAGGATAGAAATTGCTGTCGATTGAAAAATTTTTATGAGACAAACGCGTAAAATGCCTTACCACTTGTAATTCGGAACAGGCAGGCATTTGGGGCGGCGTTTTTCGCTGCAATTCAGCAGGAATGGCGTATTTGCTGGTTGATATTTTAGGCGCTTGCGCTGTTGCCTGACGGTCTTTTTTAGATAATTCAAAAATCAACATAATTTGCCTTCCATTTTTTGAATAAATTCTTTAAGTTCGGCGCGATGATTAACCGGGGTAAATTCGATAAATTGATACTCTGCTATCTCTGCCAGATAGTAAGGATCTTTTTTAAATATGGATTCGAGGTATTCCCGATCAGTGGTCGCTGCGATGATAATTCCGCCAGTACGGGGTTTCATCGGACCTGAGACCAGCAGTAATCCTTGCTTATAATAATAATCAAGGAATTCTCGATGCGCCTGCAGGTACTTATCTACCTCGCTTAGGGGAACTAAATACGTTAGCTGAATTACAAACATGAGTCACCTCGTTGAGACATGATGGATTTCAACGTTTTGGCATAAAAGGCAATTTCCTCTTCAGTGCGCATTTCTGTGGCACAAATTAAAAGGGTATTTGCCAATTGCGGGTAATGGATTTCTGGGGTATAACCGCCAGTGATCCCTGCATCAGCCAATTGTTTTAATACCTGTCCTACAGGCTTATCGAGCTTAAGCAAAGCTTCATGGAAGAATGGTGCATTAAAAACCTGCTCTACCCCTTCAATCTGTGTTAAAGCGTCTACCAGCTCATGGGTATTATGGTGACACTGGCTAGCAACCTGGCGTAATCCTTCTGCACCCAAGAGACTCATATGGATGGTAGCTGCTGTAACCAACAAACCCTGATTAGTACAGATATTGGAAGTTGCCTTGGCGCGCCGTATATGTTGTTCACGTGCTTGTAAGGTTAAGGTAAACCCTCTTTTCCCATCTTTATCAACAGTACACCCAATTAACCGTCCGGGCATTTGGCGTACATGCGCCATACGGGTGCTTAAAAAACCAAAATACGGACCGCCTGATGCCATCGGTGCACCTAAAGGCTGACCTTCACCACAGGCAATGTCTACTCCATGTTTTCCCCATGCTCCCGGTGGTTTTAATAAAGCAAGGGATACAGGATTGACGCAAGCGACACTGATTGTTTTATTTTGCTGCGCCCAGTCACTGAGTTCATCGACTTTTTCCAGGCAGCCAAAGAAATTAGGCTGCGGAATAACCAGGGCCGTAATATCTTCCCCTGTATATTGTTCCAGGGCGGACAGAGAAGTAATGCCTTGCTTCGCATCAAAAGGCAAAGTAATGACTTCAATGTGTTGGTTACGCAAAATGGTTTCAATGGTTTCACGGTAAAGAGGGTGGATGGTCCCCATGATTAATACGCGATTTGTTTTACTGTGTTTATTAACACGTACGGCCATTAAAATGGCTTCAGCAAGTGCGGTTGCACCATCATACATTGAGGCGTTGGATACTTCCATGCCTGTTAATTCGCAAATCATGGTTTGGTATTCATATAACAATTGCAGCGTACCCTGGCTGGCTTCTGCCTGGTAAGGGGTATAGGCAGTTAAGAATTCACCACGAGAGGCAATATCCCACACTACTGCAGGAATATGGTGCTCATAGCATCCGGCGCCCATAAAACAGATTCCATTGCGGTTTTTATTTGCCAGCTTGTGTGCTTCTTTTAACATATCCATTTCATTGATGCCCGCGGGCATTTTTTGAAATCCTGTATATTGCAAAGACATTGGAATTTCATCAAATAAGGTTTGCGTATCTTGAACTCCAATGGCGTCAAGCATGGCCTTGCTGTCTTCAGGAGTGTGTGGGATATAAGGCATGATTAATGCTCCTCAGCAATCTCGTTTTGATATTGATCAGCAGATAATAAATTATTCATTTCTTCAGGATGACTGGGTTTTAGTTTAACAAGCCAACCCGCAGCATAGGGATCGGAATTCACAAGAGCCGGATTTTCCGCAACCAATTCATTGACGGCAGTTACCACCCCGCTCACTGGAGCATAAAAATCAGAAGCAGCTTTTACTGACTCTACAACACCTAATTCTTCACCGGCACTCACTTCATCACCTATTTCCGGCAATTCGACAAAGACCATGTCACCTAATAAATTCTGTGCATGATCGGTAATGCCTACAGTTACTTCGTTTTGTTCTTCTCGCAGCCATTCATGGGTATTTGTGAATTTTAATTCATTCATTATATTATCCTTATTTAATTATAGAATCTGGGTGAAGCAAAGGGGAGCAAGAATCGATGTCTTTGACGTTTAGTTGCTTTTCCTTGCCCCCCGACTTGCACCTTTTAATCGTTAACCTGATTATGGAAGTTTTAAACTGCTTTTCCTCCTTTGACAAAGCGGGGTTTACCTACTTTTGCCGGGATTAATTTACCGCGAATATCCACCATGACTTCCTCACCTGTTTGCATGGGAACTCTTGCCAAAGCGATGGATTTTTCCAAGGTGGGTGAGTAACTTCCACTGGTAATAATTCCATCAGGACAACCTGGAATTACAACGCGTTGCCCATGACGCATAATTCCTTTTTCCAACAGGGTAAGTCCTACCATCTTGCGTTGGATACCTATTTGTTTTTGGGAAAACAAAGCCCCCATTCCAATAAAATCACGTTCAGCGGGTTCCCACTTAATGGTCCAGCCAAGGCCTGATTCCAAAGGACTGGTAGTAGTATCCATATCCTGGCCGTAAAGGAGCATACCCGCTTCCAGACGGAGGGTATCTCGAGCACCCAATCCACAGGGATGAACGCCTACCTGCATTAAATCATTCCATAATTGCACTACCGACTCTTGAGGAACTATGATTTCAAAACCATCTTCACCTGTATATCCCGTGCGGGCAAAAAAGCTTTGTTCCACATCCACGCATTCAAAGCTTGTCAGGGTAGAGACGGCGTCAATTTGCGCAGGATTTAGGATTTTCATTGTTTTTTCTATGGCTTTAGGTCCTTGAACGGCGATCATGGCTAATTCTCTACGTTCCTGAAGCCCCACGGAGAAGCCTTCGCTTTTTTTACGAATCCAGGCCAAATCATTTTGTCGGGTTGCTGAATTTAAGACCACTCTGTAATTGTCGGAGGCACGTTGATAAACAATAAGATCGTCAATAATTCCCCCATGTTCATTGCACATGCAACTGTAAAGCGCTTTTCCATTATGTTCCAGCTGATCCACATCATTGGTTAAAAGCTTGCGTAAAAATTGGCGGCCGCCAGCACCGAGAATGTCTACAATGGTCATATGCGACACATCAAACATGCCTGCATCTTTGCGGACAAAGTGATGTTCATTAATCTGAGAACCATAATGTAGTGGCATTTCCCAGCCATGAAAGTCGACCATTTTGGCGCCACAGGCTAAATGTGTGGCATGAAGAGAGGTTTTAGCAATCATTGTACGTCCTTTTTCAATTACCTTGATGTGGGTGATTATACCTATTGCGATATATACTGTATATTGCATACTGCATATTTCTTAGGACTACTTGAATGACTCAGCTAAATGGTGGGCGTTGGTTGCTGGATTTAGGATGGCTGCTCTTTCTGTTGATGCTCTTCTGGCATTTTTGGCGTGACAGGAGAACTTTGGTGCATGCGCAGTCATGGTTAAAAGTAAAAGGGCATATTACTTCCTGTGAATTGACAAAAGTAGGTCATAGTGTGTGGCCCAAAATCGAATATACTTATCAAGTTAACGAAGAAGAGATGACTGGGGAATATTTATTTTTAGATACCGCCCATAATAACCCTAATAGTAAATATTCCCGTGGCATTGCTTATAAAGCGGCAATTGCGTTTCAAGAAAATGAGGAAATTGATGTTTATTATAATCCCCTCCACCCAGAACAATCGGCGCTGGATGTAACGCTGCCAACCAAATTAAATATTATTTTGATTTTGATTGGCATATTAATTGGTATACACCTTGGCCTTATTGCTTGGCGTTATTGGGGGTAGACGTACTCGCGGGCGTGGCGGTTGGGGAAGGTGTAGCAGCTGGCGGTGCCTCATTCTCTTCTTCAACAATACATTTGCAAGAGGGTTTGGTCACCACAGACTGCAGGTTGGTCATAGTATAACCGCGTACACCTTGGCCTGAAGGGGCAACCATAAAATTAATGGTCACTTTTAAATTTTGCCGTTGCTGATACTGCGGGTTCTGATATACCACCAACAACCCCATCTTTGCTTTCCAATGGGTGGCGTCAACCTTCGTGATTACGGGAGGTTCGGTTGCTACCGCACTCACTCTGTAGAGGTTTTTTTGCACTGCCTCGGGTAATTTGGAAGCATTTAAAGCATTACTGTAGGTAATCCATCCATCGGCCGTAAAATATTTGGCTATTTTCTTTTGATCTTCAAGGTAATTTTGATAGCTGTAAGTATAGGTAGCCACAATGGCTTCGTTGACCCACACAGACAATTGGGCGTCTTCAGATTGTGCATAGCTTAGCTGGAAAAAGATTGATAAGAGGAAAAAGGCAAATTTTCTATTCATAAACAAGTCCTGTTTGCAATAAAGTAGGTTCCAGTGTAATCCAATAGAGGAGTGATCTCCTACAGCGTTTTTAATTTAATTCTCCACTCAGCAGGCGGCATTCACACTTAGACTGCATGGATGAGGGGATCTGCTCCACTCACTAGTGTAACCCAGGAAATGTCTATAAAAAAATCCCCGGCGTGGCCGGGGCAAAATTGAATGTTTAGATAATTGATCTAAACATTGCCCCGCTTAAGAGGGGGTAAAGCGGAGCTAAGCATTCGGGGGAAATGCTCACTATGTTAGACACGTAAATTATCAAAAAGTTCAATATTTAGACAGAAATTATTATTTAAAGAGAAAAATAATAAAGTAGATAGATTAATTAATTGAATAATAATGTTTTTTTAAATTTCTTTTAAGTATTGACCCCCAACTGTTTTAGGTTGAATGGTTCCCTTTTTTATTTTTTATCAAATTGGATAGGTTTATTATATGGAAAAAGCATCTCTAATGCTGCTTTAATCTATCGATTATGCCTGCTTTGTGGTATTTTATTATCCTTTACGGGCTAATGCACCCGCATCTTTAAAATTAAGTCCCTGCCCTGGGGCAGTATAAGGCTTAATTATTGTGAGTTTCAGAACTTTTTTTCAATTTAATATACTGCATGGCAAGTTGCAGAATGTATTCTGCTGTCGACAAGATTATTAAGGGGGCATGGTGCGGGAAAGTCGATTCTACTTTGCTAATCCTGATAGATTTGGCCGATATATAAATCGTTGGGATTTGTTGCTCCTTATCCTTATTTTCTCCATTCTATTTTTTTTAGGATGGGCCGGTTCGCAAATGGCTACTCCTTATCAATTAGGGCAACAGATACCTATTTCGCTGGATCCTGAAAATCTCCCCTTTTATGCATTACGTACCGTGCTGCGTATGTTTATTGCCTTGTTTTTTTCAATCATTTTTACCTTTACTGTGGGACTTTGGGCAGCCAAAAACCGGCGTGCCGAGCAAATTATTATCCCTGCTATTGATATTTTGCAATCTATTCCGGTTCTTAGTTTTTTATCCATTACAGTGACTGGGTTTATCCGCCTGTTTCCCAACAGTCTGCTGGGGCCCGAGTGTGCCTCCATATTCGCTATTTTTTGTGCCCAGGTGTGGAATATGACCTTTGGTTTTTATCAATCATTAAAAACCTTGCCTCATGACCTGCAAGAAGTTGCTTCCATGTTTCGCTTGTCGGCCTGGCAGCGTTTCTGGAAACTGGAAGTCCCTTTCTCGATGTCGAGTTTGTTATGGAATATGATGGTTTCCATGTCTGCAAGCTGGTTCTTTGTGGTTTTATCTGAAGCAATTTCGGTAGCGCATCAAGACATCAGATTACCCGGGGTTGGCTCTTATATCGCCTTAGCTATTCAACAGCGGGATGTACATGCTGTGGGTTATGCCATCCTTACCATGGTTATTGTTATTTTTTTATATGATCAGATATTTTTCCGACCTTTAATTGCCTGGTCTGAAAAATTTAAAACCGAGCCTTCCCATGATGAAGCGGAGTATCAATCCTGGCTTGTGGATTGGATTCGTGGTAGCCGGTTAATGAAACAATTTGCTGAAGTGATCAATATTTTCACGGATCATTTTGTCAATGCACAATGGCTTAGGCTCAATGAGGCTAAAGCAATTAAAGAAGTCGATTTAAAAAAGCAGAAACGTCTGGATCGCTTTTGGAGCATCCTGGTTTTTATCAGCGTGTGTTCCGGGGGCTGGTTTCTTTTACGCTTTATCCTTGCTGAACTAAAAGTCAGTGATATTTTACATGTTTTTTTGCTTGGGGCAGCTACAGGTACACGGGTCCTTTGTCTGATTTTCCTGAGTTCCCTACTTTGGATTCCGGTGGGGGTGTGGATAGGTTTAAGACCAAGGATTGCCCAAAAAATACAACCTGTTATTCAATTTGTTGCAGCGTTCCCGGCGAATTTATTCTATCCTTTATTTGTGATTGCTATTGTAGCGTACCATTTAAACGTAGAAATTTGGGTAACCCCGCTCATGATTCTTGGAACCCAATGGTATATTTTATTTAATGTAATCGCTGGGGCATCTTCTATTCCACGTGAGCTTTATCTTGCGGCAGATAATTTCGGTCTGAAAGGATGGCTTTGGTGGAAAAGATTGGCTTTGCCGGGGATTTTCCCTTTTTATATTACGGGAGCCATTACCGCAGCAGGTGGTGCATGGAACGCCAGCATTGTGGCAGAGTTTGTGAGTTGGGGAAATACTACCCTTAGAGCCACCGGCTTGGGTGAATACATTCAAGCCAGTACCGCAACAGGAGATTTTCCGAAGATTGCTTTAGGTACTGCAATGATGTGCTTGTATGTGCTTACTTTTAATCATTTAATTTGGCGTCCGCTCTATCGGCTGGCGGAAGAACGTTTTAACATTAATTAAAAATTGTCTATGTCTGAAACCATTATTGCTATAGAAGGCTTGCGCAAGTCGTTTAAAAAAGCGGCGGAACAGAATTTGCTTGTGCTTGAAGATGTCAATTTTAAGCTGCAAGAAGGTGAAATTGTCGCCTTATTAGGCAAATCCGGTTCGGGGAAGTCGACCTTATTGCGGATTATTGCCGGTCTTATAGCACCCACCAGTGGAACAGTGACCTACCGGGGTAAACCGGTTACTCGCCCTGTTGATGGTATTGCCATGGTTTTTCAGTCTTTTGCGTTAATGCCGTGGCTGACCGTACTGGAAAACGTGGAACTGGGGCTTGAGGCCCAAGGGGTGGGCCGCGAAGAACGCCGGCATCGTGCCATTGAAGCAATTGATATTATCGGTCTTGATGGTTTTGAGTCCGCCTTCCCCAAAGAACTTTCTGGCGGGATGCGTCAACGGGTTGGTTTTGCCCGCGCCCTGGTTATTAACCCTGATGTTTTATTAATGGATGAGCCTTTCTCTGCACTTGATGTACTTACCGCCGAAAACCTCAAATCGGATTTATTGGAGTTATGGAAGGAAAAGAAAACGAATACCAATGGAATTTTATTAGTAACCCACAATATCGAAGAAGCAGCCACATTAGCCGATAGAATTGTAATTTTTGGTAATGATCCCGGATATATTCGTGCAGAATTACCGGTAACCTTACCGCAACCACGGGATCCGGAGTCCCCCGAATTCAGGGCTTTGGTTGATAAAATTTATACGTTAATGACTACAGGTCCCAAAGAAAAAGCAAAACGGGCACAAAGGGAGCGGCAAATTGGTTTAGGGTATCGGTTGCCGGATGTAGAGCCTTCTGAACTCACCGGATTGATTGAAACCATGACTTCGTTTGAAGAACGTATTGATTTGCCTGAGCTTGCTGACGAATTAATGATGAATATTGATGACCTGTTCCCAATACTTGAAACGTTGGAAATATTGGGTTTTGCTAAAGTTTCCGCGGGGGACATTCAATTAAGTGATTTGGGAAAGCAATTTGCCGAGGCTGATCTCCAGGAACGTAAGAAATTATTTGCGCAAAGATTACTGGAAAAAGTACCGCTTGCCCGTCACATCCGACGAATTTTAGATGAAAAAGTGGGGCATAGAGTTTCTGAAGAGCGGTTTTTAAGTAAACTTGAAGATTATTTAAGTGAAAAAGAGGCAGATCGGGTATTACGCACGATGATTGACTGGGGCCGTTATGCCGAGATATTTGCTTACGATTTTAATACAGGAATTCTAAGTTTGGAAAATCCGGGTAAGGGGTTATAAGCAGAATTTTCCTACTCGCCTAGTCGATTTTATTGTGGTAAATAGTTCCAATACACCACTTAAATAAAAACTGATTGTTCGTTATTATTTGTTCAGCTGGCCTATGGATAGAGCAGGGAAAATAGCATGGAACATAAAAATGAATATGATGAGCACTTCAAAATAATCCTTCTCGGTGACAATGCTGTTGGAAAATCATGTTTGATGCATACCTTTTGTGATAGTGGTTTCTATCTCTTTGATGGATATATGGACACTATGGGCGTGGATCAAAAAATACAAAAGATTAATGCCTTTAATAAATGCATCCAGTTACGCATTTGGGATGCCTCGGGGGCTCCAAAATTACAAAAAATCGTAGCATCCTATTTGCGAACGGTAGACGGCGCTCTGATTTGTTTTGATCTAACCCGAGAAGACTCTTTGCACCATGCAAGAGAGTATGTTGCCCAACTAAGAGCTGTTAAAAAAAATGTAGCGATGATACTCATAGGATGTAAAGCTGATTTGGAGCAACGGCGAGCGATTTCTGTCGGACAAGCAAAGGCAATCGCAAATGAAATGGGAATCGATTATTTGGAAGTTTCCTCCCTCAAAAAAGAAAATACGGACCTGCCTTTTATCCGAATCCTTACAAAAATTTATATTTTAAACCAACTCACCAAGATTAAACCGACGTTAGAGGAACACTTTAACAATTACTTGAAATTGACCCGCTTCAAGAAACATGCACACTTTTTCAGTGAACAAGCACTGTCTGCACACAGGGAAGATGTACTCAGGGAAGAGTATCGCCTGCTTTTTGAAAAGTTATTTGATTGCCAAAGCGTTGAAGAGTTGGCTGAGTTTTTTAGAAAAATAGGGGAGCTCATTGAGCGGGCGGATGAACTTTATAGACAAGATAACCCTTTTTTAAACCATTTTATCTCCAGCCCGCTGTCAAAAGTGCTAAAGCATACATTGGATGCTTTAACCCATAGATTTGCAGGTATGAAGGGTTTACCAATTGCCAAAGAAATGCTAATTCAGAAAAATAACAGTATTACTATAATATAGGTTCCCATTACAAGTATGAGTAAGTTGGGCGATAAACTCAAGTCTTACCAGGTTGGCTGGCAACCTGGTTTTCTTTGTTTTCAGGAAAGCTTCTGTTGCGGATTAACTCCTGGAGGCTTGGATACCAGGTTTATTGTCCAGGTTATGAAATTCGCGCAAGTTGTCATAAATAATTTTAAGCCTGCCATTGGTCAGTTCTTTTGCAAACGGAGTCAGGTCAGTATTACCATCTTCAATAAATCGCTTTAACGCCGATGCTGCTGCAAGTTTTTTATCAGCGGGACTGCCGAACTTTAAAGAAAAAAGACCAAAAATATTGTAAGACCGCAAGTACAATGCCTGCTCGTCTTTATTTTTTCCACTATTTCTTTGGACTCGTTCTGCAGTTTCTTTGATGTAAATATCCAAGGCATTTTCGGTGAGAATTTTATATAACGCATCCCTCCCCGGCAAAGGGTAGTTTTTTTGGGTTAAATTACACCTGATGAAATCAGTCTTCTTTCCCGGTATATGACCCTTTTCTACTAAAACAGGGAGTGCATCAAATTTAAAGTTAAATTCTTTAAAATTTATTTTAGAAATATAGTTCTTTAGTAATGCATCAGTTATTTCAGGTTTATTTAACGCAATTGCCTGGTGGATGGCTTTTGAGAGATGAGAGGGTTGTGCCTCTTCAAGTAAGGGTTGTATGAAGTCTAAAGTATCGGTGTAAACAACCACCTCTTCTAAAAGCTTGCACATGTCGTCCTTGCGAAGATGATCTTTTGCCTGATTCAGCAGTAACTCAAACATTTTTGAATCGTTATTCAATATTGCCGAGCTCAATGCTTGAAAACCCAGATGCGAACGTAGGTGGCCATCAGCACCTTTATTCAAGAGAAGTTTTGCCATAGCATGGTCTTGATTTCTTATCGCAATAAACAAAGGGGTCGGATCGGATGGAAGAATCGATTTTACCTCAGCCCCATAATTTGTGCCTAAATGTTCAACAAGAGAGGAGTTTCCCTTTCGAACTGCAGCCTTAAGAGCAAGACAGATATGTTCCCTTCTCTTAGCTCTATCTACTGGGTTATTGCTTTGCAATAATAAATCAAGCCAGTCATTTTTTTGTTCACTTATTGCGAATTCAACAGCAAGATCCAAAATAGTTGTATCGCCAGCGCGTGCCCTCTCGATGCTGGCTCCATGAGCCATTAGTAATCGGGCTATTGCAAAATGTTTATTGTTAAACGCATGAAATAAAGGCGATCCTTCAGGGCCTCCAGTATTAATATAGCGAAGCATTCTTTCATCTTTCAGAAGCTCTTGCATCACCTTGTCATTACCTTCTTTCGCCGCTATCAGCAAGGGAGTCAAGGCTTGGTGTGATGAAGAATCCCGGAAAACAAGCTTAGGGCGAGGGCGATGGTTCAATAATATTTTGACTACCTCAACATGGCCATTTTTTGCTGCAGCATACAAGGGGGACTCATTCAATTTTGGATTTGATCTGTGAGGGCGCCCCGTATCTATGTCTGCACCGGCAGTCAGTAATTCCTCAACACGGTCTCGAGCCCCCTCCTTGGCTGCTGTGAATAAGGGATTTTTTTTGCTTTTAAAGGGTAGAATTTGAGTTTTCGCTTTCATAGAAATCTAATATTTTTTGCACAATTAGGCATATATTAGTCTATTTATCTTAACAAAATATTAAAATTACCCATTACTGAAGAGTGCCAGGCATTACTTTGAAAATGAATTAACAATTCAGGGATTTGCCGCCAAGCCTAAAACTTGCTTAAATCATGATGAGGAAAGGCGCTGACTACCGCCCATCGGACGGTAGTCAAGGTTGAGGAAATTTCATTGAGAAGGGCGGAAGTGCAGCCCTTTGAGAAAAAATTTATCCTTTGCGGGTGAGGTAATTCAATATCTCCAATAAACGCTGCGGACTTCCTGCCATTTGTAAATCCGTTTTATATTTATTGTTAACTACAAAAGCGGGAACGGCATTGATTTGGTAAGTGCCCATAAGACTCATTCCATTTTGGACCCGCATATCAATAGAAGGTGAATTTTCAAAAGCACTTGTTGCAATTTCTTTATCGACGCCTTGGGTAATGAAGAAATTTATCATTGCTTGTTTTGAATCCAGCGGTTTTCTTTCTTCCTGTATGGCTTTAAAAAGCAGGGGATTCATTTTATCAGAAAGAGCCAGTGTTTTCGCAGTATAATAAGCTTTCGCATAGAGCTCCCAGGAGGGCTTGAATACCACCGGGACGCGTTCGAACTGAATGTTATTCCCCATTTTACTAACCCATTCATCCAGAGGGGCTTCTATTTTGTAACACCATGGGCAGCCATAACTGAAAAACTCTTCGATGATGGGGGTTTTGCTTTTATTATTTGCTGCTTGAGGATTTGAAACAATTTGAAAATCCTTACCTTCAACAAATGAGGCAGCCAGAGCCATCGCGGGTAAAAGAAATAATAGAGCGATTAATTTTTTTAACATAATTTTATTTCCTAGTGTAAACCTTCAATGTAATGTGCAACTGCTTCCATATCATCCTGATTCATTCTACTGCTAATATCTTGCATGATATGGTTTAAATCATTTTTTCGCTTTCCGTCTTTAAATGCATTTAATTGCAATACGGTATAAGCAGCATGCTGACCCGAAAGTACAGGGAATCCTGCTTGGGCATTACCTGTTCCTTTAGGACCATGGCAGGCGATGCATGCCGTAATCCTTTTGCTAAAATCCCCGCCGCGATAAATTTGTTCACCTCGTTTTAGGAATTTTTCGGGGGTGCTGCCCTGAGCAAGAGGCATTTTAGCATAATATGCTGCCAAGTCATCCATATCCTGCTCGTTTAGCATGGCTACAAGGGCGGTCATGGTGGGGACATTCCGTTCAGAGCTGTCTTTTATGTCTTTAAGCTGTTTGATAAAATATTTCGGGTGTTGCCCTGCTATATTAGGCCATTCAGGATTTGTACTATTGCCTTGCGGACCATGACAACCTGTACAAACTACTGCTTTATTTGCTACCGATGCAGTGTTTTCCTGGGCGCAGAGAGTAAGTGGTGCCCAGAGAATGAAAGTGAGTACAAATTTTTTCATCGATTTCCCATAATAAATTCTTGAACTAATGGTACACTGCCTTGGTTGAAATCCCAAAATATTAAATTTTATGCGAGAAAACCCCTATTCTAAAGCTGTATTCCTAAAGAGTGCTGCCCGTGTATCCCAATTGCCTGATGATTCAGGGTACGAAGTCGCTTTTGCCGGCCGCTCGAATGCAGGCAAGTCAAGTGCGTTAAATTGTTTAACGGGCATTAAAAATTTGGCAAGAACCAGTAAAACCCCAGGGCGTACCCAATTGATCAATTTATTTGAAATTGCTCAAGAGCGGCGGTTAGTGGATTTACCAGGTTATGGCTATGCTAAAGTTGCCTTGCAAGTAAAAATGGATTGGCAAAAAAATTTGGCCCACTATCTGGAAGTAAGACAAAGCTTAAAAGGATTGATCCTGCTTATGGATATTCGCCATCCGTTAAAAGATTTGGATTTGATGATGGTGGATTGGGCTTTGGAGCGCGAACTTCCCGTGCATATCTTGCTGACCAAAGCAGATAAATTGAGCCGAAGCGATGTCAAGAATACGGTGGCAAAAGTTCGCAAATATTATGATCTAGCGTCCCATTTGATTACGGTACAATCCTTTTCTTCTTTGAAAAAGGAAGGGGTAAAGGAATTGATTGGATTGTTAAATACCTGGTTTGATTTGACGCCAAGCGATACCTGCAACGAGAATTTATAACGTGCAGGGATTAGATTTTTGAAGGGAGTTTTACCAGTTTGCAAAATGAGTGCTTTTAATTAAGTGAAAATTTAAAAAATCCTCACAAGGTGTGCTTATGCGTCTTAAAAATATTTTTTTTGCTGCTCCGAAAAAACATCTTCTCTCTCCGCGAGAGTGGTTTAGCCGCCAATTAGTCAATAGCGGTTTAAAAGACAAATTTGCACCTGAAATGCTGGAAGAAACTCAATCCTCAGTCAAAGTTTTTTTTAATGAAAAATATTTTGACGATGTGTCCGAAGTCTCAGAATCTTTAGTAAAAGTGCCGGCAATTAATGTCGAAGGGGATCGGGAAGTCTATAAGCAAAATGGAGAGCAGGTTGCAAATGGAGCCCAGGTTTTTTCACAAATTCCCGAGGGCCATCCCGAGTTTCTATCACCTGCCAAAAGGTTAACAGGCGCGAAGAAAATAATTGCCTCTCATAGTATTATTCTTGGATGTGGCGGTTATCCTCATAACAATCCACTGATTTTATACAAACAGCCTTTCAAAGCGGCCATTTTTTCTTTGGCAGGGGCAACGTTTGAAAACAGCTACCTCCATAGCAAATTGTTTATGCTGGATGCTAAAAATCCTGAAATTAATGCCAATGCATTTAGCCACTTGTATAAAAATATTCCTACCACCTTTGTTGATGCTAAAAAAGAGCTAGGGGGTTTTGATTTAAATGCTTGCATGAGCCGCATTCGTTTAGGACTATCCCTTCTGGGCCGTACCTCATCAGGTTTTTATTATCCTACATTTGGCCACTCGAATGCCGTTATTTTTTTAACTCAGGCTTATTTTCGTCATCAGCTGGAAGATATTTCATTGCTTCTTTCAGCGATAAATGAAACAGCCAAGGAAGCCCAGAAACCTGCTTTTCTCAAAGCAACCGCTGTAGGTATGGGATTTTTTGCGAAAATAGATGGGGCCTATAGCATACAGCATCTCCTTTTCCCTTATTATCTCCGTGCTTACAAACAATTAATAGCGCAAAACTCTTATCCCTGGATAGCAAAAATTGAATTTCCTGTTTTTGATGAAATGCAACGAAACCAGTTTGACGGCATTTTCCATTCGAAAGAAAGTCCTATTGAGATTTCAAGAAGCTCCCGTGATGTATTAAATGTTACTGAAGAGGAGCGGGAAAATTATTTCATGTGTATGGTGAATCCGTCTGATGCCTTTGCCTATGCAGGCAATGAATGGGGATATGGGAGTGTGGAGGCAATGATTGGTCTTAACAGCTCCATGCGTCTGGATCAAGTCTTTCACGCAAATCCCAGGCTTTTGGACCCGCGTCATTATATCGGGATTAGCATTGCTGAGGATTACCGTAGTGAGCTCAGGATAGAAAAAACAGTATCTTCTTTTAATTTGCGCTGATTTAAATCAGGTAACACAGTCACCGTCAGCTATTTACCCTGGTGAATTCCTCCGCGTTGTCGCTTGTTTTCCCTAGATGAAAATAAAGTTGTACGCTTTTTTCTGCTATGAGGACTGTTCCTAACTAATTTTCTTATTCGCCAATCATTTCTAGGGAATGAATGATATTTCAAGAGCCAAATCGTCCATATTTTGCGCTGCTCAAAAAATTAACATACACTATAATAAAGTTCCTATTGGGAGAGCAAATTATGTTTTTGAAAAGAGCAATTCCTGGTCCCAAACCCAGGGGGGGGAGCCAATATTAGAAGTTTATGGACAGGCCTGGAACAAAACCCAGAATTTTATTGCCATGCGAAGCAAGAAAAAATTGTTATTAATACCCACTTTTTTAACACAAGTACATTGCGGGGACACTCTTTAGTTTCAAACAAAAGTTTTAGTATATTTGGTTTTTTAATGAATGCTTATCCCCAGGGTTTTCTATACAGAGGTATGAACCGCAAAGAAGAGCGAGATTATATAAATCAACAAGTTCATGGCTTGGCAGGAAGTAAACCTTTAATTGCCTACGTGGGAGGGACTAAAGAAATCGATTTAGAGAAAACACGAGAAATTGCCAAAGCGCATCGGGCAGGTAATGTTAGCGGCATATCTACGTCTAAAAAATTAGGTATCGGAATTTCTTTTGCGAATTATCTACCACAAACTCACGCTGTATATTTAGTGGATAAAAGGAACATTCCGGAAAGTCAGCAAGTTCATCAGGATTATTCGGATGAACTGGATTTTACGGATGCTTCAGGAGAAAACCAGAATTACACCCATGAGAGAGAATTGACAGTCAGTGGTGTGCATGCGTCTGCCATTCCAATGCGTCTTACTCGCGATGGATTAACATTTAATGTCGAATGCAATCCCTTCTATGTTGACCGGCTCCGCTTGTCTGAGGGTTTAAATCAGGAGTATGAGGTTTTGTTAGAGAGTTTCTACGAAGTGATTTATGATGTGAGAAGAAATCAGCATGATTATAGTGTAATTCAGGAACCCGACATGGAAAAGTTAAAAAAATTTAAAGAGCAGGAAGAAGCATTCTATGCAAAATGGATGATAGAAATGGATGTGGATCCCCAACATCGAAAAGCAATTACAGAGAGGTTAAGCGGTACCCTTTCTATTGAAGAACTCACTGAAGGAGAGATTAAGCATAATCCCACAAAAATATGATAGTATAGTAAATAGCCGCTTTACCATCCTGGAACAATTCCATCTGCAAAGCGGCTAAATTAACTTCCAGGCATCTGTTAACAACTGCTGTGCTGTTAATTTCTACCCCTTAATTTTTGAGTTTTCCAATACCTTCTCAGCTTGCGCTGCGCGATATTTTTTTATTGCATCGCGATATTCGGGGTATTTATTGCCCAAAACCGTAACTGCGAGAATAGCCGCATTAATGGCGCCGGCTTTTCCCACTGCAAGCGTTCCTACGGGTATTCCGGCAGGCATTTGCACTATGGATAAAAGTGCATCCAAGCCATTGGTGAAGGTGGATGAAGGCATGGGTACACCTAAAACAGGAAGTACCGTTTTTGCAGCTACCACTCCCGGTAAATGGGCGGCACCTCCTGCGGCGGCAATAAAGAGTTCAACCCCTCGTGGTTCTGCTGACTGGAGATAATCAAATAAAGCATCTGGGGTACGGTGGGCCGACAAGGCGCGTACTTCATGCGGAACATTGAACTTATCAAGAGTAAGGCTGGCTTCTTCCATAATAGACCAATCCGATTTTGAACCCATCAATATCGATACAAGTATATTTGACATATTCCCTCGCTAATTTATCTCATCTTAAATGTGTGTAATGTGACTCTGGTGCAGCAAAGACCGGAATTTATCAGTAGCTATAATCCGTCCTATTGCTTCAACCAACGCCTCCCCTTCCAGATTCTGGACTCTCGTTTTCAAGAGTTCTGGAGTATCTCCTGCTAAAACAGGACATTTCTTTTGCAAAATAATCGGGCCTGCATCAACCTGTTCGGTAACAAAATGTACGGTACAACCTGTTTCAATTTCTGCTGCATCCAAAACGGCTTGATGTACATCCAAATTCATTAATCCTGCATAAGCTGGTAATAAAGAAGGATGAATATTGATTATTTTATGTTGCCAATGCAAAACAAATTCAGCGGATAAAATGCGCATATAACCGATTAAGACAATCAGTTCGATGTGATGTTGTTTGAGTATCTTCGATAGATGATTATCAAAATCGGTTCGACTTAAGCCCTGGGGATTAACAAACATTGATTTAATCCCAAAATGCGCGGCTTTTTCCAAAATCAGGGCGTCTGCTTTATTACTTAAAACCAACTCTATTGATGCAGCTAAACGCTGTTCCTTTATTGCCGCAACAATGGCGTTAAGATTAGTCCCTCTGGTTGAACCGAGTACGGCAATACGAATCATGAGGCGCGTATCCTTTGCATGTGGTCAATACGTTGTTGAATTAATTGTTGGGTACCTATATCTTCACGATGAAATAAAGGTCCTGCAATTGATGAAATTTCTACTTCAGCACGCTTTTCTGCTGCATCAATTGAATCAGCAATTCCGACGTAAGCTGCAGTACGCGAACCTTCCGCCATAATTTGCTGGTCGATTTGGTTTACTGAAGAGAGGTATAAATGGTCCTGGCAGCCTACTTGGGAGAAATCTACGGCAAAGTTTTTCCTGGGGTTATCTGGATAGCCTTCAGGAACTGTATACTTGCACACTGTAGCCTTTGGTGAAAATTTAACCTGGGATGTGTGCAGCTCGCCCTTCACCATTGCCTGGCACAGGGCCACAAAATCAGATTCCAAAATGGATAAGACGTTTAATGCCTCGGGATCACCAAAGCGTGCATTAAATTCAATTACATAAATTCCTTTTTTGGTGGCAATGAAACTGCCATATAAAATGCCAATATAAGGTGCATCATATTCAGCAGCTAAGGCGTGAAAAACTGCGTTATTAATTTCCAGGGCTTCCTGCACGTCGGCGGCTGTTAAAAATGGCAAACTATGGTTTGTATCCGAATAACTGCCCATCCCGCCGGTATTAGGGCCCCGATCTCCATTATATGCGCGTTTATGATCTTGCACTAAAGGCATGGAAATGAGCTTTTTCCCATCAGCGAAACACATGAGGGAGAACTCTTGTCCAATCAGTTTTTCTTCAATGAGGATCGTTTGTTGTTTATCAAGGATTTCCTTGCAAAAATTTAGTGCCGCGGTCATGGAGTGGAGATGTTCACCGGCAACTTTAACCCCTTTTCCACCCATTAAGCCATTTGCTTTAATGACGTAATTGCCTTCCCCAAGTTCTGTGAGAAATTCCTCAACCTGGTTTAAGGTTGCGAATTTCTGGTAACGGGGCAAACCTGCAATGTGATGTTTTTTCATTAAATCACGGGCAAACTCTTTAGAGGTTTCTATTTGGGCCAATTTTTTTTGCGGACCGATGGTGGGAATCCCTGCTTGCCATAAGGCATCGGCCATTCCTTTTTCAAGTGGAGCTTCGGGGCCGATAATGGCCAATTCAATGTTCCAGAGTTTGGCAGTAGATACTACTGCAGCACAATCAGTGATATCCCCGGCACAATAGTGTTTTGTAAGTTGTCGGATACCTGGATTAATTGCTGTACCATAACAAAATAATGAGGTGGATTGCGGAGAGCGGTACAGCGCCTTGATGAGTGCATGTTCCCGTGCTCCGGAACCAATAACAAGAATATTCATTCAATCATGTCCTCTTTCAGGGGGGTAGGAAGCCTGCTTGACTCACGTTCGGTCTCAAGTTGCTGCATTTTTTCTGCAGTTAATTTGTTGCAAAAATAATCACCATCCATGCAGGCCATACAGGTTTTTTTGATCTGGTGTTCCCCGCGGCGGGTAACGGCTTCAACCAAATCCTCAGGGGACTGGTATAATAACGCATCAACCCCAAGATAGGAGGCAATTTCATCTTCAGTTTGATTTGCAGCAATCAGCTCTTTGCGCGAAGGAATATCAATTCCACTGAAACAAGGATTTTTTAGCGCCGGAGAAGTGGAGGCAAAATAAATTGCTTTTGCACCAGACTCCCTTACCATTTTAACAATCTCGCGGGAAGTTGTACCCCGAACAATACTGTCATCAATAATCATAACGACTTTATTTTTAATCTCAGTTTGTTGGGGGGTTAGTTTGTAACGAATATTGCGGCTTCTTGCCTTTTGATTCGGCATAATAAAGGTACGGCCGATAAACGGATTCTTATAGAGGCCTTCGGAATAGCGGACACCCAACTCGCTGGCAAAAGACAAAGCGGCAGTGTTGGCAGTGAAGGGCGCCGGAATCACAATATCCGGGATGAGATCAGGATGCTTGTTTTTCCATTGAACCGCCAGATTTTGTCCCATACGCAAACGGGCACGATAAACGCTAACATTATTCAGGGTGGCGTCAGGACGGGCGAAATACACGTATTCAAAAACACAAGGTCGGAATTGCTCCCTTTTTAAAACACGGCGATGCAGTCTACCGTTTAAATCAACAAAGGCTACTTCGCCTGGTAAAATATCCCCTTGGGGTTCGAAGCCCAGGGCATAAAAAGGGGTGGTTTCGGATGCAAAAATCGTATCGATCGTCCCATCAGGGTTTTCACGCGTCCCCCAAACTAATGGACGAATGCCATGAGGATCACGAAAGGCGACAAGCCCCTTGCCAATAACCACAGAGACAATGGAGTAAGCGCCTTCAATACGCGCAAAAATATGTGAGACCGCTTTGGTCAGCAGCTCGAAAAAGCAGTCGCTGTTTTCCTCATGGCTGGAGGCATTGCTGGCCAGGTTGTCTGCAAGCATCAGCAATAATGCTTCCGAATCAAGGGAAGAATTAAGATGCCGATGCTGCTTTAAACGAATTTCATCGGCCAGTTCCTGATAATTGGACAAATTTCCATTATGCGCAAGCGCAATTCCACGGGGGCTGCCAATCCATAAAGGCTGGACATCAGTTTCCGAATAGCCCCCTGCAGTAGGATAACGCACATGACCGATGCCTATAGTTCCTTTAAGCGGTGAGACGTTGTCGGGGGTGAAAATTTCACGCACCAGTCCTAGTCCATGTTTGGTATAGAACCGTTGATCGCAGGTCAGTATGCCAGCAGCATCCTGTCCCCGATGCTGTAAGTGAATGAGGCTCTCATACAACTCGGAGGCTACCGGCTCATGACTGTAAATACCTACTATCCCACACATTGGTTTGATTACCCCAAGAAGTTTGCAATATTGCGCATGATCCGTTGTTCGGCAGGCTCTTTATGTTCTGCAAAGCTGAATTGTTTACCGGTGATGCGTTCATACAACTGAATGTAGCGCGAGGAGAGCTCTTCAATTAATTCCTGTGGTGCTTGAGGAAGCTGCTCATCATGATAAGGATCTGAATTTTTTGCAAACCAAAGGCGCAAAAACTCCTTATCGATATTCTCTGGTTCTAACCCTGCTGCAATTCGCGCCTCATAACTGTCGGCAAGCCAATAACGGCTGGAGTCAGGCGTATGAATTTCGTCCACGACAATGATTTTTCCATCTGCATCACGGCCAAACTCATATTTGGTATCTACCAGAATCAAGCCATGATCTTTAGCCATTTCTGCACCCCGATGATAGAGTTTCAAAGCCAAAGCACTGGCTTCCAGCCAGTCTTCTTCGCTCATCCATCCTTCAGAAACAATTTCTGCGGGCGCAATAGGGCGGTCATGAACTTTTTCTTTGGTCGTTGGCGTCAGAACCGGTTGTTGCAGTTTTTGATTCTTTCTTAATCCTTCAGGGAAAGTGATTCCGCAATATTCACGGACTCCATTTTGATATTGAGTCCATAAAGAAGTGCTTGTGGTTCCGCTAATATAACCTCTTACGACAAATTCAATTGGAAAAACAGTGCATTTTTTGGCAATTACTACATTGGGATCCGGTACTGCGATGATGTGGTTAGGTATAAGATTCTTGGTTTGTTCAAACCACCAGGCACTGGTTAAATTAAGGACAGCACCTTTATAAGGAATCAGAGCGAGATGTCTGTCAAAAGCGGTGAGCCTGTCGGTGGTAATGAGGAGGAGGGAATCACCTAAATCATATGAATCTCTTACTTTGCCTTGATATTTTTTACCCACAGGCAAATTGGTTTGATTCAGGCAAAAAGCTAAAGCCCCTCGAATTTCATTCTCATAACGAGTTGTCATAGCGGTAGCATTCATGAGCATAAGGGTTCCCGATAATGTGAGTTAATAAAATTTGGTCTATTAGCTGGGAAACTTGCGTTTCGTCGCTAGTAAACTGCCATAAAACACCATGATTGATTTTATTTATTGCGGGCACTTCATAATGAGTATGCAGGGTTTGCAGTGTTTGTTGTCCCTTTAAATCTTCTTTGGCACGAACGAGATAGGCTAAAGCATTTTTGGAATTAATCTCGCTTAGGGATACTTCGCGTTCTTTACGATCTGAATACAAAAGCCCTGTTTGTTTCAAGTGGGCAACATCCTCTGCAGTATCACAAATAATTTCCCAATGCTCGAAACGATGTACCCTCACTGGAAAACCCAGGCGTCTTAAGGTTTTTTGCACCGTTAATGCCTGGTTGTCCGTAATAATCAGTTTGACCAGGCAGAGGTGACTGCCTGCAGTTTTACTAAAATTCTGCGGTTTTTGCTGCAATTTATCCGGACTTGCGTTACGTTTACGCAAATCATCACGATTATAGAGATGTTCTTTAATGTAATCCCGCATGGAAGCAAAAATAGGGTCGCCATTAACCGTGCGTTCTGGATGCGGCATCATCGCCATGACATTTCCGGCCTGATTGGTAATTGCAGCAATATTACCTGCAGAACCATTGGGATTAATCGGGAAATTATCAATGATATTGCCTTGGTCATCGCAATATTGAAATAAATTTAAACCCTGTTTTTCTATTTTCGCTAACAGGGAATCATCCATTAAAAAACGTCCTTGGGCGTGTGCGATAGGCAGATGGACTAAATCAGTAGATTTAAGATGGCGGGTGAAGGCATTATGTTGATGGTTCTCGGATAACCGCATGTGTACCCAGGTATTATAAAATCCGCTGCCGATAATTTTGCCATTGGTGATACGCTTGTTCTCAGTCAGCGCCAAACTAATCTCATCATGCTCAAAACCTGGAACCAAGCCTGATTCAACAAGAATCTGGGCGCCGTTGCAAATTCCTAATACAGGTTTGCCTTGCTCACTTTGAGCCTTGATTTCCTGAATTACCGGATCCAGTGCGGCAATGATTCCTGCACGGGAGCGGTCTTCATAAGAAAACCCTCCAATAAGGATGTAACCATCCAGGGAGCGTAATTTTTCTAAAGACTCATTCCATAAAAAAGCAACTGGCTCCATTCCCACGCGTTTTACGGCAAGCGCTGTTTCCCGTTCACAATTGGATCCTGGAAATTGAATTAAACCAATACGTATCATAACAGGGTCACCTTTTGCTGGCCTTTTACGACCTGTCCAATTTCGTAAAGAGGGAAAGACGGAAAATCATGGAGTACTGTACGCACTGCAGATAAGGTTTCGGGCGCTATAAAAAGAACCAAACCCGCTCCCATATTAAACGTGCGATACATATGCTCGTCATCCAAGTGGCCTAATTTGCGTAATAAATTAAATATCGGTAATTCAGGAATTTTTTTCTTGTGGATTTCTACCGCACAATTCACCGGTAAGATGCGGGGAATGTTTTCAAGTAAACCGCCGCCCGTGATATGGGCCATTCCTTTGATGGGGATATTCTTTCCTAAAATACTCAGCACCGGCCGGGTGTAATTAAGATGAGGAGTTAGCAGCTCTTCACCAATGCTCTGGGAAAAATCCTGAAAATGGGATTCAACCTTATATCCGGCAACATCAAAGAGCAGTTTTCTTGCCAATGAATAGCCATTGGTATGCAACCCGCTGGAAGGGAAGGTAACTACAAGATCTCCTTCGCATATTTCTTTACCTTGAATTGCTTTATTTTTTTCAACCACTCCGGTGATGACTCCGACTAAATCGAGTTCACCAGGTAAGTAGGTGCCCGGCATTTCTGCGGTTTCACCACCGACTAGAGAGATGTGGTTTTCTTTACAGGCTTTGACCATGCCTTTGATGATCTGTTCAATGGTTTCCGGTTTTAATTTATCGTTGGCAATGTAATCCAGCAAGGTAAGCGGTTTTGCACCTAACACAATGATGTCATTGGTTGTGGCGCTAACCAAATCAATGCCGATGGTGTCGAATTTTTGCATCATTTTGGCGACCATCATTTTTGTTCCTACGCCATCAATGCTTTGTACGAGGACGGGATGCTCATAATCCTGCAGCAAATCTTTGAGATCATACATGGCGCCAAAGCTGCCAATTCCGGTAAGTACTTGCGGGGAAAAGGTGCTTTCTACCGATTTTTTAATACTACGAACTGCTTCATTACCTGCTTCGATATCTACACCTGCAGCTTTATAATCAATAATCGACATTATATGAGCCTCTCAACTAAACCATTGTTCCAGGCAGTTTTGGCTGCACTGACTGACAAATTGATCACTGAATTGATTATCAAGCTGGGGGTTGTTGTTGTTTCCCCTATAGAGTGCAACGATACAGAATATTTTTTAGCTATCTGTTCCAGCTTGCTTACATTTTGCGGAGAAACCTCAAGGATAAATCCGCCGCTTTCGGAAAACAGTTTTTTCTCATTGGGCAGATCACCGCCTATAAAAACATTGACCCCAATTTCATTTTTAAAACACATCTCTGCTAACGCTACGGCAATGCCGCCTTCTGAAATGTCGTGGGCAGCTAACACCAGGCCTGCTTGTATGGCTGCATGCACGGTACTGATTTCATTAGCAAAAGAGGCGAGATCCGGTTTAGGCAGTTGGCTGCCGAGTTGATTATGTAGTTGGTAAAATACACTGCCGCCGCATTCATCTTTGCGGGCTCCAACCATAACGAGCACCGAATTGGGTTGCTTGAGATCATAGGTGACGGTTTTTGATAAATCGTCCATGGCCCCAAGGCAACTGATAATAGGGCTTGGTGGAATCGCACCTTGGCTTGATTCGTTATACAGTGATACGTTTCCTGAAATAATGGGTAAACTCACGCTGCGGTCGGTAAACATTTTCACCGCGTTACAGGCATCGACAATACCGCGCACAGAGTCAACAAACTCTCCCATTTGTTCAGGATTTTCAGGATTGCCAAAACATAAGCAGTCGGTCAAAGCCAAAGGCCATGCACCCACCGCAACGATATTACGCACTGATTCAATTACCGCATTCACGGCCCCCCAGTAGGCATCGATTTTATTGTAGCGGGGATTGTGATCGACTGATAAAGCAACCCCGGTTGCTTGAATTTCTTCTGGATATTTATCTTCATTAAATGGAGCAATTACACCCGCATCAGCCCATCCTGGCTCCACGACAGAGCGTCCCTGAACCTGCTTGTCGTAGTTTTCATAAATAGGGGTACGAGAGGCAATATTTTCATGCGCGAGTAATTTCAGTAATTGTCCATTGAAATCGGTTACCGTAATGTGCTGTGGTTCACTATGGGTATGCTGTTTTGTAGTGTAGGGACGATCGTACAAGATCCCTTTGGTAATATCTTCTGAACGCGCACAGACTATTTCTTTGTCTTGCGCTTTAACGACATACAAGCCATCCGTTCTTATAGTACCCACTACCGTTGCTTGCGCTCCATCACAGATTTCCGGAAGGGCGAAGCGTTCGTTATAATGCTTTAGAAAGGTAGCGACCAGTTCTTTGGGAACAACCCACATGAAGCGTTCCTGGGTTTCAGAACATAAGACCACGGCAGGTAACAGGTTATCCATGCTGGTGGGAACAAGATCGAGATTAATTTCTGCCCCATAGCCGCTGGCCTCTGCCAATTCAACGCTTGCACACGCGATGCCGCCTGCACCCAAATCTTTAAAGCCGACCCGCTCAATCAGGTTGTTTTCCCGCAGGAATTCAAACATCGCGTAATTGGCTTTCAGAATATGCCTTTGTAAAAATGCATTGGGTTCCTGGACCGCCCCTTTATTTTGTTCCTGCTGCTCTTCGCTCAGGGTTGCTGAAGCAAAGGCCGCACCACCGAAGCCGCTGTTGTCAGTGGGTTTGCCAACTAAAATAAATTGATAGCCATCTGCATTGGCAGGGGCATAGGAGTGGATAATCTGATCTTCCCTGACTACGCCTAAGGTAACTACTGTGACGAGACAATTTTCATTATAGGCTTCATCATAATAGGTATCGCCACCCAGATTAGGAATCCCCAGTGGATTTGCATAGCCTGCAATTCCTTGAATGACTCCCTGATGGATTTTTTTTGTTTTCGGGCGGTTAATGTCCCCAAAACGTAAACTGTCGGCAACACCAATGACCTCAGCACCCATACAACATACATCACGCACATTTCCGCCCACTCCGGTTGCGGCCCCTTCGTAGGGAACTAATTGGGAGGGATGATTATGCGATTCATGACTGACTACAATCCCATAGCGTCTGTTTTGTTTATCAGTGGCTACAGCCACAATTCCAGCATCCTCTTTGGGACCCAGGATGACATGGGGTGCTTTGGTATTAAATTGGTTGAGATGTTTGCGGCTGCTTTTATAGGAGCAGTGTTCTGAACCCTGAATGGACCATAAGACACATTCAGCATAGGTTGGGGGTCTTTTTAAAAGGGAGTTTTGAATGGTGAGGGCTTCATCAGGGGTTAGGCGCAGGCTAAAACGTTGGAGTAATTGTGCTATTTCCTCCAAGGACAGCCGAGAAAAATCAAAACAATCCGGGGCTTCTTGCATCTTAGGACCTTTGGCTAAAACGTGCCTAATTTTAATCCTAGTCCGCATATAAAGCAATACATTTTTTGCATTTAATTAACAAATTGGTCAAAAATCACTCTTTTGGGCGTAGGGAACTGTAGCCTGCGGACAAGGGGTTAAAACCCGATGTTGGCTATATTAAGTCCTGGATTGGCAGGGCCTTATCCAGGCTATATAAGTTTATGATGAATGAATTAAGACGGATTTGCCTCCTTCCATAATGTCTCGACAATTTGCGGATTTGCCAAGGTAGAGATATCCCCCAGCTCATCGAGATTTTGTATTTCTTTTCCAGCAATTTTTCGCAAGATGCGGCGCATGATTTTGCCTGAGCGGGTTTTAGGCAAATCATTAACAAACTGGATAACGTCCGGTTTGGCGATGGGGCTTATTTCTTTATTGACCTGTTGCAGTAATTCTTTTTTTAACTGTTCACCAGCAGCAAATCCTTGTTTTAGAATGACATAGGCATGAATACCCTGGCCTTTAAGATCATGCGGAATACCTACTACTGCTGCTTCGGCAACAGAAGGATGACTCACCAGCGCACTTTCAATTTCTGCCGTTCCCAAACGATGTCCGGAAACATTTATCACGTCATCCACGCGGCCGGTGATCCAGTAATCACCATCTTCATCGCGGTGTGCACCGTCACCTGTAATGTAATAACCATGATGTAAATAAGTCATGCAGTACCGTTGATGATCGCCGGCAATGGTTCTTGCCATGGAAGGCCAAGGGTATTTTATGGCTAAAAATCCCTGGCCGGATCCCACGATTTCATGGCCATGTTCATTAAGCAATACAGGAACAATACCGGGGATGGGTTGGCGTGCGGAGCCAGGCTTATGGACTGATTCATCGGCTCTGGGGCTTATCATGATGGCTCCGGTTTCAGTTTGCCACCAGGTATCAACAATAGGGCACCTGTTTTGCCCTACTTTTTGATAATACCATTGCCACGCTTCCGGGTTTATGGGTTCGCCAACTGATCCCAGTAATCGTAAGGAGTGCCGGGAGCTGGAGTTGAGCCATTCATCTCCGGCACGCATTAAGGCACGTATGGCCGTAGGCGCAGTATAAAATACATTCACTTGATGTTTATCCACGATCTGCCAGTTCCTGGCTGCATTGGGCCAGGTCGGGATTCCTTCATAAATCAGGGTGGTAATTCCATTACAAAGGGGGCCATATACCCCATAACTGTGCCCTGTAACCCAGCCTATATCAGCGGTACACCAATACACCTCGTTGCTTTGACAATTAAAAATTAATTGGTGGGTGTATGCGGTTTGTACCAAATAGCCCCCTGTTGTATGCACCACCCCTTTAGGTTGGCCAGTACTTCCTGAGGTATACAAAATAAATAAGGGATCTTCTGCATCCATGGGTTCGGGATCACAGTGTGCGCTTACTTGTTCCTTGAGCTCGTGCCACCAATGATCCTTGTCTTTATCAAAAGCTACAGACTCATCATTAGTCTGAATCAGAAGTCTTTGTAATGGTAAATCACCACAGGCTTCATCGAGTTGTTCTTTCAGATTGACGAGTTTCCCGCCCCGCTTAAAATGATTGGCAGAGATCAGGCATTTACATTCAGAAGCCAAAATCCGTTGCCTTAAGGCATGAGCAGAAAATCCGGCGAAGATCACTGTATGCACTGCTCCTATGCGGCTGCAGGCAAGCATGGCAATGGCGGCTTCGGGAATCATCGGCAAATAAATGGCGACTTTATCGCCTTTTTTTACCTGCAAGCGCTTAAGTACATTACTCATGCGACATACTTCTGCATGCAGTTCAGCAAAGCTCAGAATAGCATGTTGCTCGGGATCATCCCCCTCCCAAATTATCGCAGGATGATTTGCTTTATGTGGCAAATGCCTGTCCAGACAATTTATGCTGACATTCAACTTTCCGCCCTTGAACCAGGTTACATCACCATGCTTTAAGCCGCCGGTGAGTACAGTCTCCCAGGGATGGAGCCAATCTACTGTTTGTTGTGCCACCTCAGACCAAAACTCGCTTATAGAATCTTCCGTGGGAGTTAATTTTGGATTATGCCAATGAGCATGCATGCTATACCTCTTCACCTTGGGAAATCAGTTTTATAATTGCCGAAAAATCAGCATTACCGAGCCCTTGATCGATAAAATGCTGATAAATCGAGGTTGCTCTTGCGCCTAATGGGGTTTTCACATTGACCGATTGCGCTGAATCCTGGCTGAGAAGTAAATCTTTGAGCATCATTGCGGCTGCAAACCCTGGCTTGTAATCGTTATTGGCAGGGACATTTTCCAGTACCCCAGGAACAGGTGCATATTTGGTCATCGCCCAGCACTGGCCTGATGCACTACTTACTACCTCAAAAAGTTTTTGCGGTGATAATTGCAAGTGTTCTGCAAGCACAAATGCTTCGGAGATGGCAATCATGGAGATTCCAAGAATCATGTTATTGCATATTTTTGCTGCTTGTCCGCTCCCTGCGCCGCCTGTATGGATTATTTTTTGGCCCATCGCGCCCAATACCGGCTGGGCAGCCTGAAAGGCTTTTTCTTCACCACCAACCATGAAGGTTAAGGTCGCTGCTGCCGCACCTGCCACTCCACCAGATACCGGGGCATCGACGACTGCAAGTTGATGTTGTTTGGCTAAATGATGCAACTCGCGTGAGCTGTTTACATCGATAGTAGAGCAATCGATGAATAATGCTCCTTTTTTTGCAGATTGGAATAACCCATTACTGCCATGACATACATTCACTACTTGCGGACCGTTTTGCAACATCGTAATTAAAACATCTTTTTCCTCGGCGGCTTCATGCAGGTTTTGGGCAATCATCCCCCCTGCATGGGAAAAAAGCTGCAATGCAGTTTGTTGTATATCGTAACCCGTGACTTGATGACCTGCTTTAACCAGGTTCATGGCCATGGGTAAGCCCATATGCCCAAGTCCTACAAATCCAATTTTTGCCATTGAGTTCTCCATATGCTGAAAATAATGCCTGAGTGTAGCCATCAACAAAAAACTCCCTCTCCATAGGAAGAGGGAAGCAGTGAAGAGTTCACCATGGGCAGCAGCCCTTTCCATGAGTCCCTTTGCTTTTGGGGAGAAGGGGTGTTTCACTTAAGGGCAGTACTGCCGCATCACTTAGGCCAAATCCCTGATGTATCAATCATGCGTTGGCATAATAAAAGCACTTTCTTTAATTTCGCTTACCGGCCATTTACTGGTAACTGTTTTGCGCCGGGTATAAAAGTTGATGCTTTCTTGTCCATGCATGTTGGTGTCGCCAAAAGAAGAGTGCTTCCAGCCGCCAAAAGGATGATTGGCCACAGGAACAGGAATAGGTATATTTATCCCGACCATGCCTACCTGGACGCGTTGGCTGTATTCCCGTGCACTAAACCCATCCCGGGTAAAAATTGCGGTGCCGTTGCCGTATTGATTCCTATTGACCAGGGCAAGCGCTTCTTCGAAATTCTCGACCCGCACGATGACCAAAACAGGGCCAAAAATTTCATTTTGGTAAATGGACATGTTTTCATCAACCTGATCAAACAGGCAGGGTCCCATGAAAAATCCCTGGGAGTGTTCGGGATGCTTGAATGCCCTGCCGTCAATGATTAATTTGGCTCCCTCACTGAGCCCTTTTTCCACGGCGGCCAATACTTTTTCCCGATGTGGTCCGCTAATTAACGGTCCCATGTCGGTTCCTGGAGCATCCCCGGCATTAATTCGCATAGCTTTAATTTGAGGGGTCATTTTTTCAATCAAGGCATCTGCTGTATGTTGGCCTACAGTAACCACCACAGATATAGCCATGCATCGCTCGCCTGCAGAACCATAAGCGGCGCCTACTATTGCGGCAGCAGCCTGATCGAGGTCTGCATCAGGCATGACCACGCAATGGTTTTTCGCACCGCCAAAGGTATGGGAGCGTTTCCCATGGGATGTGGCGGTAGAATAAATATGTTGGGCAACAGGTGTTGAAGCAACCGCAGTAAAAGCCGCAATATCCGGATGAGCGAGCAGATGGTCTACGGTATTTTTATCCCCATGCAAGCAATTGGCTACTCCGGCAGGTAAGCCTGCGTCAGTTAATAATTCCAGCAAACGCACGGGAGCAGAAGGGTCTTGTTCAGAAGGTTTCAATATGAATGTATTGCCGCAGGCAATCGCCGGGATCATCATCCATACAGGAACCATCACCGGGAAATTAAAAGGGGAAACTCCCGCACAAACCCCCAGGGGTTGTCTTAACGTATGGCAATCAATTCCATTGGTTACATCGGCAGAAAAATCACCTTTAAGCTGATTGACCAGCCCACAATGTAATTCAACTACTTCGATTGCGCGGGCTACAGAACCTTTGGCATCATCCAGTGTTTTACCATGTTCACGAGTAACTATCCGTGCCAGATCCAGTTGATTTTTTTCTAAAAGTTCCCGGAATTTAAAAAGGATTCGTGCTCTTTTGATGGCGGGAGTTTGCGACCATTCAATTCCTGCTTCCTTGGCCGTAGCTACTGTTTTATCGCACAATTCTTTAGATGCGAAATGGACTTCACCAACTACTTCACCCAATGCTGGGTTGTAAATAGAGTGACTTTTAGCATCGTTTTCGTTGATAAATCGTCCGCCAATATAATGTTGTACCCTGTAGCCCATTACCAAACTCCTTTTTTTATTTTTATCAAATTAAGTGATTATTGTAATTGTTTCATGGAATTATTTATACAATAATAACGAAGAGATTAGGACTAAAATACCCTCTTTTTGAATCGCTCAGTTGGAGTTATTTTGAAACCGAGGCAGTAGTTAAGGAAACTAACCGATGGGAAAAGGAATTATTTTACGTGTACCTTATGGTGCCGAATTATCATCAGAATTGCTTGAAGCATTAAAAGACCGCTTTCCTGGCTATACTCTTGAAACTTACTATCAGAAACCTGATTACCGCCGTAGTTTTGGACGACGGGTGAATAGTCTCCATAAAGCATTCCACTTCCTTCTTGATGCTTATCCCCTACCTCCCCAAAGTAGCTTTTTAACCAAAGATACCTTACGCAAATATATAGAGGAATGCATGGAAATTGCTCTGGACGCAAAAGGGTCCACGGAAGATCTCCATCGGGAATTGGAAAAATATACTGCCAAATTAATCGAGTTGATTGCTTTGATGTGGGGTACTAATAATAAAGAAGCGATTGAGCTGTTAAATGAGGCGGAACAATATGAACTGATGAGGCATGGCCGCTATGATTTGGCAACGTTAATGCCTATGAAGGTGGGAGAAGATATAAGCTATGTCATCCAATTGGATGAAGCGCTCCCTCCCCACTACGAACAAATCATCAATGAACTAAAACAAATAAAATTTAAAAGATATCCCAAAACGCCTGCCTGGGTTTATGCGCTTAGCGAATACCAACAAGCCTATTTTTGCAATCTGGATCGAAAAATTAGCACTCATACTGAGGTGGTTCAGGATTTCAATAGCTTTTTAATCAATTGGTCATTAATTAAAAAGAGAGCGCTTAATTTAAATGTGGAACTGCAACAAATTGCTAAAGATGCTTTACCACTACCTGCATGGTTTAACGAATTGAGCCCCCATTTACGGGAAATGATTCGTGTTTTGGCGTCTGATCCGTCTAACCTGGACAAACAATTAAGCCACTTTAAAAAGCTGATTACCTCAGATAGTTTTAAAATCGAATGTTCCAGTACAGTGGGGCAAATCTCCAGTATCCCGCAATGGTATTGGGTATTGCCGCACCATCAACAGTTTTTCCTCGAGCATGTATTAAAAGGCAGTGAACAGGTAGAAGATGTATTTTCTTTTTTATCCAGCCGTCATCGTACTTTGCCTTTGCCGGCAAATTATGCTGCCCACAGTTTATTGGGAATAAGTCATAATGGAAAAGTAATTCGAGAACTCACAAAAAAACGCTATCGTTCCAGCCACATTGCCACACGAGATGGATTGGATTGGCCAGAAGCAGTACAACAGCGGCATAGTGACTCGAATCTTACAAAAGTAATGGAACATGCACAACCAGACCAACTCGCGATATTACAGACCCTGATTAGCCCCATTCATGCAGCGGATTATGTTCCGACTTTAATTACAGATTTTTTACCCACACTCCCTCCAGATTTGGAGTTGTATAAACTAGCGCGTGCAGCAGTAGATAGACAAACAAGAATTCAAAACCTTTTGCAAAACAATCATCCCTATAATTTAGCAAAACGTTTATATTATACCCAATCAAATGATAAAGACAGCTTGAATTTATTGGCTGTTGCGAAGAAATACGTCTCAACTACTCCAGGGTTACAAACACTTTTGGATCAATATAAGAGTGTTTTAGAGTCTGCACCGGGTACGGCGACTATTTTTGATTACGCTGGCAGGGAATTGTTTTTGAGTTCTTTGGAACAGCTCATTGTCCTGACTATCGGGGGATATTCTTATGGCTCTTGTGTCAGTGGCAAGGATAGAAAAGCCATAGAACTCATTCATACCGATGCAATGATTCTTTATAAAGAACTCTATGGCAGCTTGCCTGTATTTGATGAGGCTCCCGACAAGGAAAACCGTATTCGTTTTGTTTCCCTGGTAGCAGATCTTTATATGAGTCGCCATCATCATGAACATGCAGGGCACAATGCGCCCGGATCTGAAGGCATAAAAACACCGGAATGGTATTTACCGGAAGATATTGCTACAGAAATTAAAAAACGGCTGGATAATGAGCGCGCCCTTAGAGAAGATGATCGGGCGGCTACAGATAATGAAGTAAAAAATATTTTTATCGGCGGACATAAAAAAGTAAAAGAATACTCCTCACCAAAAAATACCCTTCTATGCCGCCTGGTTGCTCGCCAGTTAGGGAAAGTACACTGCAATCGCCTTTATGATGCCCTCCACCCTTTAATCAATGAAAAAAGTTTATTTATTCCAATAGATTCCAGTTCCCGCTGGTCTGCGGTATTTTTTCCTGAAACCCCTACAGTCCCTGACGGGATCAAACAAATTTTCGACCTGATGCTAAGTACTTCTTCGGGTAAAGATAATGTTGTGCGGCTTGAAAAGATACTACAAATTGTAATGGACCGGCCTGAATTCGATGAAAGCCGCACCACTGCAACCAATTCGGTTTATGGACGGTTACGCGCCTTTTTAAGGGCAAGCGAAGAGGATAATTTTGCCGAATTGGTTGAAAAAACCGTTGAAGAATGGGTCGGATTATTTAATAAATCCAAAGAGTCCCATCTTAGCGAGACAAGCGTTCTTAATTAAAAGGAAGCTAACCGGAGGTATTTTAGTCTCCAGCGGCTTCCTTGTTAAATTAACGTGCTGCTACAGCAAATGCTCAAGCCCATAAACCAAAGTGTTTAACCCTAATACTTTTTGGCAGGAGAGGATTATTCCAGGCATGAAAGAACGACGGTCAATACAATCATCAGTAATAGTTAATGTTTCCCCCACACTGCCAAAAATAACTTGTTGGCGGGCAATCACGCCAGGAAGGCGCACAGAATGAATGTTAACCTTACAATGTTCCCCACCGCGCACGCCCGGGACGAGTTCCTTGAGGTTTAATTTATTTTTAGGATTTTTTCTTGCCTCGGCAATCATTTCAGCAGTTTTTAACGCAGTTCCCGAGGGAGCATCAAGTTTTTGTTGATGATGTGCTTCAATAATCTCTACCTCAGTAAAGTACTCGGCAGCTTTGGCGGCGAAAAGCATCATCAAAACGGCACTTATAGAAAAATTGGGAACAATGATTCCACCCAGGCGGCGGCTTTCGCATATTGCGGTTAATTCCTTAATTTGTTCAGGAACCAACCCCGATGTTCCAATCACCGGATGTGCGCCATGCTGGATAATGGTGAGGCTGTTTTGATACACGCAATCTGCACGAGTGAGATCAACAACTATTTGGGCTTTGGTTTCCTGAATCGCTTGCGCCAAATCATCACCCCTGCCCAGTTGAGCGACTAAATCAAATTCCTTGTGATTATCTAAAGTGTCACAAGCCAAAGCTCCCATTTTTCCCTGGGACCCATTCACAATAACGCGCGTTAGCATAGTTTACCTCGAAATAATTATGATTTTTCTTTTTTAGCGGGATAGTGAGTTCGCCATGCCCAAATGGTTGCAAAAGGCCAGCCAATCACCGTAGCTTGTAACGCCAAGGCAACAAAAGCCCCCCCAGGATTATCATTCATAATAAGAACAATCCATGGGAAAAATACAGCCAGAAAGAGCATAAACATTTTTTTAATAAGACCTGTCATAATTACTCCACAAGTTCCTAATCGAAAGGGGGGTATTACCCTTTGTGTCAATGAATGTTATCACATAAATACATAGGTCAAATAATGAAGGCTATGTAAGAGAAGGCCTATTTCATTATAGGACTATCGCCATCTATTTTTCTACTTTGGATTTCGTTTTTCTGAGCAATAGCTGAACATGATTAAGAGTGCTTGCAAACAATCATTAAACATTGTACATTGTGCGCTCATTCTTAATGCGTAAATGCGAATGATTTCATCTTCCGGATATGACATTCAATATCTAACAAGGGTACTCTAATGAGAAAACAGGAGCTGCACCCACGCACCGCCGTTATTAATAAAACTCAAAAAAATAAATCTAAAAAAGCACGAACCGATGCTTTATTATGGTTGGCTGCCCATTTTCCTGCAGCATTCGATAATTCATTAAAAATCCACCCCTTAAAGATTGGGATCATGGATGATATTTTACTGCATGCGGATAAAGCCGCAGAAGCTGGTATTTCTAAGAGCAAACTAAGAGAAGCAGTGGTTTTGTATACACGCCGTCTTGATTATCTTGCTTGCCTGAAATTACGGGAAATGCGGATTGATTTGCAGGGTAATGAAGTGGGAGAGGTCACTGCAGAAGAGGCAGAGCATGCAGCGGCCAAGATTAAGAAGCGGGTGGAGAAAAGCGTTAGGAACGCCCGCAAAGTTCTAACGGAAAAGGGTACACACCAACCCGCTTCGAGCCAGCAATCGATTGGTTTCCCTGTAAAAACAAGCCAAACTGCTCAACCTGCCGAAGATCATTTTCCTACTTATCCAGTACGCTCCTCGACTTACAACAGTCTGAATACCCCAAGCCAACCGGTTAGGGCAACAGCGGTAATGGTGAAAAATAAAACAACAAGACAATATGATCCCGATGTGGTTGCACGCTTGAAAGAGAAGTTAGGTCTTTCGCGCAACCTTGAAGAGAAAAAAGAAGTCATCGAATAATTGCTGTTCGCTGAAAATTCTTTATCGAACATATATCCACTCTGCAAAATTTTATTGAATCTGAGTGGATATAAATCGGTGAGGAATGAATGAGCGGGTGATGGGAATCGAACCCACGCCATCAGCTTGGGAAGCTGAGGTTCTACCATTGAACTACACCCGCAAAATGCAGCCTGTAGCTGCCATTTAAACATCCTGTCGCTATCAGGCTCCTTGCTGACTCAGTGAAAGCAAAAACAATATCCGGAGTTTGGGTAAAAAACGGTTCATCATTCTCCGGTTCCTACCCTGAACTCGGGTCGTGATAAACCTATTATAGGCTTTAAACCTGAATTATCTCCATACTGTTTGTACCTCCTGCGGTACCAATTATGCGGCCACGGGTTAGTAAAACAAAACCTTTGGTTTCCAGGTGCCCCAGACGGATTAATTCCGTTAATACCTGCTGGTTCAAGGTTTCAGAATTAAAGGAATAATAATTCATGAACACCGGAAACACATTATGAGCCAGACACAAACGCCCTATGGTTCGTTTATTCGCCGACACGGCAATTATAGGAACCCTGCTTTGTTGTCTTGAAATCCATAACGCAGTATCTCCCGATTCTGTCAGAGTAATAATCGCGCGAATGGGGAAATGATTGGCGGCATGCATGGTTGCCATTGCAATTGCTTGGTCTGCACGTTGGTAATGACAGGTTTCATCATTGCTATCGTAATAAAAGCTTGCATGCTTTTCGGCACTTAAACAAATCTTGTTAACCATGGTCAATACTTTTACGGGGAATTGGCCGCTGGCAGTTTCTGCAGACAACATCACCGCATCGGTACCATCCAATATCGCATTGGCCACATCAGAAACTTCAGCCCGGGTAGGTTGCGGATTATTAATCATGGATTCCATCATTTGCGTTGCTGTGATGACTACTTTATCCAGGCGCCGCGCTTCCCCAATGATATGCTTTTGAATTGCCGGTACTTCTGCAGCACCGATTTCCACTCCCAAATCCCCGCGGGCTACCATGATGGCATCAGATTCCAGAATAATTTCAGTTAAATAATCCAATGCTTCCGTGCGTTCAATTTTGGCGATGATAGGTATTTTTTTACCGAATTCAGACATGAGGGCCCGGGTGTGGCGAATGTCTTCAGCATCCTTTACAAAGGACAAACTGATGTAATCAACTTCAGCTTCAATGGCGGTCCGTAAATCCCGTTTGTCTTTTTCCGTCATGGTGCGGGCTGCAAGGCCGCCCCCTTTTCTGTTTAACCCTTTAAGATCGCTGAGAATCCCGCCTTCAATGACTCGACAGTGAATTTTAGAGCCAACAATCTCCTTGACTTCCAACTCGACCAATCCGTCATTAAGTAATAAATGATCGCCTGGGGTTAATTCCGCGGAAAGATTGGGATAGGCCACCGAGACTTCAGTATGATTACCCAAGAGTTCTGCTGCATTGCAATCCAGGGTAAAGTCCTGACCTTCCACTAGAGTAATGGATTTGTTTTCAAAACGGCCAATACGAATTTTTGGACCTTGTAAATCCGCCATCACCGCCACGGGAAGTTGTAGTTCTTCGGCAATTTCCCGTACCAATGAAATAAGCTGTGAGGCTGAAGCATCGGCATGGGAAAAATTAATGCGCACCACATCAACCCCAGCGGTCAACATGGCACGTAGTGTTATGGGGTCACTACTGGATGGTCCTAAAGTAGCAACAATTTTAGTTTGTCTTAACATCTTTTGCACGCTCCTGCAAAATGGCAACAGCAGGCAAGGTCTTTCCTTCCAAACACTCAAGAAATGCCCCACCTCCAGTGGAAACATAGGAAATTTGCTGATTGAGATCATAGAGATCAATCGCTGCAAGGGTATCACCACCGCCAGCAATTGAAAAGGCCTCGCTTTCAGCTATGGCAATTGCCAAAGCCCGTGTACCATAGGCAAATTGTGCAAATTCAAATACACCAACCGGACCATTCCAAATGATGGTTTTGGCCTTGTCGATAATATCTACGTACTCTGCTACTGTCATAGGGCCAATATCGAGAATCATGTCGTCAGCAGCAACATTGTGCAGTGATTTATTGTATGCTGGACAATGCTCGCTAAATGTTTTGCCCACTACTACATCAGTTGGCAAGGGGATCTGACAGCCTTTTTCTTTGGCCAGTTGCAGAATTTCGCGTGCTTCATCCAGTAAATTCTGTTCATAAAGGGAAACACCAATTTCAAATCCCTGGGCTTTGAGAAAAGTATTGGCAATTCCGCCGCCGGGAATTAAATAATCCACACGGGTGACTAACTGCCTTAACAAGCTCAATTTTGTGGACACTTTGGCGCCGCCAACAATAGCAACAATTGGTTTTTTGGGGGCAGCAAGTGCCTTGTTCAAGGCATCCAGTTCTCTCACTAATAAGGGACCTGCAACGGCAATCGGTGCATATTGGGCAACTCCGTACGTAGAGGCCTGGGCTCTATGCGCTGTACCAAAGGCGTCCATGACAAAAATATCACAGAGCGCGGCAAGTTTTTTCGCCAGCTGCTCGTCATTATTTTTTTCGCCTACATTAAAACGGACGTTTTCACACACGACCAGCTCACCCGGCTTAACATCCAGTCCATTGAGGTAATCGCTTACAAAACGCACAGGATAGTCCAGATTTTCTTCTAAATATTGGGCAATCGGCTCCATGGAAAAACGACGTTCGAACTTTCCCTCTTCAGGACGTCCTAAATGGGATATGACCATAACCGCAGCACCCGCATCTAAAGCGGCTTTAATCGTGGGAAGTGCTGCCTGCAGCCGTTGGTCGCTGGTAATAATCCCTTCTTTGATTGGCACATTCAGATCTTCACGAATGAGTACTCGTTTTCCAGACAAGTCTATATCGTGCATTTGTATCAGATTCATCAGTTATCTCCAGACGGGATATTAGCAATTCATCATTTGTTGTGCAGTATCGAGCATACGGTTTGAAAAGCCCCATTCATTGTCATACCACGCTACGATTTTTACCAGATTCCCAAACACTTTGGTCTGCGTGGTATCAAAAATAGCTGATGCAGGATTATGATTAAAATCGCAAGAAACTAAAGGATCATCATTGATTTGCAAGATGCGGCTTTTTGCCTGGCGTACAATATCGTTTACTTCCTGGGCTGTAGTATCACGCTTTGCAGTAAAGGTTAAATCAATAACAGATACATTAAGAACGGGGACACGCATCGCAAAACCATCCAGTTTTCCTGCCAACTCAGGCAATACCAGGCCAACTGCTGCTGCGGCACCTGTTTTGGTTGGGATTATGGAATGGGCTGCTGCACGGGCACGTCGCAGATCCTCATGGCTTCCATCCAAAAGCATCTGATCATTAGTGTAGGCATGCACGGTATTTAATAAACCTGCTTCAATGCCCAGGGCATCATTTAATGGTTTAACCACTGGTGCCAGGCAATTGGTGGTACATGATGCGTTAGAAACGATAAGATCTGAGCTTTTGAGGGTGTGGTGGTTGACGCCATAAACAATGGTTGCGTCCACATTTTTTCCGGGGGCGGAAATCAGTACTTTTTTTGCACCTGCAGAAATATGCTGCATCGCCTTTTCACGCTCGGTAAAGAAGCCTGTGCATTCCAAAACCAAATCAATGTTTAATTCTTTCCAGGGCAAATTCAGAGGATTGCGTTCGGCAATGATTTTAATTGCATGGCCGTCAATGATAAGCATGTCGCCTTCGACACTCACGTCGGATGCGAAACGGCCATGGGTAGTATCATAACGCGTGAGATGTGCTGTAACATCAATCGCAGATAAATCGTTGATGGCAACGATTTCAAATTCATTTTGTTTTTTGGACTCAAAAATTGCTCTCAGGATACAACGGCCAATGCGACCGTAGCCATTAATCGCGACACGTATTGTCATATTACTTCTCTCCAATTTTTGTAATGAGTTACTTATCTCAAGTTATGAGCGTCTAACCGCGTATTGGTGAAGGCAAAGCCCAAGCGGCAATTTTTCTTCCGGCCTAGCCTTGCTTCATCGAGGCTATACGTTCTTTATTATTTTTCTTCTATCAATGTTTCTAATGCATTAATTATACGCTCTACAGTAATTCCCAGGTATTCATAGGCTTGGGCAGCAGGGGCGGAAACGCCGAAACGATCCAGGCCAATGACCACACCTTTTAAGCCAACAAATTGATACCAGTAAGCAGAACTTGCGGCTTCAATTGCGATACGGGCCTCAATGTTTTGGGGCAATACATCATTTTTATAACTTTGATCTTGCTCCAAGAATCGTTCCGCGCACGGCATGGAAACTACTCTCACCTTAAGTCCCCGTGCGTTCACTTGCTCTGCAGCAGCAACTGCCAGCTGAACTTCTGAGCCCGTTGCGATTAAGATGGCGTCAGGGGTGCCATCACAATCCACAATGATATAACCTCCTTTTTTAATTAACTCGGCTGCTGTTGTTCCATGAGGCAAGGCAGGGAGATTTTGCCTTGAAAGCAGTAAAGATGTCGGGCCATTATGATGCTCCAAAGCGTGTTTCCATGCAACGGCTGTTTCCATTAAATCTGCAGGACGCCAGACGGTCATCCCCGGTGTCATGCGTAACATGGATGCATGTTCGACGGGTTGGTGCGTGGGTCCATCTTCACCTAAACCAATCGAATCATGGGTAAAGACATAAATAACGCGCTGTTGCATTAAGGCACTTAAGCGCACCGCATTTCGCGCATAGTCTGCAAACACCAGAAATGTTCCCGCGTAAGGAATAAATCCCCCGTGGACTGCGATGCCATTCATAATGGCTGCCATACCGAACTCACGTACCCCATAATAGAGGTAATTTCCTGAGTAATCTTCAGCGGTGATGGCTTTACTGCCTGACCAGTCGGTGTTATTGGAACCGGTTAAATCAGCCGAACCGCCAAGCATTTCGGGAAGAAAACGAGCAAAATGCTCGATACATTGCTGCGATGCTTTTCGGGTAGCAATGGCTTTCTCATTATCGAGACACAGCGCAAATAAGGACTGGCTTTGACTTTCCCAATCATCAGGAAGATCGCCATTAATGCGACGCAAAAATTCATAATGCTCTTGAGGATAGTGCTGCTGGTATTTATTTAAAAGCATTATCCATTGCTGCTCGTCTTTTTCGCCTTGTTCTACATGGTTCCACTGCTGGTAAATGCTGTCGGGAATCACAAAAGGCTCATGCTCCCATTTAAAATACTCACGAACATGCGCTACATCTTTCGCACCTAATGCAGAGCCATGGGCTTTTTCACTTCCTGCTACAGAGGAACCAAGACCGATGACGGTTTTGCAGATAATCAGGGTGGGTTGGGAGGTATTGGCCTGAGCTTTAAGGATGGCTTGTTCAATTGCATCCATATCATGGCCGTCTACGGCTTCAATAACCTGCCAATGATAGGCTCTAAAACGTTCAGCGGTATCATCGGTAAACCAGGAGTCTACTTTACCATCGATGGATATTCCATTGTCATCATAAAAAACGATCAATTTTCCTAACCCTAAAGTCCCTGCAAGGGAACATGCTTCATGGGAAATGCCTTCCATGAGGCAACCATCGCCAGTAAAGGCATAGGTGTAATGATCCACTAGATTGAACGCATCGCGATTGAAGTGCGTTGCCAAAACCCGTTCAGCCAACGCCATACCTACGGCATTTGCCAGGCCTTGCCCCAGCGGGCCTGTTGTTGTTTCTACCCCAGGCGTATGGCCAAATTCCGGATGTCCTGGTGTTTTCGAATTTAATTGACGAAACTGCTTGAGGTCTTCCAGAGAAAGTTTGTATCCGGTTAAATGAAGTAAAGAATAAAGCAACATGGAGCCATGTCCATTGGATAAAACAAAACGGTCCCGATCAAACCAGTGTGGGTTTTTGGGATTATGCTTTAAAAATTTTCTCCACAAAACCGTGGCAATGTCTGCCATTCCTAATGGCATTCCTGGATGTCCAGATTGCGCTTGTTCTACTGCGTCTACACTTAAAATACGAATGGCATTGGCTAATTCTTTGGAAAGATTCATGGGTTCTCTTGTGCTTAACTCGGTGCAATATTGTCGCTCAGAAGCCATGAATCAGCAAGAAAAATAAGTTCATTTTTGATCATTATTTGGCAAAAAGGTTTAAATTTGTGCTATTTCGGTGCCTTGTGAGCGTACTAAAACGCTAAAATATCTAACTATAGTATAGATCGCCACAAGCTTAATAAGGGTTTTCCCCAAGAGGAATTTTTCATTTGCATGTTTCCGCTAATTTTAACGCAAAAGCCCAGGAATTAAGCAAAATTTCCTTTTATGCAGAATTTATATATAATCAGACCGATTTTTTTACTGTTAAATTTATTAATAGACAATAAACAAATGATTAATATAAACTTGTCTATTTGATATCCCAAATTCATTTTAGGACATCATGACCCCAATAATCCGACATTTAAGTGAAATCTTTCCTGAGCTTTTCTTAAATCAGGCAGCACAAAACCCTGCAAACTGGTCTTTCTCAGAAAGTATCAAGGGATTGGGGCCTGAATTTTATCGGAAGATAGTCCCGCTCCATTTGCTATTGAACCTCGAATACAGTTTATTGGGTCAGCAACTGCAATCCAGGTTTATGTCCAAAAAACCAATAGATAAAGAGGAGCTTACTGAACAGCTTATTGCTGCATTGATGCTGGCTGAACTTTTAGAGCACATTTATGAGCATTACCTGATTATACCCCGAGAAGTCAGGGGTTTACGTCGGCAACAAAGTTTATATCGTGAATTACTCGCAAAACTGGGAAAGAGTTTTCCCAAAAAACCTGAACATGAGCCGGATGATTTTTCCTTTACCCAGGAGATCCGCAACTTAACTTTCGAAATCAATTTATTTCGCCTGTTATTTACCCGCTCAAAACGTGCCCTGGATTTTATTGCCCTCATCAGTAAGTCTGATGCCTACCTTAAATTTGTCAGGATTATGGATGGTGTTTTGGATCCTTTTATCGCCCACCTGGGGTGGATTTTCTTTATCCCCCGCTTGGCCGTAAACCTCTTTGTCATCATAAAACATACCGTTGGTGGCTTGTGGATGGAAAAGGAAGAGAGCTCTTTAGGATGGACTGTGCGTTTTAATACCCAAATCAAACGCCGTTGGTTTGAATTAGGTAATGATCTTAACTGGATAAGTACAGGACTCATTAATTGTTTTTATTTAACCGGCGTGTTGGCGCCATTTGCCTTCTATGTATCGCTTGTCGCATTTGCCCTTGATGTCGTTTTGTCCATTACCCGTACTTATATTGAACTGAGCCGTTTGTTCGAGCTGCGAGAATACTATACAAACATGCTCAATAAAGCGGATGATTTAAAAGAACAAAAAGCGATAAGGAAGCACATTGAAGCGATAGACAAGCAAATTGCTTTTGAGCAATTTCGGCTTGGTTCCCATATTGCCACTACCACGCTTATTTTTATGTCCATTTGTTGCGCGCTCCCCATATTTGCCGTGAATCCTATCATTCCGGTGGCCGGGGCCATTTGTTTGGCTTTGATCTGTGTGATTAATTTTGCCCTCACCGAAATGATCAATGACAGCCGGCCTAAAGATGCAATAGACCGTACAACAGCCCTTTGCAAACTCGGTTTTTTTAGCGATAAAGAACCACCGCCCATAAAGCTGCAACCGATGTCTACGGAAGAAGATGACATGGAACTGGATGAATCATTGTGTTGCTTGTAAACCCCCATAAATGATCCCCTTAGAGGTATAGAGCCTTTATTAATTGAATGCTATGCTTTAGGTCTTGAATCTTTTTTTGAAGGGAAAGCATGTCGGCGCAAGTTGGATTACCACAATTTAGTCATATAGATACGAACCATTTTCAAACCCATCTTGAGGTGATGCTAAAGAAGCATCTGGAACAGGTGGACCGTTTACTTAAAGAAAACCCGCATTATACCTGGGATAACTTAATGTATCCTTTGGATGATATGGCAGATGAGTTGGAACGCTTTTGGTCGCCTTTATCACACTTGCACGGAGTGATGGACTCACCCCAATTACGCAAATGCTACGATGCCTGTTTGCCAATGCTCTCTGCTTATGAATCGGCAATGGGGCATAATCATGAGTTGTACGAAGCCATCAAATCCATCGATAAACATGCTCTAAACCCAGTGCAGCAAAAGCTCATTGATGATTGTTTGCGTGATTTTGAGCTGTCAGGGGTGGCATTGCATCAAGAACATAAAAAACGCTTTGAAGCAATTCAAACCCGGCTGGATGAGTTAACCAACCAATTCGAACATAATATCCTTGATGCCACCCAGGCATTTACCCTGCACATTAAAGACTCATCGCGTTTGGCGGGGTTACCCGAGCATGCCTTGAATACTGCAAAAGAAGTTGCTGCAGAAAAAGGCCTTGAAGGGCATCTGCTTACCCTGGAGTACCCGTGTTATTCAGCGGTGATGACCTATGCAGAAGATCGCGCCCTGCGTGAGGAAATGTATCAGGCTTATATTACCAGAGCTTCAGACCAGGGTCCGAATGCCAACACTTATGACAATACACCCCTGATTCAGGAAATTTTGGCTTTACGCCATGAAAAGGCACAACTTTTAGGTTTTAATAATTATGCAGAATTATCCCTGGCGACAAAAATGGCCGAGTCCACCAGCCAGGTGCGCGATTTTATGGATGATTTGGTGGGACGAATCCATAACCAGGCAACAACCGAGTTCAAGCAGCTGGAACAGTTTGCCGCGGAAAAATTTCAAATTAATCCGGTAAAGCCATGGGATATTGGTTATTTGTCTGAGAAAAGAAGACAGGCGCTATTTACTTTATCCCAGGAAGACTTGCGCCCTTATTTCCCCCAGCCCAAAGTCATGCAAGGCCTCTTTGAACTGGTTAAAAAACTGTATGGGATGTCCATTGAGGAAATCAAAGGCGTTGATATTTGGCATAAGGACGTACAATGCTATTGTGTGGCCGATGAGCACAATAATGTGCGCGGTTATATTTTCACGGACTTATTTGCGCGGCCGAACAAACACAGTGGTGCCTGGATGGATTCATTGCAAAGCCGCAGACGTTTGGAGGATGGGAGCGTGCAGTTGCCTATTGCAACCTTGACCTGTAATTTTGCCAAAGCTTCCGCCAACAAACCAGCGATGCTCTCTCATGAGGAAGTGGTGACTTTATTCCACGAGTTTGGCCATTGCCTGCATCATATTTTAACCCAGGTCGATTATTTGGGCGCCTCAGGCATTAATGGCGTGGAATGGGATGCGGTAGAATTACCCAGCCAATTTTTTGAGAACTGGTGTTGGGAGGAAAGTGGTTTGGCCGTGTTAACGGCCCATGTGGACACTGGCGAGCCCCTCCCCAATTCCCTTTTTGAACGCTTGGTTGCAGCAAAAAATTTCCAATCCGCTATGGCCATGTTGCGGCAAATGGAGTTTTCTTTATTTGATTTTCGTATTCATCACGAATACAACCCCAACCTGAATTCTTTTGTTGAGGAAATCCTTGCTGATGTACGTTCCAAAACCAGTGTGGTCCCGGTTGTTGCCTACAATCGCTTCCCACAGAGTTTTAGCCATATTTTTGGAGGCGGGTATGCTGCAGGTTATTACAGCTACAGCTGGGCAGAAGTGTTATCCAGCGATGCCTTTGCCCGTTTTGAAGAAGAAGGGGTATTAAACCCCCAAACCGGACATGATTTCCTGCATTGCATCCTGGAAGCAGGCAGTTCGAAAAAAGCAGCTGAAGCTTATAAGGAATTTCGGGGCCGCCAGGCAACAGTAGATGCTTTTTTACGCCATAACGGCATCCAGGGTTAAGATAACCCTGGTTTAAAGCAGTACCTTAAACAAGGGAAGTTTCTTGCAAAACGAATGAATTTTCCAAAGAAAAGCTGCTCATCTGTGTACATTTTATGTTATAATTAAGATGTACATAAAGGGGGCGACCTGGCTTCGACGTGGGTTGCAAAACCAGAGGTGCATGCCGAGAATGAGAACTCTCGTAAATCAGACTCAACTAAATATAAATGCAAACGATGAAAACTTTGCTGGTGGAGAAGCTATCGCTGCCTAATAAGCACTTTAGTTGAACCATCACTGTGTACTGGCCAATAAACCCAGTATCCCGTTCGACCGAGCCCGCTTATCGGTATCGAATCAACGGTCATAAGAGATAAGCTAGCGTCCTAATCCATCCCGTATTAAGGCGCGAAATTCAGGGAATCGCTGTGTAGTATCCTGCCCGTCGGAGAATGCACAGTTAAATCAAAAGACACGGCTACGCATGTAGAGCTGAAGGCAGAGGGCTTGCGGACGCGGGTTCGATTCCCGCCGCCTCCACCAATTAACTCCTTGATTTATAAGGTATAAATACATACTTCCTCATCTCGCGGCACCATAGCGGCACTATTTAAATCTTTAAACAAACTTTTATTTCGTAATATTTGAAATTTCTTTTTGAATTTTTTTTAAACTACTATCAATCTCAAAATAAAGATCAGTTATGTTTTTGGTAATCTCTTGTCTTTCTTTTTTGGGTACATGGGAATAGTTAGTCGTGATAACTTTACCAAACAAAGTTCCAAATTTTTCTTTTAAATTTATAAAGTGCTTAAATTTTTCTCTAAGAATAGGTAAGTAAAGATTTAAAAGCATTTCACAGCGTACTAAAGGAGGTATATCTATTGTTTCTTTTGTCCCTGTATTAGGTATACTTCCTGGTTTAAAGTCCTCTTTATTAATATGAAACAATGCTTGTTGATAGATTTGGTTATATTGTGTGCCAATTGATATTGTTGTTATATATAAGTCTTCGAGTTTTTGCTTTATAAAATCTTGGTGTGCCTGTATGTCCTTTTTATTTTGCAAATAATACGCAACTGAAAATGAGGAGATAAAACCTATAATTGCTCCAATAAAGGCACTAAAAAAAGGAATCCAGGGTTTTAATTCATTGCAAGCAATAAGCATGATGACAATATCTTCCTTAATTTACATCATCATTCAATTATAGCTTATATGTAATATTGCAAATTTTTTTGAAATATTCATAAAGTAACCTTGATATAAATAAGAAATATTTTATCCCAAATGGCGGCTCCAATCGTGTACCGGACGATACCCTGATTGCGATGAACTATCTGGTATCCATCGGCCATAAGTCTTAATGACCATTTCAACATCAACATGTCCTAGTTGCCTAGATACCCACATAATGTTTTCCCCTTGAGATAGCATCATTGATGCATAAGTATGCCGAGTCTGATAAGTGTTGCGATAGCGGATACCTGCTCGTTTTAAGATATGCATCCATTGAGTACGGCGAATTTGCTGTGATGTTTCCCAAGGTTTGTTCGTTTGTGGATTATGAAATACTCTTCCTTTTAAAGAAAAAGTATATTGCTTTTGTTGCTCTAATGCTTCTAAGGCGGGGGGTAATAATAAGACATCTCGAACTCCTGCCTCAGTTTTTGGCCCTTTCGCTTCTTTTGCAACAATTGTTTCTTCAACATGAATAATTTGATTTTGAAAATCTACATCTTCCCATCTCAACCCGATCAGTTCTGATACCCTTAAACCTGTGAAAAAAGCGAATTGAAACAATAACCGTACCTGACCTTCTGAATTATTTAAAATGAGGTTTATTTCATCCACACTAAATGGATCTGGTTTATAGTCACTCTTTTTTGTTTCTTTATTAAGTAATTTATCGACAATAATGCTATTAAGAGGGTTTTCTTTGATGTATTGATCCACTAGTGCTTGCTCTATGACGGCGCGCAGTGGGATTAGAATGTTCGCCACAGTTTTAGTAGTACAATTAAGATTCCTAATCCATTTCCTGAGTATGGCAGGCTGTAAATCCTGAATTTTAACTGTATCAAACATTGGGAATAGGTGGCCATCACAAACACGCTTATAACCGCGGAAAGTGCTCGCTTCTTTAGTTGATTTTGCTTCTTCTAAAAACTCTCGAAGCAACTCACCAATGGTTATTTTAGATTTAACATGCCCAAAGATATAGGCACGCTTTGAGTTAGGAAAATAATCAGTATAAGAAAAAGTTCCGCGTTCAATAGCATTTAAAATTTCACCACGAAGTCGTTCTGCATATTTTATATTTGCAGCTGTAGCCTCAATTTTAATGGGTTCAAAGCAGCGAACTCCACGATAATAAAAACTGATTCTTAGGGTCGTTTTCCCTGAAGGCCATTTTCTGACAACTACCCCATTTGCAGTTTTTGGAGCGTCGCTTGATCGCCGTTTTCCACCCATTTTTCAACCTCAACCAAGTTAATCCATAAATTACCATCTGGTCCCAATTTGCAATGTAAGCCATCTAGCCATATTCCTCTCTTACGTTTGCAATGCACTGCGTTTGTAGTATCTCCAGTATCTTGGCAATATTTTTTTAGTTTTACCCATTTCACGATATATCACTCCATTGATGCGCTGAGTTGCCGAAAGCCTTTAGGAAGAGGTAAATATTTTTTAAATTGTTTTTCTTGAGTGTGTATTTCAAGAATCATTTGATATAGTCGTACTAATTGCAGCTCGGAAGAAAAATTAAGTGGTACGAAGTTATCGCAATAGATTGCACGAATAATTTTAATTGGGGAATTAGAAAGATCTGCAATATTTTTTAAGGTGTAGTTAGTTGACTCCAAAAGATATTGAATAATTCCTTTATAAATTTGTACTTTGGAATTGTTATCCATGAATAATACTCCTTTGACTATCTTATCCAGTAGCTAACTTATTCATTAAATGTCAAATTATCTCGCAATTTTATTTGGTGAACTAATCAGCAACATGGTATATTGGCGATAATTATTCTAGTTAATATTATTTTAGCAGTTTAATTGAATAAAATTATTCAATTAATGATAATTTACATATTAGGGTATGTTTTTGTCAATCTATTTTTGAATAAATTTATTCATTTTATTGGGTTATTATTAATGGCTGATATGACGTTAAGCGAGAATTTGCAACAACTCATGAGAATACATGGGAATATTTCTGTTAGTGAGTTAGCTCGTTTAACTGGTATACCTCAACCAACTATTCATCACATTCTAACTGGCTCTACGAAAAATCCACGGAAAAAAGCACTCGAAGAATTATCTCGTTATTTTTCTGTTTCAATCGATGAATTAATTGGTCGGGAGCCTCTGCCTGCGGTTATTCCTGATGCTGTTAAAGAGAACCTGCAGATTAGTACTATACCTGTCATTCAATGGAGGTCATTAAAAGAATGGGCTTCAGGAACAGCCAAAACTCAAGACACACAAGAAATATTAATTGATAAGAAAATTGACAAAAACTCTTTCGCGTTAATTATGCCTGACACATCAATGGAGCCTCTTTTTCAACAAAATAGTCTTCTAATCTTTGATTCAGGTAAAACTCCTAAGGATAGGGACTTCGTAATCGTGCACTTATTTAAGGAAGGAATAATCGCCTTTAATAGATTATTTATCGAAAATAATACCTTTTATCTACGGCAAGGCTTAGAAGATGGAAACCTTAAATTAACAAAATTAGACAAACCTCATGATCGAATTCTAGGGACACTTATTGAGGTACGGATTCAATATTAAGTTTGTAGTCATTAGGAATTTCTTCATGTAATCCAAATATAAATGGATTAAAGTTTGTATGAATATCGTAATGGTCTACTTGCTCCACATTCTTTAGATATTTCACGACTAACCAAGCAGGAAAAACCATTAGGACTGCACAACTCATCTTCCATAAATAACCACAAATCATCATCCATCCAAGATGATGTTCAGTTAGCTTGCCAAAATAATTAAGCATATCAACAACTATTGTGAGTAAGGCTTGTCCTAATGCTGTTGATAGTAGGCTTCTCATTATAAAAAACTTACCCTTTAAAAAAATCTTCCACTTTGATAAAAGATAAACATTAGTCAGCTCACCAATAAGCAGGCCAACAAGCCCCGAACCTACATACCTTAATGTAGGATCAAAAACAATTTCATATGCTGATGCTTGTGTGAAAAACTCTGGTGCGGGTAAATGAGATACAATAATTACAACTAAAGAAAATAAAAACTCAGCTAAAACGCCAATCCAAATAAATAATCTGGGGTATGCATATCCATATACCTCACCAACAATATCACAAATGCTAAAAGTAAGAGGAAATACAAAAATACCTCCAGGCTCAAGCATCGATCCAATCTGAGTTATCCTGCTTGCTAGGCAAACCGTTGATAACAAAAAAGTTAAATAAAGACCTAACAATAAATAGGGGTATTTATATTGCTTTTTTCGGGTTAATGCGTCAAAAACTTCCTTTCTCAAAACCTCTCCTTTCTACTACTATTTATCTTTATTAACTAATTGATATTCTTTTACAGTTTCTCTAACTCCAGCCATATAGCCAATTTTATTAGCATCTTCAGGTTTAAATTTTGCTATTAATTCTTTGTCTTTTGAAAGTTCGGAAGGAGATTTTCTTATAGTAGTTGCTTTAGATTTAGATCTTATTTCAAGTAAATACTCATCTACTTCAGAGGTCATATGCTGTACCACGATAGAGTAATCAGGCTTTAATCGCTCTACAGTAGCCATATAAGTTAAAGTGCGGACAGTTTTAGTATCCAGGTTCTCAATTAACTCATTGTCCATAATTATATCGCTTATATTTTTTTCTTTTGTATGTCTCTCAGACAACTTAATTACTGCTTTTGTGAAGCCAGTTTTTTTACACTCAAAAATATCAACAATCTCATATTGAGATTTTTTTGCTGTTTCAGCTACAAATTCTTTTAGCATGCCAGCAAACCATTCATACCAACCAATCTTTTTCATAATCCATTACTCAAATCATTCCAATTGCACCAATACTCTCTTTACCATATTCTGGCAATAATAAATCATCAGGAAATTGTCCCTTTCTATTTATGTATTCGGAGTGTTCTACTGAAAAACCAGCTTTCATTAAACTCCGTTCTAATACTTCCTTTGTGATCCAATGCACAAACTTAGGTAACGAGCTAGCCCGTCCACTACTTTCATACTTGGCTGGTTCAGTTATTTCACCAGGCCATTCTTCATTATTCTCGACTCGTCTATTGAATTCAGGAATAAAGCGCTGCCAGTTTTTCAAAAACGGTGTTTCGCAAACGATGTATATTTTTCCATTTGGAGTCAGCAGTTTTGATAATAAAGCCAATGCTTCTTCTATTTTTGCACCTGAGAAAAAATGTAAAACACGACAAATCAAAATGGCGTCAAACTGGCTTTCAGGAAGGCCAATGAGTTCATTAGGCAGTTCGCCGGGTACAAGAATTAGTTTGCTGCTATCACCTGTTAAGGATTCAGTCAATTCATCTGTAGATTCTAAGTAGCGTTGACGAACAACAGCTAAATTCTCCGGCTCCATATCATTGCAAAATACAGTAGCCCCTTTTGCAATTGCTTCCAATGTTGCTGCACCAAAGCCTGCACCTATTTCCAGTACCTTACCTCCTTGCTTAGCTGATAAAGCTGCATGTTCAATAAATTTCTGAGAAACTGGATCACAGGGCGTTGTTGTAAACCCACCGAAAGGATTATGTGTTTTTGTAAATATACCGGTACTTTCTCTGGATGATGGTGCTTCTACATGAGTAATACTTTTTGTATTAGTAACAATTTTATTATCATGATCTATGCTAAGCCCCTCAGTTTTGGAAATATTCCATGGGGGCTCAAGAGGCTCTACTTCTTCGGTTAATTCAACAAAGAGTTTTACTGTTTGATCAATCTGTGTTTTGAATGATAGAAGGAAAGTAATTGTGGGTGTGCCAAAGTGATGTGCCCACCGATTAGCTCTAATAAGCTGAAACTCATGTTTAAGAAATCCTGTGCTCAGATGACGGTAAAAACCTTCAAATAAAATCGTTGCTTGGGTCATGCAGAGAGGTTGATTAAGATCATGGCTTTCGATGAGCTTATCTAACTCTGCTAATAAAATTAGGCTATTTTTTAAAACCCCATTAAGTTTGTTATAATTTTTAACAGATTCTTTAATCGCATTGCAAAAATCTAAAAATTCCATTTGAAGCTATCCTACATCCTATAAACCTTTTGCAATATATAATTAAGATTAATTAATTTCAATAATTTTATTCAATTCATAAGGACTTAAGAACAAACCATAATCATTTAGTTATTCGTGCCTAATCAAAGTTAATCTTTATTAAAATATCGGATTTGTAGTTGGCCTCCTAAAACGAAGCTCCTCACATTGGTTGGAAGCCAAGTTTCAAAATATTATAACTTATGTTGATTATTAACATGAGGAATTATGGATTCTAAGAACCAAATTAAGCAAATTTTAAAGATTTGATTTGTTCGTAAGGAATAAAATTAATGCTTTTATACTTATCGTAATAAACAATTCCCTTACTCAAAGTTTTTAAAATTGAAATATTAGTAATTTTTTTATCTTCTGAGCAATTAATACAACTGTCAAATTTTGCATTCTTTAGATCAAAGTTTGCTTGATTTTGACCGCAAATAAAAAATAGTAATAAAAAGAGAGGTGTGTAAGTTATTAAATACTTTATGTAAAAAGGTCTTTTAATTAAAATTCTTGGATGATTAAATAAGTGGATTATTAGTTGATTCCAAAGATAAGAAACACAAATTAAAATTGTATAGTTCTGAAAATTTTTATCCGGGATAATTATTACTAAAGGTATAAATGCCAGAAATGTATAAAGTGTAAAAATAAATCCGTCTTTAGTATAAGCTTTTGTTGGTGATATTTTTTCAATTTCCTTTAAGCTAAATCCGTATGTCATTCTATTATAAATTAAATAAAATAATAGCGCTGATAAACTTCCAAGACCTATAATTATTACCCATTGAAAGGATGCTAAGATAATATCTTGATAAGTAAAAGGAATAAAATTTATACTAATTTCAAAATATGAAAAATATCCATATTCATAAGTAGAAGATAAGGCTAGTACAGCTAAAACAAGAATGGTTAAAAATTTACTTATATTTAAAAATGTATAGCTCAAATGGTGAAAACTTCTATTTTGATTTTTATTAATAAATTCTTTTAAAGTTGCTGAGTATATTTGATTGGATTTTTGTGATAACTGTTTAAAATCAGGCTTGTCTTTATTAATAATTAATTCCCCATATTGAATAGCTTTTGCAATATCGGAATGCATCTCATGCTTATAACTCTCATCCTTAGAAATGATAAATGTACTTAAATAAAAATTTTTAACTGCTGATAATTGAAAATTTAAAGACTTTATAACATTTATTTCTTTGTCTGAAGATATGGTAGAAGTAATTTCTTCAATTTCTGCACGATTAAACTGAGTGATTGAATCAGGGGAGTTTGGTATATCAAGAATCTCATTAGCTGTTATGTTTATCAATTCATCAACTAATGGGTTTTCGCCGATCATACTTTTATTATAAAAAATTCTAATTTTATAAGACAAACTATCTTTCAAACGTCTTTTAATTTTACCTTCATAAAAAATAGTTTTTTTAATGATAAAGATGCTTACTTTAATATATAACGAAAATAAAAAATCTTTAAATTTGGTTTTTGCTAAATTTAACATATTCACCTAAAATTTGGCTACTCTAAGATTTAAGAAGAAACAAAGTATCCCCGCGAGCTTCGAATAAGTTTTGATATGAAGCGTCTTGTTCAATTAACCGCAATGTATAATCCAGAGCTCCTAAAATAATGGATTTATTATAGACATCAATTCCCGATTTAATTATTAATCCTCCAAATTCAATTTTACGTCTAGTATCCGCCCGGCGTTTCTTTAAATTTGTTGAGGCTACTGAATTTTTTAATCGCGTTATAAGTTGTTCTTGTGTGATTATTTTTTTATAGAGGGTCATGGTTCAACTCCTTTGCAATTTTGGCAAATATAAAATCTAATTGCTTTAAATCAAGTTGATGAAGCCCATTTTTATAGGCTAGCGAGCCTATTTCTATTTTGTGCTTTTGTTGTAGTTGGACAAGTTTCACTTTAGCTTGTTCTATTTTATCCATGAGTATAGCTTCCATTTGCGATACTGTCTTCGTTGACATAATCATATCTCCGCAAATGAGTTAACAGATTCAGCGTACAATGCCAGATCTCTAAAAGCAAGAGGTCTTTATCAATAAATTGTGCGCAGCGAACTTCAAAATCCCGAAGCGAAAAGCTAGGGCGCAATATACATTCATTCGAATGTTTGCTAAATTAGAACGGCTCAACAGAAAAGACTTAATGGATAAGCCATTTTCTCCACTTTATTAAAAGCAACCGATGGATCACTTTAGATTGGTGTGTTCATGGCGATTGCTTTTGCTCATGTATCAATTCATAGCCGCGCAAAAGGACATAGTGCCCTTGCTGCCAGTAGTTACCGCGCAGGCGTAAAACTCTTTGATTCCCGCATAGGCAAAACTCATGATTATTCAAATCGCCATGATGTGCGCTATTCAACCGTTCTTTTGCCCGAAGGTACTTCAACTGATTTTGAATATCGCGAATTTTTATGGAATCAAGCAGAGCTTGCTGAAAAAAGGCGAGACGCTCAGATTTGCAAAGACATTGTTTTGGCACTACCTAAAGAATTGAATCTTGAGCAACAAATAGAAATAACTAAAAGTTTTGCGCAACTGCATTTTGTTAATCATGGTTTACCTGCTGATATTGCAATTCATGATCATGATGATGGAAATCCACATGCTCACATTCTTGTTACTACAAGACGATTGGAAAAAAATAGTTTCTCAAGATATAAAGCTCGAGATCTTAATCCAACCTTTGCCAATAAATTTATTGTTGAAAAGGATTATTGGGGCGCACAATGGCGTGATTTTCAGAATCAATTTTTTATAGAACATCAATTTGATCTATCAGTTGATTTAAATCATGTGATTAGTGAGCGGCATACTGGTCGATTACGTGATAAACCGAATAGTTATATTCTTGAAGAAAACCAGTTAATCAAGGAGGCGCGAGCTGAACTTGTGTTGTCTAATCCTGAACTATTTATTCAGAAAATCATGCGAACTCATAGTGTATTCACACGACGAGACATAGAGCGATTAGTATTTAAAACATTTGAGAAAACCAACAATGCAAATGACTATTTAAACTTTGTTGCAGAAATTTTAGAACATAAAAATATCATCAAATTAGGCGTAAATAATCGAGGAGTCGACTCATACACAACACGTGATCATTACATTAAGGAGGGAAAGTTACTGGAAGATGTGGAGCAATTACATCTAAGAAAATCACATGCGGTTCATAATTCTTTGGATAAATTGATTAATCAATATCATTTGAATGAAGAACAAACTGAAGCAATGCGTTTTATTGCCCATGGTGCTGATATTAGCGTATTAATTGGCCGTCCCGGTGTTGGTAAAAGTTATTTGCTAAAACCACTTAAAGAGCATTATGAGTCCAATAATTGTAGGGTATTGGGTGCTTCACTTTCTGGAAAAGTAGCAAAAGTACTGCAAGCAGAAACAGGCATCAATTCATCAACCATTGCATCTTTAATTTATCGTTTAAATACGGAAAAACTTACCCTGACTAAAGATCATGTTTTAATTATTGATGAGGCTGGAATGATCGATTTCTCAAGCATGGCCTATCTATTAGATGCAGTTAATAAAGCGAGCGCCAAAATTGTATTGGTTGGTGATCCTGATCAATTGAAACCTATTCACCAAGGAGAGATTTTTAGAGGCATAGCTGCACGCACAGGTTATATCGAATTAGAAAACATTACAAGACAACGCGATCTTGAAGATCGGAAGGCAAGTCTTGCTCTGGCTAAGGGGGATACTGATGCAGCAATACGACATTATTCATCCAAAGGGGCGATACATAGTTTAGACGATAGTGAAGATGCAACAATTAGATTAGTTGATGAATGGCAAAAAGGTCTTAATCCACAATCCATTAAAGAACATATGATGTTGGCATTTACCCGTGCAACGGTGGACACCTTAAATGGAAAAGCACGGGATGCTATGCAGAAACAAGGAATGGTGCAAGATAAAGAATTTGAATATCACTCGAAAAATGGCATTCGAAAGTTAATGCTTGCCCAAGGAGAGCGGATTTTACTGCGTCAAAACGACAGTCAATTAGGGGTTCGAAATGGAGATCTTGCAACAATTACTCATATCAATTCCAATGAATTTTCCGCTATGCTTGATAGTGGCGAACAAATTACTATCCCAAAATCATACCGATTTATTGACTATGGTTATGCATTGACGGTACATAAAGCTCAGGGTATGACAGTGAATCATGCCAGTGTCTTCATTGATAGCCCCTATTGGGACAGAAACCTGGCCTTTGTGGCAATGACTCGTCATCGAGAAAAGCTAAATATTTATACAAACAAACATTACCATCCTGATTTAGAGTCTTTAACCAGAACTTTGTCTCGCAGTGTCACTAAAGATAACGTGATTGATTGGCCGCTTGATTTTGCATTACGTGCTGGTTTTGATTCAGAAAGTTTGATTGGTAAGGTGATTAACTACATCACTAAATCCGCACATACAATTAAAGACAAATGGAATTACATTGTGAATTACGAAGCGTATCTAAATGCCCAAGAGAGTAAAACCAAATTGGCAGAAAAACAAAATGTACGTTTTACCGCGCAACAAGTTGCAGGTTTACTCGATGAAGCATCCGATTTAAGGAAACAGTTTAAAGGAATGGAAAAAGAAGCTGCTCTTAAAGGATTGAATCAATCAGAATTGCCGCAGTTTGCAGAGCTGTACCAACGAAGCATTGAGCGGGACAGGCATGCAGCACAAATTATACAAAAAGAATCTTTAGATAAAGTGGCTCCGTCTCCTAAAGTGATTCAAGCGATTAAAACTTATGCTGAGCGTTATGCTCGTTATCAGGCTATTGATGTTATAGCAGAATCTTCTTTAGCAAAGACACTTCCAGAGCATATTATAAAGCAGGCAGCAAAAATTGATTTGAAAAAAGATGCTATTCACATTAGCCATTTGGCTACGAAACACAACAAATGTTCACAAGGACTTATAACGCAAATAAAACAAATCCAGCAGCAATACAAACAACGTACTTGGGAAAAACTTAAAGAAACGCATCCTTTATTAGTTCAATATGAACAATTAACTCAACAACATGCGAAAGCTACTGGTCATAAGAACCAGCAGCTTAATCACTCTTTACGTACTGTGGCTGTCGCCATTACAGGCAACAAAGCGTTGATGAGTTCCTTGAAGCAGGAACTTCCAAAGATGGCGCAGAAAATTCAAATTCGTGCTCAGCATCAGGTGCAGGAGCATGAGCGTTAACTTTAAAAAAATTATTTCGCGTTTTAAATGTTGAACTTTTCCCAGATAAATCAGCCATTTTGACCTTTGGTTTCTCTTGCTCCAAATATTGGCTAATGTAATGATTGGCAAGAGATAAGGTCAAGGTAAGAATAGCAAAAATGAAAGGAACAATTGGATTGGCAGCTAGTGTCAGTGATACTGATGGGACAACAAAATGCCTAAAAACAAAGAGAAGTATTGAACTGGATAAAATCACTAAATTAAGAACCAGTTTCTTGTAAGTGTGATTGAGCATTGCTGTTGCATGGGCTTCAGATTTTTTTAACTCAATCAGGCACTCTTCGGATAATCCTGCATTTTTCAATTGGTCACTAAAAAGTATTTTAAAAGAGGATATCCGGTTGTATTCATTCAATCCACGAAAAGCAAATAATCCTAGCTCCAATACTGACAAGGCACATGAAGTAATCAAATAGTTGGATGGAATAAATGCTGAAATCAGGCTATGGCTATCAAGAAATAACTCAAACCAAGAGCGATCAAACTGTTGCTTTATGCCTTCCAGTGGAGACGGGTCAGTAAATAAAGGCTCTAATAAAGAAGCCAAATTCATGAGGAGCCTCAAACTATGCAATATAATTCCCAAATAATGCATCGTTAATCGAATAGCAGTCAGCAAGTTTTCAATAAGTTCCAAATGCCATTCTGTTAAGAGTGGCAAAGAGGTAGCCAATACTAATCGGCAACGTGCTATTAAAATACGCGGCCATATTGATCGCGAAATCAATAGCCTTATCTGCCGTTCAAGCCAGTAAGGCCTTCGTTTAGGATGTATAGCGCGTACATAATCGTAAGTTGCTGAGTTTAAAAAATGTGATGGCGTTAATTGGTGAACTTCTTCGTCATCCCCATCGTGCAATCCATGCATCGAATCAAGCAGCCACTCATCCATATTAGGCTGCCGGGGTTGTTTTTTCATTTATGTTTCTAATACCTCTAAAAGTGATGGTTTAAAAGATTTGTGATGAAT
>NZ_CM001373.1:3187207-3190281 GCF_000236165.1 Fluoribacter dumoffii NY 23 | reverse complement strand
TTTTTATGAGAGTGTTTTAATCTGGAATAACCAGACGTTCATTAAAAATTTGGTAAATAAAGAGGTAACACAAGCGTACTTGTATTGAAACAGCAAAGCCGTATGATTTTGAGGTAATTGAGATTATATGGTCAAGAAGAGAAGCGCAAACGGTGGATGCCTTGGCAGTAAGAGGCGAAGAAGGACGTGGAATCCTGCGAAAAGCTCTGGTGAGCTGGAAACGAGCGTTTAACCAGAGATGTCCGAATGGGGGAACCCGGCCATACGTGAGTATGGTCATCTGCAACTGAATACATAGGTTGTAGAGGCGAACTCGGGGAACTGAAACATCTAAGTACCCGAAGGAAAAGAAATCAATTGAGATTCTCCAAGTAGCGGCGAGCGAACGGGGAAGAGCCTGGTGTGATTTATAATACAATGAAATAGAACAACTTGGGAAAGTTGGCCATAGAGGGTGAAAGCCCCGTATATGCAGGTTGTATTAGGAACTAAGCACGCGAACAAGTAGGCCGGGACACGTGTAATCCTGGTTGAATATGGGTGGACCATCATCCAAGGCTAAATACTACTTACTGACCGATAGTGAACCAGTACCGTGAGGGAAAGGCGAAAAGAACCCCGGAGAGGGGAGTGAAATAGAACCTGAAACCGTTTGCGTACAAGCAGTGGGAGCATTTCTTCGGAGATGTGACTGCGTACCTTTTGTATAATGGGTCAGCGAGTTACTTTCAGTGGCGAGGTTAACTGAATAAGGAAGCCGTAGAGAAATCGAGTCTGAATAGGGCGCGAGTCGCTGTGAGTAGACCCGAAACCGGGCGATCTAGTCATGTGCAGGATGAAGGTTGGGTAACACCAACTGGAGGTCCGAACCGGGTAATGTTGAAAAATTATCGGATGACGTGTGACTAGGAGTGAAAGGCTAATCAAGCCCGGAGATAGCTGGTTCTCCCCGAAAGCTATTTAGGTAGCGCCTCGTGAATGATTACTGGGGGTAGAGCACTGTTTCGGCTAGGGGGCTGTCATGGCTTACCAAACCGATGCAAACTCCGAATACCGGCTAATTGAATCACGGGAGACACACGGCGGGTGCTAACGTCCGTCGTGAAGAGGGAAACAACCCAGACCGCCAGCTAAGGTCCCAAAGTACTAGTTAAGTGGGAAACGATGTGGGAAGGCATAGACAGCCAGGAGGTTGGCTTAGAAGCAGCCACCCTTTAAAGAAAGCGTAATAGCTCACTGGTCGAGTCGGCCTGCGCGGAAGATGTAACGGGGCTAAAACTAGTCACCGAAGCTGCGGATGTGCACTAAGTGCACGTGGTAGGGGAGCGTTCTGTAGGCTGATGAAGGTGGATTGAGAAGTCTGCTGGAGGTATCAGAAGTGCGAATGCTGACATGAGTAACGATAATGAGGGTGAAAAGCCCTCACGCCGGAAGTCCCAGGTTTCCTGCACGACGTTAATCGGAGCAGGGTGAGTCGGCCCCTAAGGCGAGGCTGAAGAGCGTAGTCGATGGGAACCAGGTTAATATTCCTGGACTTTTTATAAGTGGTGAAGTGGGGACGAAGAAGGCTAGATAAGCCAGGCGTTGGTTGTCCTGGTATGTGCATGTAGGGGGGTAGACTAGGCAAATCCGGTTTACCATTAACCCTGAGGTGCGACATGGTGCTGACACTTCGGTGTACAGCGAAGTTATTGATGCCCGGCTTCCAGGAAAAGCTGCTAGCCATAACTTATAGAGAACCGTACCGCAAACCGACACAGGTGGACAGGTAGAGAATACTAAGGCGCTTGAGAGAACTCGGGTGAAGGAACTAGGCAAAATGGTACCGTAACTTCGGGAGAAGGTACGCCCTTTCTGGTGATGGGATTTACTTTCAGAGCTGGAGAGGGCCGCAGAGACCAGGTGGCTGCGACTGTTTATTAAAAACACAGCACTCTGCAAATTCGTAAGAAGACGTATAGGGTGTGACGCCTGCCCGGTGCCGGAAGGTTAATTGATGGGGTTATCTTCGGAGAAGCTCTTGATCGAAGCCCCGGTAAACGGCGGCCGTAACTATAACGGTCCTAAGGTAGCGAAATTCCTTGTCGGGTAAGTTCCGACCTGCACGAATGGCGTAACGATGGCCACACTGTCTCCACCCGAGACTCAGTGAAATTGAAATCGCTGTGAAGATGCAGTGTACCCGCGGCTAGACGGAAAGACCCCGTGAACCTTTACTATAGTTTTGCACTGGACTTTGATGATAACTGTGTAGGATAGGTGGGAGGCTTTGAAGTGAGGACGCTAGTTCTCATGGAGCCGACCTTGAAATACCACCCTGTTGTTATTGAGGTTCTAACTTGGTCCCGTAATCCGGGATGAGGACAGTGTATGATGGGTAGTTTGACTGGGGCGGTCTCCTCCCAAAGAGTAACGGAGGAGCACAAAGGTACCCTCGGTACGGTCGGACATCGTACCAAGAGTGTAAAGGCATAAGGGTGCTTGACTGCGAGAGCGACGGCTCGAGCAGGTACGAAAGTAGGTCTTAGTGATCCGGTGGTTCTGTATGGAAGGGCCATCGCTCAACGGATAAAAGGTACTCCGGGGATAACAGGCTGATACCGCCCAAGAGTTCATATCGACGGCGGTGTTTGGCACCTCGATGTCGGCTCATCACATCCTGGGGCTGAAGCAGGTCCCAAGGGTATGGCTGTTCGCCATTTAAAGTGGTACGCGAGCTGGGTTTAGAACGTCGTGAGACAGTTCGGTCCCTATCTGCCGTGGGCGTAGGAAAATTGAGAGGAGCTGCTCCTAGTACGAGAGGACCGGAGTGGACGAACCTCTGGTGTACCGGTTGTCACGCCAGTGGCATTGCCGGGTAGCTAAGTTCGGACGGGATAACCGCTGAAAGCATCTAAGCGGGAAGCCTCCCTCAAGATGAGTTTTCCCATGAAGCCCGTTGGAGACTACGACGTTGATAGGCAAGGTGTGGAAGCGCAGTAATGCGTGCAGCTAACTTGTACTAATTGGCTGATTGTCTTGACCATATAATCTGAGTTACTTCAGATGAACTGAATCAATACCTGGGGTAGGAC
>NZ_CM001373.1:3018711-3187193 GCF_000236165.1 Fluoribacter dumoffii NY 23 | reverse complement strand
GAGTTACTTCAGATGAACTGAATCAATACCTGGGGTAGGACACCTGCCCCGAAATAAATACAAAATAGTGTGTCCTCTTTATTTACCTCGTGCATGATTCGGGTATAATATGCCCAATTGATCATGTCAAACCAGTTTTCCTGGCGACCATAGCGGTTTGGAACCACCTGACTCCATCTCGAACTCAGAAGTGAAACGAACCCGCGCCAATGATAGTGTGAGGTCTCCTCATGTGAAAGTAGGTCATCGCCAGGGTTTTATTCTTAAAAGCGGCTCTTTAGCCGCTTTTTTTCTTTGTATAATAAACGTCAAAAATGGAACATATACTCAGCCTGGAAGAGAATCAGATTTTGCCAAAATAGTTAAATAACGTATTTATCTCCTGTCTCTTTCCCTAGGCTCGTATAATTGATTTTTATTAGACTTTAGTTTAAGTTAATTTTATTTAGGATAGGTTGTAGTTTATGTTAGTCCAACGAATTTTGGATTTTATCAAAACACTTGAAAAGGAAAGCGCACCGATTCCGTGTGATAAAGTACTCTATGAATGTCTTTCAGAGCGCTTTTCTAAAAAATCCCCTGAGCTCGAGTTGAATAGAGAAGATCTCTTCTTTCTTCTTTGGTGTTATAAATGTCGGTGGGAAGCAATATTTGATAAAGATGATGATTATACCCGTAACCCCTCCTCTATTAATCTCCAGTGGATAAATTTAGCAAGAGAGCTTGCTCCGTTAGTCGACTTGAATTACTTAAAGATATTAATTCCTACTTTAACTAACGACAAGGATTTAAACGATTTTAGCTCTCTGAATGAAACAGTGAATCTGTTTAATTTTTATTTGGGACACGGTGGTAAAACTTTATATCGCAAATGGAGTTTTTGTAAGCACCTGGAACATTGGAATTTTACTTTATCCACTTATAGAGGGGATAAAAGATTAAGTGTTGTCACAATAGATGAATTGGCTCGTTTAAAATTATGCAAAGTTACGCATCGGGAAGTGAGTGTTAATGAGGAAGTCTTTAGCAATTTCTGGGATCTTCTGCGCAAAAAAGTTTTTGTTAATTTAAGCGCCCAGGGGCGTATGCCAATAGGCTTATTGCCGCATTTACTCGAGTTGATTGAACGGTTTTATTATTTAAAAGCGAACAAATCTGATTTTTCGATTTTTAAAAATGAAATAAAAAATTTTTTCAATCGTTTGTATGGTTATGATTTAGCAGATGTAAATTATTTATATGGTTCTAAAATTGATTATAAAGATAATGAGAACTACTTGCTTGATCTTTTTATCACTCTATATACTGCAAATGATTATCAAGAACTGAATTATGAAATTGAAACATTAAGTAAATGGCTATTTCGTGTTAACCCCGATTTAGTAGCCGCATGTACAGAGTTAGAATCTGTTTATAGGGAACTGCAGACAGAAGCAGAAGAAAAGGAGGCTCCCTTTATCCAGTCCGATGCTTTTGTGAATTGTTGCAAATTACTGGTTTCATTACTCACTACTCAATTTGAATTTGCTTTTTTCTTCTCGGGACAAACCTACAGTTTATGGGATAAAAAAAATAATGTATTTCCCGAAGCCTGCGGAATTTTTACGGTTTTATTGCCGGCGATAGCGGCAAATAAGCCTAAAGCTTTGGAAAGTGCGTATGCAGATATTATAAAAAATATTGTTATTCCTGCAAAAAAAGATAAGAGTTGGTGGACGTGGTTATCACGATGTGAATCCACAACTAAGTGGTTAGAGCGTGTTGAAAATTGTAAGTTAAATGAAGTTGGTGTTTATTGGTTTGAGCCCGAGTTATTATTTGATGCACTGCTGCTTTTTGATACCAATAATCCCTCGGTAAAAAAGCAGATTAGCCTGTTTCTTGATGACATAATTCATACTTATGCCCAAAATCAAAATGATCTCATGAAGCAACTCCGGGTTAACATTTTATTTACCGAGTTTTTAAATGGCTTAAGCGAGCATCATCGCACTCATTTACTGAGATTAATTAGAATATGCAGTCCACAAGAGGCAAAATCGAAATTTCTCATTAATTGTACCTATCACATCAATGATCATATCGCCCAGTTATGTCGGAGAGCAGAAACATCTCCAATTCATTTTTTCCCGTCCGCCCATAGAATGGAGCCCCCTAAATTTAATTTGACTGAAGATATCAAGGATGTTGAAAAAATGATGGTTGAGTATAAAACTCAATTGCCCAAGCTTCAGCTTGAAGGAGCGCTGACACTGAAAATTTGCAACTACTTATTAGACATAAGCCATCCTATTTTAAGTGTAAAACAAAAAGAGACAGCTAAAACCGGAGGCAGACCTATTCTCGATTATATAGGCCAGTACTCCTAAACGATCTCCTGGTGGTTATTGCAGTTGGGAACTAGTTTATTTTGTATATTGCGCACAGAGTTTAATAAAATTTTCATATCTTTTTTCCGCGATGAGACCCTCATTTTTTGCTTTGATGATGGCACAATGCGGAGTATCTTTATGAGTACAATTACGGAACTTGCACAGCGAAAGATAGGGCTTGAACTCCGGATAGCCCTGCGCTATTTCGGAGGCATCGATATGCCATAAGCTAAACTCCCTTACTCCGGGTGAGTCAATTAGCGCCCCTCCGCTGGGTAAATGATAATAGCGAGAGTTGCTGGTAGTGTGTCTTCCTAATTCAGATATCTCCGACAGTTCATTTATGGAGATATTTTGCTCATGCGGCAAGATATTGGAGATAAGTGAAGATTTGCCAACCCCTGATTGGCCTACAAAAACACTCACTTGATGATTTAATTTCTCTTTCAGTTGTTGCAAGCTGGCAGGATTGCTTTTACTTGCCTGCAGGACTGGATAAGGAAGACTTCCGTAATCCATGAGTAATTGGGTTTTAAGGGACTCACAGGGTAAGTCAGTTTTATTGAGTAGAATGACCGCATGTAAGTGCAGCGTTTCTGCCATCACCAAATAGCTGTCGAGTAAGGGCCAGGATATTTCGGGTTTGGGTGCGATAACAATAATGAGTTGGCTGATATTGGCAGCTACAGGTTTTAATATGCCTGAACTCGTGGGTTTTGCCAAGACACTACTCCGCGGGTATAGGCTGACCACTACCCCCTGGTTTTTTCCTTCCATTTGCCAAATTACCCTGTCGCCGGCAACTAATGTTTCCAGGTTTGGCCTCATAGAACAGCGTAAGAGATGCCCTTCGTTGTCTTCAATTTCAACATGCCTGCTAAAACGGGTAATGACTAAACCCTCAGCAAGTGCATCATGATTTTTTTTACTTTCATGATAATTTTGTTGGATTTTTTCTATACGGGCAGATTGTTGCTTGCTAATACGTCTTTTACTCATAGTTCAAATCTGTAATATAATCATTCTCAAAATGTTCTTGGCCCTCTGAATGACAGAGCCAAATAATCATACAGTATGAAGGTAAATCAAATCTAATGAAAGTCTATTTGGTTGGTGGCGCGGTTCGTGATCACTTATTGCATCTCCCAGTAAAGGAGCGGGATTGGGTAGTTGTAGGTTCTACTCCCGAAAATTTACTTGCAAAAGGATTTAAAAAAGTTGGGCGTGATTTCCCTGTTTTTTTACATCCCGAGACCGGAGAAGAATATGCCTTGGCGCGCACCGAAAGGAAATCAGCTCCCGGATACTATGGTTTCGCTTGCGATTTCAGTAATACAGTAACTTTAGATGAAGATTTGGCACGTCGTGATTTAACAATTAATGCAATGGCAATGGATGAACAGGGGAGCCTTATCGATCCTTATCATGGGAAAAGTGATTTGGAAGCCAAGATACTTCGCCATGTATCCCCTGCTTTCACAGAAGATCCGGTGCGTGTATTGCGTGTTGCCCGTTTTGCTGCACGGTTTCATCACTTAGGTTTTAAGCTGGCGGATGAAACCCGTTCCTTAATGTATACCATGGTGCAGCAGGGTGAATTGACTCATTTGGTTGCTGAACGAGTATGGCAAGAATGGCAAAAAAGCCTGGAGGAAAAGAGCCCGGAACAGTTTATTATTACCTTACGTTCCTGTGATGCATTACGGGCGATTTTACCTGAGATTGACCGTTTATTTGGGGTTCCGAATCCTTATCGCTACCATCATGAAGTGGATAGCGGGGTTCATACCTTATTAGTTTTACAGGCTGCAGCGGGCTTGAGTAACGATCCAGTCATCCGTTTTGCCGCTTTGGTACATGACCTAGGTAAAGCTTTATCACCAATTCATAATTGGCCTAGTCATCATGGACATGAAGAACGCGGGGTTGCCATTATTGAGGCCTTGTGTTCCCGTTTGCGTATTCCCAATGATTATCGTGCACTGGCAACGATGACGTCACGATTTCATTTAAATATTCACCGTTTGTTTGAGTTACAAGCCAGTACGATTGTAAAACTTTTAGAACGAGCTGATGCATTTCGACGTCCTAACCTCTTTTATAATATGTTGATTGCCTGTCAATCAGATGCAGAAGGGTGCGGACGAAAGATTGATTATCGGCAAGGTAAATTATGGAGTTATTTACTTGCTGAATGTGCTAAAGTGAACAGCAAAGAGCTCATTAATGAAGGTTATAGAGGCGAAGCGATCAAAAGTGCATTGCATCAAAGACGGGTGGCTTGTGTTGAACTAATCTTAAATTCCTGGAAAAAAAAATGAAAAATAATCAAAATTTAATTTGGATAGATTTGGAAATGACAGGACTTGATCCTGAGAGAGACAGAATTATTGAGCTTGCTACTGTGGTAACTGATCCTCATTTAAATATAATTGCTGAGGGCCCCGTTTTTGCTATTTCGCAACCTAAAACTCTACTGGACTCCATGGATTCCTGGAATACAAAACAGCATGGTCAATCCGGTCTGGTTAAACGGGTTTTGGACAGTCAAACCAGTGAACAACAGGCAGAGCAGTTGACGATAAATTTTTTAAAACAGTATTTGGATAAAGGTAAGTCGCCAATGTGCGGTAATAGTGTGTGCCAGGATAGGAGATTTTTATATAAATACATGCCGGATCTGGCGGCATTTTTCCATTACCGGAATTTGGATGTAAGCACATTAAAGGAGTTAGCAATACGTTGGCGGCCTGAATTATTAAATGGAGTGGTTAAAGAATCAAAACACCTGGCTTTGGACGATATTAAAGATTCAATTGCTGAATTAGTTTATTATCGTCACCATTTTATAAATTTAGTGGATGTAAGCAAATGATAGAGAGAGAGCGATTAGAATTACCTGATGGGGCTGACAAGCTGTTACTGCATTCCTGTTGTGCACCCTGTTCTGGTGAGGTGATGGAGGCGCTTATCAGTTCAGAAATTGATTTCACCATATTTTTTTATAATCCGAACATCCATCCTGTTCAGGAATATGAAATCAGAAAAAACGAAAATATTAATTTTGCAGAAAAACACCATATACCTTTTATTGATGCGGATTATGATAAAGATAATTGGTTTGCCCGCGCTAAGGGTTTGGAATGGGAGCCTGAGCGTGGAAAGCGTTGTACAATGTGTTTCGACATGCGTTTTGAACGCACCGCCTTATATGCTCACGAACATGGGTTCCCGGTAATTAGCAGTTCCTTGGGAATTTCGCGTTGGAAGGATATGAACCAAATTAATGATTGCGGTATTCGCGCTGCAAACAAATATCCCAATCTGCAATATTGGACCTATAATTGGCGAAAAAACGGTGGTTCAGAACGGATGTATGAGATAGCCAAGCGCGAAGGATTTTATAAGCAGGAATATTGCGGTTGTGTTTATTCATTACGTGATACAAATGCCTGGCGGAAACAAAAAGAACGGAACCGTATAAAAATTGGAATTAATTATTATTCCGGAGAGCAAAAAGATGAAGGAGCGTTATGAGTATGCATTCACATGGTGATTCACCTCACCACCATGGCCACCACCATGCGGCACCAGTTACCTATGATAAAGCGTTTATCATCTCCATAATCGCTAATGGCCTTTTTGTGATCTTGCAAATTGTCTTTTCCTATTTATCCAACTCTACCAGCTTATTAGCTGATGCATTTCATAATTTAGGGGATGTTCTCGGATTGATTTTAGCTTGGATTGCCGCGGTACTGATGAAGCGTGCGCCGACCAGAAAGTCTACCTACGGGTTAAAAAAAATCTCCATTCTCTCTGCCCTGGCAAATGGAATTTTATTGGTTTTCACATGCGGAATTATTGCAACCGATGCTGTATATAAGTTGTTTTCGCCATCACCAGTTCAGGCCACATCGGTAATGATAATTGCAGGTATTGGCATAGTCATTAACTTTGCTACTGCATTTTTGTTCTCGCGGAATTCTGAGGATTTGAATATTCGCGGTGCCTATTTGCATTTATTTTATGATGCTTTAGTTTCTGTTGGGGTGGTCCTATCTGCTGCATTATTGTATTGGACTGGTTGGTTATGGATTGATCCAGTAGTCGGTTTGCTCATTTCATTAATTATTCTTAAAGGAACCTGGTCTTTATTTGCAGGAAGTTTCAGACTTATTATCGATGGGGTTCCAGAAAATATCTCCTGGACAGCAGTTAGTGAGTTTTTATTAAATAAACCGGGAGTAAAGGGATTCCATGATTTGCATATTTGGGCGCTCAGTACCCAGGAAAATGCTATGTCCGTCCATTTATACATGCCTGATGGGGAACTTTCTGATGAAATAAGAGCAGAATGGGTTGAACAATTACGTCATGAATTTAATATTCAGCATGTGACCATTCAGATAGAAAAAACCCAGACGAATTGTAATGATGCATGCCATCATCCAAAATATTTATAGAATCAATCAAAAAGTGGATGGTGCCAACGGTAAAGTACTTTTGTCTTTGCCTGCAATGAAGTTGGCGCCAACCCGAGGCAAGTAGGTTCAGCCCACCTATTAATCCTGAACGAGACTGGTGATTAACTCCAAACCTCGTTTATAGCTTATACACGCCATAGCTTCTTCTCCAAGTTTCTCATGCAGTTGTCCTTGGGTTTCGTAGGCTAGGGCAGTCGGTTCAATTTCAATTGACTTTTCAAGGTAATATTTAGCTTTTCCCCATAATTTCAGTTGATTACAGATTTGGCCTAAACAAAGATAAAGAGCGGCTGAGTGGGGATTTTTTTTCAGTAATCCTTCGGCAAAAGTAAGCTGTTTTTCATCCGCGGGAAGTAAACTATAAAGTCCAATTAATTGAGGATTAGGGTTTTTACGCAATGCCCGTCTTAATAAATCATTTGCTACGGGATAATCCGCATTTTTTATTAAGAATCGGGCATATTCCGCGATAATATTGGGCTCATCCGCCAAAGCTTTTGGCAGGGATTGAAAAAACGTAGTGATTGCTTTCGTTTGGTTTTGTTTTATCAGATCAATAAATCTCTGTAAATATGCATTATGCTGCAATAATTCGAATTCCTGCGGAGGAACGACCTGATATTTTTTTAAGTCAGGCAATATAGAAATAAGTTGGGGCCAATCCTTTACTTCCTGATAAAGTTGCATGATGAGCTTTAGAACATAAGGATGGCGTGGGGCTATGTCATGCAAATGTTTTAATGTAGCAAGAGCTTGCTCCCATTGATGATTTGCAAGTTGCAATTCCGCCTGCGTCAACTCAACCGCAATTTTGGCTTCAGGCATGGATTGCTGTGCTTCACGCAAATAATCATCGCGTAATTGATTGTCCCCCATTTTTTGGGCTGCCCGCGCGGCTGTTAAATAATTAAGTAATGGGGTATCGGTGTTAGGCAAGGCCTGAATCAAATGATTTTTTGCTTTTAACCAATATCCTTCGCTGTATTCAATTAACCCCTTGCGAGTAATGGCTTGTGCTTTTTGGGACAGACGTTTGGAGTGCCACTGGGTTAATGTCCTTGGAGTCCTGGAAATTTTCTGAAGTAAACGCAGAATAAAATACAGGGCAATAAATAAGATAATGAGGCTAAACGCAGCAACCCAAACGGTAGTTTCAACAGTCCAGTGATTGATTGCAATGAGCACGTAGCCAGGATCTTTATTGAGTTGGATCCCTAAGGCTACAGCTCCCATTAAAATTATAAAAGCAAAAAGAAGGCGGAGCATTATGGGTTTCCTCCTGGTTCACTAGTCTTGCTACTCGCGTTATCTAACGGTTGATTCGTCGAAGCACCCTTTTTGTCAATCAACTCATTAAGCAGCGGCAAAGCGGTCCCCACGGTGGGTCTTTTTTGAATTATATTCATTTGTTGTAACTCAGTCAGTTTTTTAATTAAAGCCGCAGTGTTAGGGGTATTTTCATTAAAATTCTGTTTAAGACTGTTAATTGCCTGTTTCAGAACCAGTTGATAAACGAATGGTTCATTGTTTAGAACAGCCCATTGCGCTTCCTGAATGTTCAGGTGAAGTTTCTCTTTTAGCAGGGCTTCCAATAAAGGAGACATAAGCGGTTTAATCTCTTCACTGTGACGACGAATGATTACTAGTTTTTCCAGAACATTCATACTGCTTTCTATATGCGTACGCCAGGAGGATTTATTTGGAGAGGTGGTTGGGCTTTCTGGTGAGGGTCTGTTTTCATTAACAGGCAAAGGAATGCCTAAATTGTTGATGCTGTTTTGAGCGGCATCCAGTTGACTTAGCAAGCCCGCGACATCTACGGGAGGTAATGCTTGCATTTGAGCAATATCTTTAGCTATGGCCTGCCGTATAGTGAAAACTTTAGAGTCGTTTAATTGTTTCAAGAGCTGATCTGCTTGCTCTAACAAGGCTATTGTTGAGTCAACCCCATTACTCCAGTGAGCGTTGATTTGCGCTAATTCAAGATAATATCGTGCTTTTAGAAGCAGCCAATCCTGATTTTGATAGAACTTTTGGTTCAATGCATTTTGAACCTGTTTATCGAGCTGTTCCAATTTATCTTGTAAATGGGTTTGAAATTCTTCAGTATTACTTGTTTTTGAATTTATTTGTTCTTGGGTTTGATCTTGTTTATGTGCGAATTGCTGCAATTGGGTAGTGAGCTCTGTTTGGGTTTTATTAAGTTGATTGTGCAATTGTTGGTTGAGAGCAATGGCATATGCAGCGACTCCTAAAGCGATTAAGGCAACAATAAAAGCAAATAAAGGTACTATGTAGTTATTCCGGGTAACAGCAGAATTATTTTGGGGGGGTGTTTTTTCAACTGGCGTGGCAGGAGGTACTTTTTTTGTTTTTTTTACTTGTGCTTCGCTGTCGCTTGTCATAAGTTAATCCTTGTCTACGTAGTCAAACAATGTATTCATCACCCGGCCAGGGTGGCATACCCTAATATTTTTTATACCCAATGAAAAAGCCACTTGAGCCAACCGTTCGCTAATCATTAACCATTTTTTGTTACGGAGCCAATTATGGGCTTCCTTATCAAACAACTTAAAAATATTATGAAGAGACAGTTCGCTTGTTAACAGTATAATGTCCACTAAATCATCGCGCCATAGCGATTCAACCCATTGAGGGTTAATTTGCGGAATCACGCGTTTATATACTTTCAGGACGACCAGGTTGGCTCCTTTTTGCGTCAATTGCTCCTCGATGAGTTCTCTGCCTCCCTCTCCCTTAAATAGTAGCACGTTTTGTTTTTCAGGTTGTTGAAATGTTTTTAATGCTAATAAATGTTCACTGTCAGGTATCTCAGGAATTTCACTCACTTGGATACCAAATTTCTCGATCGCAGCGGCAGTTCCTTGCCCAATGGCAATGACCTGGATGGAAGAAGGCCAATCAAGATGTTTCTGCAATAATTGGGTAAAACAAAAATGAACTGCGTTAGCACTAATAAAAATAGCTTTATCTACTGTTTTTAAATTGGGTAGTAAATGAATCCAGTCATTGGGCATCGCCTCGATTTCTATAGTCGGTAGTTCAATTACGTTTCCCCCAGCCGCGCGGATGCTTTGGCTTAGCTCGTGAGCCTGACTTTGTGGGCGAGTGTTTAAAATGCATAACCCGTTCAGTGAATCTTTCATTTTGGGACTGATGCAAGAAGACTTGCTGCACCTTGGGACAGCAAGGATTGCGCGCAATGGTCAGCCATACTTAGTGCCTGCTCTAAGGGTCCCAGTTGCATGCTCTGGATGAGTTGGGCACCATCTAGGGTTAAAATTTTTGCTCTTAGGGAAAGCTGATTGCCCTCTGTGGGGGTACAAAACACTGCCAGCGGCACATGACAATTGCCGCCAAGAAGTGCATTAACTCTTCGTTCCGCATTTACACAAATAGATGATATGGGATCATTGAGCTCTGCAAGTAGCTCCCGGATTTCCTGATCATCATTTCTGCATTCAAGTGCCAGAGCTCCTTGACCGCACGCCGGGAGCATGATTTGCTCGGATAATTGTTCGCTGATGATATCGGTAAATCCCATGCGTTCAAGGCCTGCTGCAGCAAGGATGATTGCCTGATATTCGCCGGTTTTGAGTTTTTCAAGCCGGGTATGGATATTGCCGCGTAATGACTTTACACCTAAATCGGGCCTGTAGGCCAATAGCTGAGATTGACGTCGCAAACTTGAGGTTCCAACAACAGCTTGAGCAGGTAATGCTTGCAGGTTGGGGTATTGGAAACTGACAAAAACATCGAAGGGGTTATCTCTTTTACAGATGGCAACCAATTCCAGGCCTTCGGGAAATTCAGCCGGCATGTCTTTTGAAGAGTGGACCGCAAAATCAGCCCTTTTATCTAACAAGGCCTCTTCTAATTCTTTTACAAACAGGCCCTTACCACCAATAGCCTGGAGTTTATCCCTAAGAAATTTATCTCCAGAGGTGCTCATGGGTAATAATTCAATTTGCAGATTAGGGTGTTTTTTTAATAATAAATCACGAACATGGTTTGCTTGCCACAATGCAAGTGGGCTTTGGCGTGTTGCAATACGCAGGATTCTAGATCTCATATGATACTGCATTTAGAAACGAATGCAGTATCATACTATGATCATTAGGCGGATGCACGCACAGAGAGTGCGATAAATATGTAAGTCCAGCCATTGACGATCATATCAATCGCAATGAACATTCCTATAACCCATAAACCGCTAATCGGCCATTGCATTAGAATTAATACGCCAAGGATTATGGCAGTAATTCCTGCAAATAATAACCAGCCCCATCCTTTAGCGTTTTTTAGAGAAAAAGCAAGGATGATTCGGGTGATGCCAATGATAATCAGTACCCAAGCCAACAAGGCAGTAATTATTGTGGATGCTAAAAAGGGATCATACAACACCACCCCCGCACCGATCAGGTATAAAATAGCAATGATTGTCTGCCAAAATATGCCTTTCCAATCTCTATGCTTGAAAATATCAATAAAATGAGAAATTGCAGAAATTATGAGTAACGCAGCAAAAAAATACATGCTGACCAGGGTTAAACCTATGACCATGCTCAAGCCGATGCAGCCGAGAAAGACAAGTAATATTCCTAATCCCAGGAGCCAGCCCCAGTTTTTTCTTAAAAGATTTGGAGTATAAATTTCAGTTGTTTTTGCCATATCATTTCCTTATTGTGATACATCCATAATGAATAACACTAAGTCAATATACCCTAATTTTCAAAGGGTTGTCGAATGGTGTTATCGCTTCTGACCTTCGCTCTATTGAGGTGAGGTGCCACAGTAATTTTACCTATCAACCCGGGAAAAACAGTTCTATTCATACTGCAGAGAATACTACTTACAGCTATCATAAATGGCACATGGTTTTTGTTTATAATAAGCCCAATAACGGTCTCCATAAGACCAATGCCAATATTCATGCCGATAATTCACAAAGCCAACCGCTTCCAGTGCATGACTCATTATTCTTCTATTTTGCTTTGCTTGCTCGGAAATAATGGTTGAAGCCGTTACTGAAAGAGTCCCCTCTAAATCTTCCATCCAGTCTTTAGGATGAATTCCCATTTCAATAGCTTCTCCTTGTTCATTGATTAAATAGATATCTATTGCAGCTCCTGTTGAGTGAGGAGGGATATTGGGGGAACCATCCAGATTGGTAACTGGAGAAACCATTCGCGTTGTTTCAATAAAAATCTGTTCAGAGGACCATTCAGGATGTTGTTTTTCCACTTTTGCATAACGTATATCAAAAAGAGATTTTTGTAGTGCCAGACTCCGGTAGCTTTCATACAGACAAAAACGTAATCCTTGAGGTAATAAGGATTGAGCTTGTTTCAATTTTTCAAAAACTGTTTTACGCATTTTGGTATAGTCAGTATTATTCGGTATTTCTGGAGAGGGGCCGTAGCTGAGTTCCGGATGTTCGATTAAATCAATCATCGGCTCGTGATTATCAACCACAGAAATAGCGATTATTCTCGGATCTGCAATGAGCAAAACAGGTTCCAGTTCAGGGTGGTCGGACATTTATTTATCCTTATTTTTTTTCATCGACGCAAGGGCTTGTGTCCCCTCATTATAGTTGGAAGACGGCAGCAAGAAAATAATAGCGTTTCGCAGCTCATTTGGTTTTAATCCTGCTGGAAAAAAAACTCACTTATGGGTATGATCCTAAATTATTATCATGAGGTGTACGGGCATGAGGTTGCTGTTTTTAATAGTGTTGTTTGGTTATTCTTTAGCGATGTATGCCTGTAATGAAGAGCGGCAACGAGAAATCCAATTAAGAATTCAACCCGTAGGGGAAGTTTCTGTACAAGGTCAAGCTCAAGCTGAACTAGGTAATAAAACACCAGGTGATGCAGGGGCAAAAAATGAGCCCGGAAAGGATACGTACGAACATTATTGTATTGTGTGCCATCGAGAGGGGCTTGCTGGAGCACCCAAATTCAGAGATGAGCACGATTGGAAACCACGTTTATCCGAAAGAAAATTAGATGAATTACTTGCTTCTTCAATAAAAGGATTGAATGCTATGCCTGTAAAAGGAACGTGTATTAAATGCAGTGATGAGGATCTCAAGGCTGCCATATCCTATATGTTGCCCAAATCATGAGAAAGCCTACTTATAGAAAAATTCAAACCCTTAATGCAGCATTGACGGTGTTTGTATTATTTGCCTCCTTTTATTTTCAATATGTTGTCGGGCTTGTTCCCTGTCCTTTATGCATGATGCAGCGTGTTTGTGTTTTCTTATTATTAGCTGTTATGGGGCTAAGTTTTCGGACTTTGAAAAAAGCACATATAATCAGTTTATTACAAATAATTATTGCTTGTGCGGGGTTATATTTTTCTTTACGCCAATTATGGCTGCAATCCCTACCTGCAGGAGAAGCCCCCGCGTGCATGCCGAGTTTGGATATTTTAATTCATTACTTGCCCTGGCAAACCGTAATAAAAGCTTTATTTTTGGGAACCGGCGATTGTGCAGAAATCAGTTGGCGGCTGCTGGGAATTTCCATGCCCGGATGGAGTGCGATGTATTTTTTATTCATGGCGCTCATGGGATGTTTCCTATTCTGGCATACCCGTTTAAGCACCCTTCGTGAGGAACATTGATAAGTCGTTGATAGTCGAGCGCCTGGCAATTGCAATTTTCTTTCCTGTAAAAAATGTGAATTGCAATGTTCTCGCTTTAAATTGTTTCTGAAGTATTGAACTGCTGATTCTTACTCTCGATACGCGGATCATTTTCTGTCGTTTCAAGTAATAAATGCGGATTAGGTTGATTTTTTTCCGGATGGGAAAAGCGAAGCATCTGATTTTTAAACTGAGTAATGCGGGCAGCGGATTCCAATGCATAGGGCAATGATGTTTTTTGAATGAGCTCCAATAAAACGTGGCGAGGTTGATGGCAGACGATTAACATATCACAGCCTGCTTTTAAAGCCTCTTGAGTTCGGGTCATTAAATCGCCAATATCAGCACCCGTCATACTCAAGCAATCACTTATAATTAACCCCTCAAATTTCAGTTCATGCCGTAAAATGTCTTGCAACCAAATTGTTGAAAAACCAGCAGGTTTATTTGCATCAACTGCTTTATAGGTTACATGGGCAGGCATAATTGCACTAAGTAGTCCCTTTTTATGCAGGTCAATAAATGGTTTTAAATCTTTATTTTTCAATTCTTCAAGTGGTGTAATGGAAACCGGCATGGCCTTGTGTGAATCAACACTAACTGAGCCATGGCCTGGAAAATGTTTCGCAACTGCAGGCATGCCTGCAGCATTCATGCCTTCAATAAAAGCACCTGCCAAAGCGGTGATTACATCAGGATTGTGGTGAAAAGCCCGATCCAAATGGGCAATAATAGGACTTTGAGCATGCAAATCAAGAACCGGGGCAAGGCTTAAATCAATACCGCAGGTGATTAAATCTTTGGCCATAATTTCGCCATATTGTTTTGCAAGCTGGATCCCAACTTCCGGATTTAGATCGTATACATCTCCATAAACGCGAGGTGCAGGAATGGAGCGAAATCCATGGCGCACAAAACGTTGGATGAAACCACCTTCGTGATCAGTGGTGAAAAAAATATGGGGATTGATGGCGTGGATCTCATGAATTAAATCCTCTAATTGCCGGGGATTTGTAAAATTACGGGTAAAAAGAATTATGGAACCTACATTAGGATGGTGCACAATTTCCCGTTCAATGTCCGAAAGTTCTGTACCTTCTAGGTCAATCATGAATAAATTAGAATGGGAACTGGGCATATTTTATATCCTTTTTTGGAATTTGGATGTTAGCATCCACGCGAATGCACTAAACGGTGTATCCTGCGCGCATACAAATTCAATCGTCTCCATGATTCAAGCACATCCCCGAACATTACTTCAAATGAATAGGGCCACGCTTCCATTGGTTTGCGCGCATGATAGCATAAATTGCTTCATTTTTAACATGGCTAATGCTGGTAATCTGAGTATGACTTGGCTATTATCGGCGTTTTGAATTATTTTAAGCAAATGAAAACTTTTTCTTGCAATGTGTTGCATAAGCACTCCGCTACCCAGGCACGGGTAACACGTGTCACTACAGCCCATGGTGAATTTGTTACTCCTGTATTTATGCCCGTCGGCACCCGTGCTGGGGTAAACAATATGACTCCCCCGGAGTTGCGTGATGCCCACAGTCAAATTATCTTAGGTGGAAATACTTATCATATGTTGTGTGCTCCAGGGATGGAGGTTATTGAAAAAGCGGGGGGAATGCACCCGTTTATGGGATGGCATGGACCCATGTTAACCGATAGCGGTGGCTTTCAGGTTTTTAGTCTCTCCAAGAATAAAGAAATTTGCACTATTGATGAGGAAGGGGCTCACTTCAGATTACCTGGCAGTCAGAGATTAATTCATATGACGCCAGAAATGTCTTTGGAAACCCAAAAAATTATTGGCGCCGATATTATCATGGCTTTCGATCAGTGTACCCCTGATAATTGTACTAAAGATGAAGTAAGTCATATTATGGAACGGACCCATCGGTGGTTAAAGCAATCCCTGCAATATCACCACCAGCACCCCAACTCGAGATATGGCTATCAGCAGGCGCTTTTTGGCATTATCCAGGGAGGGACTTTTAAAGATTTACGTCGGGAAAGTGCGGATTTTATTGCTTCCATGAATACTGAGGGAATTGCCATTGGGGGAGAAACAATTGGTTTTGATATGAAAACGACCGTTGAGGTGATTCGTTGGGTGCGGGATTACTTACCCGAACAGAAACCGCGCTATACCATGGGTGTAGGGATGTCTCCTCAGGATCTTCTCGATGTAGTTGCCGAAGGAATTGACATGTTCGATTGTGTTGCTCCAACGCGTAATGCACGGCATGGCTCTTTATATTGTGGTGAATTAATTCGGCAAGGAAACTGGTTACGTTTCGTGAGTGATTATGAGAATGAACGGATTCAAATCAAGAAATCCTGTTTCGCTGATGATATGTCGCCCATTATGAAACAATGTTCGTGTTATACCTGCCGGAATTATTCCCGTTCCTATTTACATCAGTTAGCCAAACAAAAAACAAATTTATTTACGGCATTGGCAAGCATACATAATGTTCATGTAATGCACGATGTTTGTGATAAAATGCGCGAGTTGATAATTAACGAGAGTTCGAACTAATGGCTTACCTTGCCATTTACTTCATTAACGAATACTGCCCTATGAAAAGGCAGCGCTTTTTTATGGGTCTCAATCAATCTTAAAAAATGACAGGAGATAAAATGGTTGTAATTAGTACATCTAAAGGTGATATTCATATACAGTTAGATACAGAAAATACTCCAGCTACAGCAGAAAATTTTCTCAATTATGTACGCAGTGGTTTTTATAATAATACAATTTTCCATCGTGTTATTGCAGGGTTTATGATTCAAGGGGGTGGTCTTGATTCAGACATGAAACAGAAATCTACTCAAGAACCCATTAAAAATGAAGCAAAAAATGCGAAACCCAATAAACGCGGTTCAATTGCAATGGCACGGACAATGGACCCACATTCTGCAACAGCGCAATTCTTTATAAATGTGGCCGATAATGCATTCCTTAATTACAGTGGGGAGCATATGCAAGGATATGGCTATTGTGTATTTGGTGAAGTCGTTGAAGGTATGGATATTGTTGATGCGATTGCCAAAGTAAAAACAGGGCAGCGAATGGGACATGCTGATGTACCCGTAGAGGAAGTGAGTATTATTGAGGTGAAAGAGATTTAAAAGGATTCCCGCCCGGGTGCTGCTCAACCCGGGATCCTTTCTTCTGTCTGGTTTCAGCAGGCTTTACCTGCTGTTTTGCATCTTACAATTTTCTTCTACGTTTTCTGAGACTTTCTGAATAGTCAAAAACGGGTATTTCAATATGGAAGAAAATTGCGATGAGTCGAACCACAAAGATACTGACAAAGGTAGCAATTACGTTAATATTTTCCGGGGTATGAAAATAGTCCAAAGCAATAAAAAGTAATGCACCGGCAAGGGCAATAACGGCATACAGTTCTTTTCTTAAGACCAGAGGGATATCATTACACAAGATATCTCGTAACATCCCTCCACAAATACCTGTGATCATGCCGCTAATAATGGCGATGCTCGGCGATAAACCATGGTTGAGGGCTTTTTGGGTGCCGATAATCACAAAGGTAGATAAGCCAAGGGCATCAAGAATTAAAAAAAGTTTCAAAATCCGAATCAATGAGTGGGCAAAAAATATCGTCAGGAATGCGCAAAAGGAGGTATACAGCAGATATTCAGGATGAGTAACCCAGGTAAGCGGATAAGTATTAAATAAAGTATCCCTTACAGTCCCTCCACCTAATGCAGCAATACTTGCAATCAGCATGACCCCAAAAAAATCCATTTTTTTGCGGCCAGCTGCTAAGGCGCCGGTGACCGCTTCCACACAAATGCCTATGATGAAAAGATAATGGAGCAGCATATAAACTCAGAGTGTTTTTTTAAAATGCAATGATATCACTATTAAGACAAATGAAGAAATAGATTGAAGTGATGATGAGAGAAGATAAACCTGAATCAATAATACTAATTCCTGTAATACTTAATTTTGAGCTTGGCTAAAATGTTTCACGGAAGCTAAAGCCAAATCAACAATTTTTTTAGATTGTTCATCATCAGCATTAATGAGGGTCACATCATTGATTAATTCCATTAAAAAATCAGGTAGTTCCTGTTTCAAATGCGTGCTGTTATAAAGATCCGGGGTTTTTGTGAACAGATAGTGCAGCAAATTTTTACTCACCGATATTTTTCCTCGGGCAACATCTTGAGTATAGTGAGAGCCTCCAAATAATAGCCATCCTGGGGAAACCTGCAGTTTTACGGCGATTTCCATTAACTTGGCTGGCTCGGGGATAGCCTCTCCACGAAGATATTTGCGGCATATCTGCACAGAATATCCCGTAATTTCAGAGAGCTTGTGGATACAAACTCCTGATGTTGAACGTTGGGAGTCAAACCCTGCCGCAAGCATGGCATCGCGTAGGCGCTCAGCAAATTGTTTTGCCAAATTAACTTTTTCCATATGATGCAGTTTCAAGTTTTTTCGAGAAATGAAGTATAACAAAACGCAAGCCACTGTTCAAAAATAATTAATTATAGGAAACCAATAGTTTCCATTAGAAATTAAAAGTTGACATATAACACTGAAAAAGTATAATCCACCTGAAACCTATGGAAGAGGTTTCTCAATGTCCAGCCATGACGTGATAGAAGATGGAACAATATCACAGCAGTCCAACTGAAGAAAAAGTGGATAACTCATAGCAGTTAACCTCGCAAAATTATGGCTTGAATGGTTCCCCTCCATTTGAGCCTTTCTATGCTTTAGCTGCAGTTTTCGCTGAGTATATTAAAAATAAGAGAAATACAGAGAGAATTAGAGCATTTATTGATACATAAACATTGCTTTGTATTGCCACCTTATTATATACTTCACTCCAATATTAAATGCAGGTCTTTTTATAGGCACGTAGCTCAGTGGTAGAGCACCACCTTGACATGGTGGTGGTCGGTGGTTCGATCCCACTCGTGCCTACCATGCAACTTAATCGTATTCCAGGAGCGCCCACTTTCATTTGGGAATAATGCTTGAGTTTGACTCCTCTTATAAAGGTTTAAGCCCTGCCATGCAGGGTTTTTTTTTGAAAAGAAGTGCTTACGGATAAAATTATGCCAAACATTAAATTACCTGATGGAAGTATAAAACATTTTGAAGCGCCTTTGACTGTCTATGATGTGGCTTATAATATAAGCCCTGGTTTAGCTAAAGCTGCTTTGGCAGGTCGTGTTGACGATCGCCTGGTCGATACTTCTTTTCTCATTGAAGATGATTGTGCATTGGTTATCCTGACCGAAAAGCAGGAAGAAAGCCTCGAGGTAATCCGTCATTCAACAGCACATTTGTTAGCGCAAGCAGTCAAAAGCCTTTTCCCAACAGCTCAAGTCACTATAGGTCCGGTAATTAAAGACGGTTTCTATTATGATTTTGCCTTTCAAAGACCATTCACTCCTGAAGATCTGGAATTAATTGAAGCAAAAATGGTGGATTTAGCCAAGGCAAATTATCCTGTGAGTCGCAGGGAATTGCCCCGTGATGAGGCTATCAAGTATTTCAAAGATATTGGGGAAGAATATAAAGCGAAAATTATTGCCGATATCCCTGAAGGTGAAGTGTTGTCTTTATACAGGCAAGGTGATTTTGAAGATTTGTGCCGTGGTCCTCATGTCCCTTCCACTGGATTTTTGAAAGCATTCAAACTGACCAAATTGGCAGGTGCTTATTGGCGAGGCGATTCCAATAATGAAATGTTGCAACGTATTTATGGTACCGCCTGGGCAGATAAAAAATCTTTAGCGGATTATCTATTCCGTCTGGAAGAAGCCGAGAAACGTGACCATCGTAAATTAGGTAAGGATTTGGAGCTGTTTCATTTTCAGGACATTGCTCCTGGAATGGTCTTTTGGCATCCCAAAGGCTGGACAATTTATCAGGAACTCGAGCGTTACATGCGCCACCGCCTGGTTGATTTTGGCTATCAGGAAATCCGAACCCCGCAATTAGTCGATCGGGTACTGTGGGAAAAATCAGGACATTGGGCTAACTTCAGAGATGAAATGTTTGTCACCGAGACAGAAAATCGTCACTATGCAGTGAAGCCAATGAATTGTCCATGTCATGTCCAGGTATTTAATCAAGGCTTAAAAAGCTATAGAGACTTGCCGCTAAGATTCTCAGAATTTGGTAATTGTCATCGCTGCGAGCCCTCGGGGGCGTTACACGGTCTGATGCGTGTTCGCAACATGGTGCAAGACGATGCGCATATCTTCTGCACAGAAGATCAAATTCAGTCAGAAGTGGCCATGATGTTAGAGCTGGTTCAGTCTGTATATACTGACTTTGGATTTAATGAAATTAAATATCGTTTGGCACTACGTCCTGAAAAACGGGTTGGCAGTGATGAGGTATGGGATAAAGCTGAAGGTGCCTTAAAGCAGGCAATGCAAGATAGAGGTATTGAATGGGTTGATGCGCCAGGAGAAGGTGCTTTCTATGGACCGAAAATTGAATGCTCTCTATCCGATTGTTTAGGCAGAATTTGGCAGTGCGGAACCATCCAAGTAGACTTCTCAATGCCTGGCCGGTTGGATGCTTCCTATGTAGCTGAAGACGGCAGTAAACAAATACCGGTGATGTTGCATCGCGCGATTTTAGGGTCTTTCGAACGTTTTATGGGTATTCTGTTAGAACATTATGCAGGAAAGCTGCCTTTATGGTTATCCCCAGTGCAAGCAATGGTATTAACAATTAGTGAAAAACAAAATGAGTACGCCAAAAAAGTTACGCAAATTTTGCAAAAAAAAGGTATTCGTGCCATCTATGACTTGAGAAATGAGAAAATTGGTTTTAAAATTCGCGAACATACATTACAAAAAGTACCCTATCTCTTGGTGATAGGTGATAAAGAAGTTGAATCAAACCAGGTGGCAGTGCGTTCTCGTGAAGGAGCCGATCTGGGTGTGATGACAATAGATACAATTTGTGATACCTTGACGCAAGAAATTGCTCGTAAAGGATCAATTAGTAATTAACAAGCAGGGGGGATTAAACCATTAGTGCACCAACTAAGCGTGAAAATGATCGCGCACGAATTAATGAACAGATCAATGTACCTGAGGTACGCTTAATTGATGTCGATGGTAATCAGGCAGGAATAGTCCCCACAAGGGAGGCCTTGCGTGCAGCGGAAGAAGGTGGATTGGATCTGGTGGAAATATCCCCTTCAGCCAAACCTCCTGTATGCCGCATCATGGATTATGGCAAGTTTCTCTTTGAATTGAGTAAAAAACAAGCTGAAGCAAAGAAAAAGCAGAAGCAAATTCAAGTCAAAGAATTAAAATTCCGTCCTACGACGGAAGATGGGGATTATCAGGTCAAGCTACGCAACCTGATACGTTTCCTAAATCACGGTGATAAAGTCAAAATTACGCTGCGTTTTCGTGGGCGTGAGATGGCTCATCAAGAACTTGGTATGAAGATTCTTGAGCGTTTACAGCAAGATACCGCTGAATTTGCAGTGGTAGAACAGCATGCGAAACGCGAAGGAAGGCAATTACTGATGGTCTTGGCACCTAAAAAAAGTAAGTAGCTGAACAAATGCGGAGTATATTGTTATGCCGAAGTTAAAGTCACATCGCGGAGCATCTAAACGCTTCCGTAAGACAGCAAGTGGCGCGATTAAACGTCGCGGTGCTTATAGAAATCATATCCTTACCAAAAAGTCTACCAAGGCAAAACGCCATTTGCGCGTGGAAGCTGGTACTTTAAAACGATGCGATGCGCGTTTAGCAGAACGCATGTTGCACGGTAGTTAATGGGGGGAATGAAAAATGCCAAGAGTTAAACGTGGTGTGACAGCGAAAGCACGTCACAAGAAGGTTTTAGACCAAGCAAAAGGTTATTACGGAGCCCGTAGCCGAACCTATCGCATGGCGAAACAAGCAGTAATTAAAGCAGGTCAATACGCATATCGTGACCGACGCCAGAAAAAACGTCAATTCCGTGCATTATGGATTACACGTATTAATGCGCAAGCTCGTGAGTGCGGTTTATCATACAGTCGCTTGATTGATGGGTTGAAAAAAGCATCAATTGACCTGGATAGAAAAGTATTGGCTGATTTGGCTGTTCATGACAAAGTAGCATTTGCTGCAATAGCGGAACAAGCTAAGGCTGCATTAGCAAAATAATCTTTTACAGTGTTTAAGGTTCTAATTGCGGCCCGGGCTGCAACGAATTAAGAACACTGAATGAGATAAAATTTATTTAAGGAGGCTGCGGCCTCCTTTTTACTTGTGGGTATAATTATGCAGGATATCATCACCATACAAGAGCAAGCTTCTGAAGCAATTAAGAACGCGCAAGATATAGCTGGATTGGAAGCAATTCGTGTTGATTTTTTAGGCAAAAAAGGCAAGTTAACTGAAATTTTAAAGAGTCTTGCCCATCTATCGGCCGAAGAAAAACCCAAAATAGGCCAACTGGTAAATCAGGCAAAACGTGAAATCAGTGAACTGATTGAAAGCAAAATGCTTGAACTCAAAGAAAAGCAATTACTGGAAAAACTTTCCGCGGAACGGGTCGATGTAACGCTTCCAGGGCGTAAAAAAGATAGTGGCTCATTACATCCGGTAACGCAAGTGAAACATCGTATTAATGAATTTTTTAGCCGAATGGGGTTCGATATAATTGATGGACCTGAAATAGAAACAGAATTTTATAATTTTGAAGCATTAAATATCCCAGGACATCATCCCGCACGTGCGATGCATGATACATTTTATTTCGGCGATGGACGCCTATTAAGAACACACACCTCGCCAGTACAAATTCGTGCTATGGAACAACGAAAGCCCCCATTTCGCCTGATTGCCCCCGGGCGTGTTTATCGTTGTGACTCCGATCTGACCCATACGCCGATGTTTCATCAAGTAGAAGGGTTATTAATTGACCAGCAAGCTACTTTAGCCAGCTTGAAAGGATTACTTGAGGATCTGTTTGCCCATTTTTTTGGCCGCAAACTAGCCTTACGGTTTAGACCTTCTTATTTTCCTTTTACGGAACCCTCTGCAGAAGTGGATATTGAGTGCACGCAATGCAGCGGTAAAGGATGTCGGTCTTGTAAGTTTACCGGTTGGCTTGAGGTTTTAGGCTGCGGTATGGTGCATCCCAATGTGCTTAAGGCAGTAAATATTTCCCCAGATGAATACCAGGGTTGGGCATTTGGTATGGGTTTAGATAGATTGGCGATGCTTTATTATGGAATCGATGACTTGCGTATGATGTTTGAAAATGATCTTACTTTTCTAAGTCAGTTTTGAAAAACACACATTGAATAGGTAAGTAATAATATTAAGTATTAAAGCCCAATAGATAGACGATGATAGAGATGCCTACTCGGCTTAATAAAAAGTTTAATCAGGTGGTAAGGACTTATAAATGAAATTAAGTAAATTATGGCTACGTGAATGGGTGAACTTCTCATTAACTGAACAAGAATTAGCACATCAATTGACTATGGCTGGCCTGGAAGTGGATGCAGTGAGTCCGGTGGCAGGGGAGTTTACTCAGGTTATTGTAGCCGAAGTTCTTAGTACCAAACCTCATCCTAATGCAGATAAACTGACTCTATGTGAAGTGAATGCCAATACAGGAAAACCCCTGCAAATTGTTTGTGGTGCTTCTAACGTCAGGGCTGGATTAAAGGTGGCATTGGCAATGGTAGGAGCGCGCTTGCCAGGCGGCTTTAATATTAAAGAGTCTAAATTAAGGGGTGAATTATCCCAGGGAATGCTTTGCTCTGTGAGTGAATTGGGGATGGCCGAGCACTCTGAAGGCATCCTGGAGCTGGAAAAGGATGCTCCTGTTGGTATGGATCTACGTGAATATCTAACTCTTGATGATCATATTTTCGATGTCGATCTCACCCCTAATCGTGCCGATTGTTTTAGTGTCCTGGGAATTGCCCGCGAGGTTGCTGTATTAAATAAATTACCCCTGCTGCAACCATCCATTGAGGAGGTTACCCCAAGTATTGATGATGTACTATCAATACAATTGAAGAATCCCGAAGCCTGTCCTCGCTATTGTGGTCGAGTAATTCGCAACATTAACTCCAAAGCAACAACTCCTTTATGGATGGGTGAGCGTTTACGCCGGGGCGGCATTCGCACCTTGCATCCTGTTGTAGATGTAATGAATTATGTCATGCTTGAATTGGGTCAACCCATGCATGCTTTTGATCTGGAAACAATCAAGGACGAGATTAATGTGCGCTTTAGCAACAGCCAAGAACAGTTGCAGTTACTTGATGGTCAGGAGCTGACTTTAAATGATAAAGTATTAGTTATCGCCGACCAGGAAAAACCTTTGGCCTTGGCGGGTATTATGGGTGGGGAAGCCAGCTCTGTTCAAGCCCATACCCGAAACGTATTTTTGGAAAGTGCTTATTTTAATCCTGTTGTTATTGCTGGAGTTGCGCGAAAATTTGGCTTGTTCAGTGACTCATCACAACGATTTGAACGAGGAGTCGATCCCTGCTTGCAGATGCAAGCCCTAGAAAGAGCTACTGCCTTAATTTTATCAATTGCAGGGGGAGAAGCTGGGCCGGTTATCGAGTCTTATGAGCAAGCCCATTTGCCCGAAATAGTAAGCTTTACTTTTGATACTGATAAAGTTAAGAAATTGACGGGTCTCGAAATTTCATTGCAAGAAATGAAAAATTTATTAGGTGGACTTGGGATTGTAGTAAGCAAAGAACACCATAATTTTCTTGATGTAATCATTCCTTCGCATCGTTTTGATATTCAACAGGATGTCGATTTGGTTGAAGAAATTATTCGCTTGTATGGTTATGATAATTTACACGCACAACCTGCGACCACATTTGTACAATCTGGAACAACCTGCGGGAATGAAGAAATAGCGGCCAAACTATCCCGTTGGTTCAGTAACCGAGGATATCATGAAACAATCAGTTACAGTTTTGTTGATCCTGAATTACAACATGAACTGTATCCGCAAAAAGAATTCATGCAGTTACTTAATCCAATTTCTTCCGAGCTATCGCAAATGCGCGCCGGGATGTGGCCTGGCCTGATTGCTTCCATGATTTATAATGTCCATCGTCAGCAAAATGCGGTTAAATTTTTTGAAATTGGTGTCGTTTTCGATGTGAATAAAGGACAACTTATTGAACGTCCTTGTGTTGCGGGTTTGTTAATGGGAGAACAAGGAGGCGTTAATTGGTGTGAGTCCACACGCGCTTTTGACTTTTTTGATCTTAAAGGAGATCTCCAGTCCTTATTTGCTTCTCTCAAGTTAAAACACGTTGAATTTGTAGCTGCCGCACATGATGCCTTACACCCGGGGCAATCAGCACAAATAAAAATTAATGGTGTGCCTGCGGGATGGATGGGGATGTTGCACCCACGTTTAACCGATGCCCTGGATTTGCAAGATGACGTCCTGATATTTGAAATTAATTTAGCAGCCTTGCTTGGACAAGAGGCGCCACGGTATAAAACCATTTCCAAATACCCTCAAATCCGTCGGGATTTATCTTTCCTAGTTGATTCTGATGTGAGTGTGATGCAAATTGAGGCCGTTGTTCGGACAATAATTAAAGAGAACTGGTTAAAATCTTTTGATGTATTTGATGTTTATACAGGCGAGGGGGTGCCTAAAGGAAAGAAAAGCCTGGCTGTTGCTATGACGTTGCAAGATGAAAGTCGCACTTTGGTTGATGCAGAGATTAATTCTCTAATTAGTGCTATAATCAATACGTTAGAAAATGAATTTTCAATCATATTGAGGGAATAACCGTGAATGCACTAAGCAAAGCAATAATAGCAGAAACCTTGAGTGATGAACTTAAACTGTCCAAACCTGCATCAAAAGAATTGGTCGAAAATTTTTTTGAAGAATTGCGGCATGCTCTGGAACATGGACATCATGTAAAGTTATCCGGGTTTGGTAATTTTACCCTAAGGGATAAACCCCAAAGACCGGGTAGAAATCCCAAAACAGGAGAAGAGATTCCTGTAGTGGCTCGAAGAGTGGTTACTTTTAAACCCGGATTAAAATTAAAAACAAAAATTGAATCTATAGGAAAGTAATTCATTGGGCTACTACGAAAAACATGTTCTTATATGCACTAACCAAAAGGCTGCGGGCAAGCAATGCTGTGCCAATACTGGTGGTGAACCTTTTTTTGACCATATGAAGTCGCGCCTCCTAGAATTGGAAATGCATGGTCCAGGTAAAATTCGCGTGAGCAAATCAGGTTGTCTTGGGCGTTGCAGCTCCGGCCCATGTATTGTGATTTATCCTGAAGGTGTGTGGTATACTTATTCATCTTTTGCGGATATTGATGAAATAATAGAAAAGCATCTGGTTGCCGGCAGGATTGTCGAACAATTATTAATCGATCAAGAATGATCCGCTGCCAGAAAGGGCACTTGTAGAATCATTATATTTTTTCCCGGGTTTAGCTTACCAGCCTAATTCTGATCCAATAAAAAATCATTGTGATTCTTGTATGAAATTTGTTATATTTACACGGATTTAATTAATTGTTTATAAATTTTTATCCTTTTTACTTGTAGGATGTTTCTGTTTTGGTTAAAATCGCCCGTCCATGATAGAAGATTACCAATTTAGGCGGTTCGGAGTTCATTTAATGAAGACATTTAGTGCCAAAAGCCATGAAGTCAAACGTGACTGGTTAGTGGTTGATGCCAGCGATAAAGTTTTAGGTCGCTTAGCAAGTGAGATTGCCCGTCGGTTACGTGGCAAGCATAAAGCTGAGTACACCCCCCATGTTGATACAGGCGATTACATCGTTGTTACAAATGCGGAAAAAGTTATTGTGACTGGCCGTAAATTTACAAACAAGATGTACTATCGTCACACTGGATATCCTGGTGGAATAAAATCAGATAGTTTTGAAAAATTACAGGCTAGAAATCCTGTTAGAATTATCGAACTTGCTGTTAAAGGCATGTTACCCAAAAACCCTTTAGGTAGAGAGATGTATCGTAAGCTGAAAGTATATGCTGGTAACGAACATCCACATACTGCACAGCAACCCAAGCAACTTGAGATTGAGGAATAAGTATTATGGCTGAAATGAAGCAATACTATGGCACTGGCCGTAGAAAAAGTTCAACAGCTCGTGTGTTTTTACGTCCAGGAAAAGGCGACATCAAAGTAAACGGTCGCACTTTACAAGAATATTTCTGCCGTGAAACCTCTTGCATGGTTGTTATGCAGCCATTAGAAACCGTTGACCTTGTTAATAAATTTGATGTTTATGTGACAGTAACTGGTGGCGGAATTTCCGGTCAAGCAGGTGCTGTACGTTTGGGTATCGCCCGAGCACTAGTTGCATATGACGAAAAAGGATTGGCAGAAGATGCTGAACCGAATCCAAACTCTGTTCGTAGAAAACTGCGTGCACGTGGTTTGCTAACTCGTGATTCACGTCGTGTTGAAAGAAAGAAAGTGGGCTTGCACAAAGCACGTCGTGCAACTCAATACTCAAAACGTTAATCGTTTTTTGGTTAATAGACCCCGCAGAAGCGGGGTTTTTTATTTCTATTTGGTAACTCTGGGTGCAGCGATGCGGAATCCGGAAAATTTATTTTATAAATCGCAATCGCTGCAACCGTATAGTTTGAACAACATCAGCAGACGATATGGTGAATCAAATTAGTGATCCTGATCAGGAAAAAAACGATCTAGTAGATGAAGATCGCCGCCGATTTTTGCTAAAGACCACCTGTGTTTTGGGAGGAATAGGGGCTTTATGCGCAGTTACCCCTTTAATCTCTTCCTGGTTTCCCAGTGCGAAAGTCCAAGCGGAGGGCGCACCTGTGCAGGTGGATTTAAGTAATTTAGAACCAGGCGAACAAGCGGTAGTGGAGTGGCGTGGTAAACCCGTATGGATTATCAGACGTACCAAGGAAATGCTGCAACGGTTAACTACACATTCTTCAAGATTACGCGATCCCCATTCGCGAACCCGTCAGCAACCGTCCTATGCGACCAACGCACATCGCTCAATTAATCCGGAATATCTGGTGCTCATAGGAATTTGTACGCACCTTGGGTGTTCTCCCAAATACAAACCGAATCTTGGAGATTTGGGGCCTGATTGGCCCGGTGGTTTTTTTTGCCCCTGCCATGGTTCTGCGTTCGATCTTTCAGGCAGAGTTTTTAAAGATGTTCCTGCCCCGATTAATATGGAAGTACCACCCTATTATTTTATCGATGAACATACTCTGGTCATAGGCGAAGATAAGGCATAGATTCCATGTCTGCACCCAGGCTACAATTACAATTGCTACTAGAAAGGGCTGGATTTAATGAATAGACTTCTTAATTGGCTCGACGAGCGTTTTCCGCTGAAGAGCACTTTGAAAAATTATTTCAGTGCTTATTATCTTCCCAAAAATTTAAATTTTTTTTACTTTTTTGGATCACTGGCATTGGTGGTTTTGTTAAATCAATTCGTTAGCGGCTTGTGGTTAACCATGTTTTATACCCCAAGTGCTGAGCAGGCATTCTCTTCCGTAGAATACATCATGCGGGATGTAAATTTTGGTTGGTTATTCCGTTACCTGCATTCGACTGGAGCTTCCGCTTTTTTTATTGTTATCTATCTGCACATGTTTCGTGGCTTATTGTATGGCTCATACCAAAAACCCAGAGAATTGGTGTGGCTTTTGGGAATGTTTCTCTATGTCTTGTTGCTGGCGGGGGCCTTTTTTGGTTATTTATTGCCGTGGGGACAAATGTCTTACTGGGGAGCTGAAGTAATTACTTCGTTACTCAGTGCAATTCCTTATATCGGCAAAAGCTTGGTTGTTTGGTTAAGAGGCGATTACACGGTGGGCAATGCGACATTGCAACGTTTTTTTGCTTTGCATGTGATTGCATTCCCTTTCTTACTCTTTTTGCTGGTCTATTTGCACGTTGTTGCCTTGCATAAAGTGGGGTCAAATAATCCCGAGGGGATCGACATAAAAAATGAAGTGGATGCCAATGGTAAGCCCATAGATAAAATTCCCTTCCATCCCTATTACATAATTAAAGATTTAGTGATGGTAGTAGCTTTCCTCATCCTGTTTTTTGCCGTGGTATTTTTCGCTCCTGAAATGGGAGGGTACTTTTTGGAACATAATAACTTTGCTCCAGCAAATCCTTTAATCACGCCGGATCATATTGCGCCCATGTGGTATATGTCGCCATTTTATGCCATTTTGCGGGCCATCCCGGATAAATTAATGGGTGTAATGTGTATGGGAATGGCTATAGTAGTGCTTTTCTTTTTACCTTGGCTTGATCGCAGTCCAGTTCGTTCGATGCGCTATAAAGGTAACTATTCCCGAATGATGTTATTTTTAGGTGTGGGTGCGTTTATTTTGTTAGGCTATTTGGGAACCATCCCTGTAACTCCTACACGTTTATTTATGGCCCGCGTCAGCACCGGATTATATTTTGCCTATTTCTTATTGATGCCTTTTTATACGCGTTTTGAATCAACCCATATCTTGCCTGCACGTATTGGAGGGCAATAATGCCTAGGAAAACATGTATTGTTTACGTGTTGGCATTGATGGCGGCTTTGCTTATCAATTCAATTGTTCTGGCGCATCCTTTAAAGGACAACATCCAAGATAGGGAAAGTTTGCAAAGAGGCGCCAAACTATTTATGAATTATTGTTCTGGCTGCCATTCTTTAAAATATTTACGCTATAATCAAATGGCCAAAGGTTTGGGGTTGACTCAGTTTGATGGGCGAATAAATGAAGATTTGTTAAAAAATAATTTAATTTTTACTCAAGCAACAATAAATGATCCCATTCGCATTGCTTTGCCCCCCGAAGATGCAAAACAATGGTTTGGAATTGTGCCCCCGGATTTATCTCTCGTTGCTCGGGAAAAAGGAACTCAATGGCTTTACAGTTACTTAAATGGGTTTTATAGGGATGATGCCAGACCCTTTGGAACGAATAACCGGCTGGTTCCTGATGTGGCTATGCCTAATATTCTTGAAACCTTGAGTCATGAACTGCCCCAGGGAAAATTTGAGACCCATTTACACGATCTGGTAGCTTTTCTTGCATATGTTAGTGAACCAGAGCAGCCCCTACGTCTGCATATGGGATTTTTTGTAGTTGGTTTTTTATTGGTTTTGTTTTTTCTTGTTCTGGGTTTAAAAACGGTTTATTGGCGAAAAATCGGCGGAAAGTAACCCAAAAAGGCAAAAATGTGGTAAAGTGCGGGTTTTGTTTGTGAACTTTACCTTTTAGAAGGTTTTGATGAATTAAATAGGAGTTGCTCATGGCAATTGTTGCGAAGCGCACTATAATGTCTTTATTTTCGGATACAGATGATGTCTACAGCCACCAGGTTCGAATTGTGTTGGCTGAAAAAGGGGTGAATGTAGAAATTCTTGCTGCCAGACAGGCTGAGCCAAGCGCTGATCTTTTATCAGTGAACCCCTATGGAACTGTTCCCACTTTAATTGATAGAGAATTGGTGCTTTATGAGCCACGTATTATCATGGAATATTTAGATGAGCGTTTTCCTCATCCCCCCTTATTACCTGTATATCCTGTTGCCCGTGCCGAGACACGAAAAATGATGCACAGGATAGAACATGATTGGTATTATTTAATGAATCGGATTTTAAGGGATGATAATGCAGAGCAGGCCAGAGCAAATTTATTTGAAAGCTTAACAGCGCTTGATCCCGTATTTGCAGATAAGCCCTATTTTTTAAGTGATGAATTTTCTCTATTGGATTGTGCATTAGCACCTTTATTGTGGCGCTTGCCCCGATTGGGAATTGAAATTACCCCAGAGTTTAAAGGAATAATCGCTTACATGCAGCGTTTGTTTAAACGTGATTCGTTTCAAGCAAGTTTGACTGATGCTGAGCGCCAACTGAGAGCGGCATAAATATTATGACAATGACATCGAATAAACCTTATCTAATTCGTGCTGCCTACGATTGGATTGTAGATAACGAATTAACACCTTATATCTTGGTTAATGCTGCATATTCGGGTGTCCAGGTTCCGACAGAGCATGTTAACCAGGAGCGTATTGTATTAAACATTTCTCCTGCAGCAACTCGCGGCCTCCTATTGGAAAACGACAGGATTATTTTTACTGCTCGTTTTTCAGGGAAAACGGAACAAATTTTTGTTCCCCCAGCGGCTGTATTAGAAATTTATGCGAAAGAAAATGGAAGAGGTATTGCTTTTGCCATAGAAGATGAAGAAGAGCCACCTCCAGCATCTTCTGGTAGTGGGTCGGAATCGGATGGTCCTGCGGCTTCCAAAAGCAAGCCTTCTTTAAAATTAGTCAAGTAAATGGAAGTAGGCTGGGTGAAGGTGAGCCGCAACCCGGGGGCTTTTTAGCCCCGGTTTTGTTTTCCTGGATCCGGTCTACATAAGAAAAGTGTTCGAAATAGCAGATTTGGAGCACAAGGTGACTATGTCAGCACATTCCCTGTATCGTTGTGAACAAATTAGAGCATGTGAACAACAAGCAGCCTCTTTGTATCAATTAGATGAAAATGAACTCATGTCGAGAGCGGGTTCTGAGGCTTTTTCTCTTATTTTAAAACTGTATCCGCATATTCGATATCTCGCTGTCTATTGTGGCGCAGGGAATAATGCTGGAGATGGATATGTCGTGGCGCGTCTTGCCCATGAGCATGGCTTATTCGTTACCATTTATCAGTGCAAAGCAGTCTCTGACCTTCCCTTGGCAGCGCAGCATGCCGCCTTAATGGCGATAAATGCTGGAGTTGAGTGCCAAGCGGCCGATGAACCTTTAGACAGTGAAGCAGAATTAATTATTGACGCCCTTTTAGGGATTGGTCTGAAAGGACCAGTGCACGGAGTTATTGCCTCGGCAATCCATCAGATAAATGCGAGTGGTCTACCGGTTGTTGCTTTGGACATTCCCTCGGGTCTTAATGCCGATACCGGGGAGGTGCAAAATTTTTGTGTTAAAGCCAATACCACACTAACCTTCATCGCACAGAAGGCGGGTATGTATACCGCTGACGGTCCTGATTATTGTGGCACCATCCATTGTTGTTCGTTACAACTTGATGCATGTGTCTCCGCGCTTACTCCTGCAGCATGCCTTTTAAGCCCGGCAGCTTTATCCTTACCGCTTGCTCGGCGTAAAAAAAATTCACACAAAGGAAACTATGGTCATGTTCTGGTAATTGGAGGCGGTCCAGGCATGCCGGGAGCCGTCAGTTTGGCGGCAAAAGCTGCAATGCGGGCAGGAGCGGGTGCAGTAACTGTTGCAACTTGGCCTGAACATGCAAAGAGCGCCTTATCATTAGTTCCAGAGGCTATGGTGAGCGGAGTAAAAAATGCTAAGGATTTAATGCCTTTCCTGGCACGGGCTACAGTTTGTATAATTGGCCCAGGACTTGGGGAAAGCGACTGGGCAGTTAGTCTATTTTTCGCGGCGATAACCTCGCAATTACCCATGGTTATTGATGCCTCAGCATTAAGATTATTGTCAGCGCACGCCCAATTGGATGATAACTGGATTTTAACTCCGCATCCTGGAGAAGCGGCATGTCTTCTCTCTTGCTCCACTGATCTGATTCAGAAAGATAGATATAAAGCAGCTGCAAATATTCAACAGCAATATGGTGGAGTTGTGGTGATGAAAGGTGCAGGGACGGTGATTCAAACCCCCGAACACGATACCTTTGTGTGCTCTCGAGGCAATCCGGCTATGGCTAGTGCTGGCATGGGGGATGTATTAAGCGGTATTATTGCAGGACTTTGTGCCCAAGGCTTTTCTTTAGCTGATGCGGCGCAATGCGGTGTTTGGGCACATGCGGTTGCTGGAGATCAAATCGCGGAAAAACTGGGGGGCGCTGGATTATTAGCCAGTGACCTATTAGACGTGTTACCTCATATATTAAATTATCCTGAATGATGATAAAGAGCCAATCACAGCAGACAGTACTCACTCTAGATTTAGCCGATGAGGCAGCAAGCGAACAATTCGCCACTCTATTGGCTGCGTGTCTTCATCCTTCCCTGGTCATTACTTTGAGTGGTGATTTGGGCGCAGGGAAAACTACGCTTATTCGTGCCATGCTTAGAGCGCTGGGTGTCCAATCTGCTATTAAAAGCCCTACGTTTTCACTGGTAGAAAGTTATACCTGCAACCATCTAACAATACATCATTTCGATCTCTACCGCATACATCATGAAGAAGAACTGGAATACCTTGGATTCCGGGATTATTTTACCCAGGAGAGCATTTGTTGTATTGAATGGCCTGAAAATGCAGGTAAAACATTGCCGAATGTAGATATAAGTTTTAAGTTAAGTATTAAAGGGGCTGGACGTGAAATGCAAATTACGGCATTGAGTGCAGCGGGTAACAGAATTTTGGCTCGCCTGGCAGGTAAAACATGATGGTTCGCTTATGCTGTTTTATTGTAATGTGTTTCTGCTCCATTGCATCGTATAGTGCTCAGTTGAATTCTATTGTAGTAAAACAACAAGGAAATCAAATCTCACTCTTTTTCACCCTTAATGGGCCATTCACCCATAAGGTATTTTTTTTGAGTAATCCTGAACGAGTGGTACTGGACTTAAAAGAAACACAATTGGCTGTTGATTTAAACCAATTAGGACTAATTAATGGATTAATAAAACAAGTTCGCAGTGGACATTCTGAGCCAAGAACATTGAGACTGGTTTTCGAGGTCAACCAAAAAGTACAATTAAGATCGTCTCCCTGGAAACCCAATGGGGCGTTTGGAGGGGTGCGTGTTGATTTGCTGCATAATGGGCTTGTGCCACCCGCAGCAGCATCTATTTCACCAAAACCGGTGCCATTAGCAGCAAAAAAATTCAATACCCCCACAATAAAGAAATCCCAACAAATGGTGCCGGTAAAAGTCGAGGCAAAACAGGCAACACGCCCTATTTTAGCCCATCAACAACCCGTTAAAATTAGCAATAAACCTTCGAACTTGCGTGATGTTATTGTTGTTCTGGATGCAGGCCATGGAGGTAAAGATCCTGGTGCCCGCGGTCCAAGAAACAGTCGCGAAAAAGATGTGGTATTGGCAATTACCTTAAAGCTGAAACAATTAATTGACAGGCAGCCGGGGATGCGAGCGGTATTAACCCGCTCCGGAGATTATTATGTGGGTCTGAGACAACGCCTGGATATTGCTCGAAAATACAATGGGGATGTTTTTGTGGCCATCCATGCGGATGCATTTAATAATCCTCATTCCAATGGGGCGTCAGTTTTTGCTTTATCACAACGTGGTGCAACTAGTGAAGCGGCGCGTTGGCTTGCGGAAAAAGAAAACTATTCCGAATTAGGTGGTGTTAATTTAGGCGATTTGGATGATCAGAATGGAGTTGTGCGTTCGGTTCTTATTGATTTGTCCCAAACGGCTACGATTAACTCCGGATTGCAAATGGGGGGACGGGTACTCAATCAACTCGGAAACTTTACCAATTTACATAATAACAAAGTGGAGCAAGCCGGATTTGTAGTTTTGAAATCTGCCGATATTCCCTCAATTTTGGTGGAAACTGGTTTTATTTCCAATCCTGTAGAAGAGCGAAATTTAACCAACCCTGCTTATCAGTCCCGCTTGAGCCAGGCAATTTTTCAGGGCATTAAAGGGTATTTCTGGGAGAATCCCCCTCATGGGTCACGTATCGAGGCCATGACTACCAATAATATACATTACGTGCGAGCTGGGGAAACACTGCCTGCTATAGCTGCCCGCTATCGTGTTTCAGTTGCAGCACTCCAATCCACGAATCATTTACGCGGCATTACCCGGCTTAAGCCGGGACAAAAATTGGTGATACCTCCGGCATGGGCATAAGAATTCATCAATTACCGCCTCTTATTGCAAATCAAATTGCTGCGGGCGAAGTAATAGAGCGACCGGCATCAGTAGTTAAAGAACTATTGGAAAATTCTTTTGATGCAGGCGCTGATACGATTACGATTGAAATCGGTTATGGTGGTCTGAATCAAATTAAAGTCATTGATAATGGAATAGGGATCGTGGCCGAAGATCTGCCTTTAGCAATTGCCGCACATGCCACCAGTAAAATTACTAGGCTTGAAGATTTATATGCAATTGACAGCATGGGTTTTCGTGGGGAAGCGTTGGCGAGTATTGCTTCGGTAGCAAAAGTTGCGATTAGTTCGAAGACGGAACACCAGGAGACGGCAATGATGCTGCGGGTGCAGGGAACGGAACGTTCGGTTTCTCCCTGTGCTCGTAGTGTGGGGACAACAGTGGATGTTGTTGATTTATTTTTTAATGCCCCGGTCCGAAAACGGTTTCTAAAAAGTGAAAAACTTGAATTTCAAGCAATAGAAACGGTAGTGAAACGTTTTGCTTTAAGCGCTCCTGGGATTGCCCTGACTCTAAAACATAATGGCAAACAGGTTTTATCATTACCTGCAGTAACCAGCGAACAAACCCGCTTAACTCGAATAACTCGAATCTTAGGAAGCGCTTTTGTTAAAGAGGCCATTTATCTTGACGTGGAACATGAGGCAATGACACTTTGTGGATGGATAAGTGGTTCTAATTTTCAACGCAGCCAAAATGATCGATTATGGGTATATATCAACCAGCGCATGGTAAAAGATAAGTTGATTAACCAGGCATTGAAGCAGGCTTATGATGGCTTGCTACACCCTGGGCGTTTTCCTGCTTGTGTGTTGTACTTGACAATGAACCCTGCAGAAGTGGATGTAAATGTGCATCCCACCAAACATGAGGTACGTTTTCAGCAACCGCGATTGGTTTTTAACTTTTTTACTTCTCAATTGCTTTCTGCACTAAAATCAAAAAATAATGTGTCGGAAGAAGTATCCTATAAGTTATTTGAGCAGCCAAGTCAAAATATAGCCCCAGATATTTACGAGCCTTACCCCCACCAACTCGCTGAGATAAGCAAAGGTATTGATAACCAGAAAAGCAATCTATCCTGGGTTATTTTAAACAATCGATATGTTTTGGTATTCATCTTGCAAGAACCATGTGTTGTGGACCTGGTTGCTCTCTACCAATATTGGATCAGGGAACAACTCGGCCAAGCGAGTTTACCTTTGGCAAGCAGACCTTTATTAGTTCCAATTCGTTATTCTTTACCGCCTAAACTCCAAGACAATGCGAGCAAGTTACAGCACTGGCTTATGCTATTAGGAATTAATCTTGAGTGGGTAGGGGAACATGAAGCATTTATTCATAGTATCCCTCTGTGTCTGCCATATTTGAACTTACGATTATTTTTGAATTCTATTGCTGATTGTGAAGTAGTCCAGCAGCATCAATTACTCGAGTTACTGAATCAATCACAAACTTTTGATCTTCACCATTTAAATATTGAGGAGAAAGTGGAATTAAATGAGTTATTGCTTAGACTATATAAAGAAAAGAATAGGCACACCGGATTACTTAAAGAATTAACTAATGAAGAATGCAGGAAATTACTACATGCCTGAGAAAAAGCTATTGTCAGGCCTTCGCGTGCGTTTTTTAAATTGAGATGATGAATGGGTAAATTAATTTTTTGTTTGATGGGACCTACTGCCTCAGGGAAAACGGCTTTGGCTTGTGAATTGGTGACACGTTATCCTTTTGAAATAATCAGTGTTGATTCGGCAATGATTTATAAAGATATGGATATTGGGACTGCCAAACCAACCCTCCAGGAATTGCATAGAGCCCCCCATCATTTAATTGATATCAAAAATCCTGTTGAATCTTACTCCGCAGCTCAATTTTGCACTGATGCATTATCCTTATGTGATGAGATAAGCAAAAAAGGCAAGGTCCCACTTCTTGTCGGGGGAACGATGATGTATTTTAATGCTCTGCAAAAAGGGTTATCTACTTTGCCAGAGGCGGATCCCATGATACGTCAGCAAATAGAAGAAGAAGCTTCTTTATATGGTTGGCCTGCCCTCCATCAAAAATTGCAAGATATTGATCCTGTCTCTGCCGGGCGTATTCATGCTCATGATGCACAACGAATTCAAAGAGCATTAGAAATCTATTATTTGACGGGAAAAACCCGCACCTCTTTTCTTGTTCAAGAAAATAAAAAAAGTGATTATCATTTTATAAATTTTATTCTTTTTCCGGAACACAGAGCTTGGTTGCATGAACGAATTGCCCAACGTTTTGATCATATGTTGGCTGCAGGTTTTATTGAAGAAGTGAACCGTTTACAGCAAAAATGGGATTTAACCATGAACCTGCCGGCAATGCGTTGTGTAGGGTATAGACAGGCACTTGAGTATTTACATGGTGATTTGGATTATTCCCTAATGCGTGACAAAGGGGTTGCTGCGACCCGGCAATTGGCAAAACGTCAATTAACCTGGCTTAGACATTGGGAGGATGCTTATTATTATGATCCACAAAATGAGGGTTTTCGTGATGAGATTATAGCGAAAATCGGGGAAATATTAGATAATCCTAGCAAACACGTTTTAAAGGAGCATCATGTTAGAAGCTAAAAAAGAACCAGCATGTACAGACAAAAATTATGTAGTCCATCGTAACGAATTACCTTTGAGTTGTCCAACAAAGGATATGGTATTATGGAATGCACATCCCAAGGTATATTTGCCTATTGAAAAAACCGGGATAGAAGTTTGTCCTTATTGCGGCGCGCGGTTTGTTTTACAGAATGATTAAATCGATTTGTATTGTTCGTTTATCTGCTTTAGGTGATGTGCTCATGGCTGTACCGCTCATTAGAACGTTACAAGCCAGTCTTCCACAAGCCAGATTGACCTGGATCATTTCCAAACCTGCCTTTGATTTGGTGGAGGGAATGGAAGGAGTTGAGTTCATTCTCATCGATAAACCGAACAACGTTGCAGACTATTGGCGCTTTAAAAAGCAAATGAAAGGGCGCAGTTTTGATGTATTGCTAGCGCCTCAGGCAAGTCTAAGGACTAATTTTCTCTATCCGTTTATCAAGGCAAAGCGAAAGATAGGCTACGATGAACATCGTGCGAACGATGCCCATGGTTACTTTGTTAATGAGCGCATTACCCCCGGTTTGGAACATACCTTGGATGGTTTTTTAAAATTTGCGCAGGCTTTGGGAATAAAGGAGCGGGTCATTCGCTGGGATTTACCCATTTCTCCTGCAGATTATGAATGGGCCGAACAGCAATTACCAAAACAAGGTCCCATTTTGGTAATTAATCCTGCAGCCAGCAAGCCTGAAAGGAGTTGGCCTGTTGAGCGGTATATCGAAGTCTTGCAACGAGCCCAAGAAAAATGGAATGTGCAAGTTGTTATTACTGGGGGCCCTATTGCTTTTGACCAGTATTTGGCCGAACAAATTACCAAGGTTATTCCCGCGGTTAATCTTGTTGGCAGGAGCAAACCCAAGCAGTTATTGGCACTCATTAGTAAAGCAACCGTAGTCCTTTGTCCTGACACAGGTCCCTCTCATATGTCGACTGCTGTAAACACACCGGTAATTGCCCTGCATGCTGTGACTAATCCCCTTATTTCTGGTCCTTATCTTTTTCAACATCTGGTAGTAAATCGTTATCCTGAAGCAGTAGAAAAAATTCTCGGCAGTAAACGAATTGAAGATGTTTGGGGACAGCATGTCCATGGTGAAGAGCCTATGCGATTAATATCTGTTGATGAGGTAATGGAAAAATTGTCCCTGGTTTTGGATAAGAAGCCCACAGAACAAATTTTGTAGCCGGAAAGAACGTTCCATTCCGGCCTCTTTGATTATAATCCCGCTCTATTTATATACTGGCTCACTGAGATTGGTTTGGCGGGGACCAAGTTCTACGTCATTATTTTCCTTACCAAAGCAACTATCCCAAAAGGAGTAGGCTGACTTGTTTGGCCGCGGTTTAGGATGAATAGGAGGACTTTGATCAAAGGAGTAGTCCTCCTGGCATGCCGGGGTAAGTTTATGAATTTTGGAATGTGATGATTCTGACGGGGAGCTTGCCTCGTGATATTGCTTGGTGGCTTCCTCCAAATGTTCCAGAGGTTGCTCTTTAAAACGGTAAACATTCATCAAAATCATACATGCTTGGAGAATCATCAATGAAACACCAACTACTGGATTAATGGTCACGCCCAAAGCAACGAGTAAGCCACCCGAAACCAGAATGGAACTGAGGTTGTAAAGCAAACTCATGGTCAGATTTTGATTGATGTTGGATACAGTTTGTTTCGAGATCGCAAAAGCTGATGCAACTGGCAATAATGTTCCAGTATGAATCACAATACCTGCTGCCTCCCGAGTGACTTCATCACTGCCATAAGACTCTACCGCAATGCCTAAATCGCTTAACTTTATTGCCGGGGTATCATTTCCAGCATCACCTATCATGGCTACTTTATGACCTTTTTTCCGTAAATCGAGAATACGGGCAGTTTTTGATTGTTTTCCTTCCATAGAGCTGGGTACACAGCCGGCATAAACTTGCTCAATACCAAGTGCCTGAGCATAGCGTTGAGCGGTTTCTTCATCTGCTCCGGTACATAAACAGATTTTTTTCCCCATGTCCTTTAATGCGCGAATAGTGCACGCCGCATCTTCACGAAGAGGATCCGTCATGACCATAAATCCAATCACTATATTATTGCGAGCGACATAAACTATCTGATCCCCTGCCTCCAGGGTGGGTTGTTGGAGCCTGGGGGGTATGAATATCCTTTTTTCTCTCATCAAAGTCATACTGCCAATGACATAATCATTATCCTGGATGCGGCCGGAAATTCCAGAGTGATGAGACTCGTCGAGTTCGGTAATTTCAAAAATTTGTTCATTATACTGATTGGCGAAAGAATAGATGGCTTGGCCTATGGGATGGGCTGCATTTTTCTCAAGGGCGCTGCAATAAGAGAGGAACTCTAACTCCGAAAGATTACTTTCGTCAAAAATATACAGCCTTTTAACACTGGGGATTCCTGTGGTCAGGGTACCATTCAAATCAAAAACAACGGTGTCCATTTGTTCTGCGAGTTGTAATGTTTTGGCACTATTAAATTGCACCCCGTTTTCTGCAGCTTTATGCATCCCTGTTTTAACCGCCAAAGGGGTAATTAAACCCAAAGTACAAGGGCAGGCGCTTACCAAAACAGATACTGCACACTGGATAGCTATCGCAGCAGGATAAAAGAGGCCAATAACTATTCCTGAGGCAATGGCTAATGCAATTACGGCGGGGATGAAGTAGGTTAACAATTTGCCTGTTTTTATTTCAATGGGAGCTTTTTCCAGCGCTGATGCTTCTATAGCGGAATCAAGGCGCGCAAGATAAGAGTCTTTTTGAGTTTTCGTGACCCGAATAGCTAATGGAGTTGCATTACTGGCCAGGCGCATGCCAGCCAAAACTTTTGCTTGGGGAGGAAAATTAAAGGGGAGAGTAGCCCCTGTGATGATGGTATTGTAAATGATACTATCATTTTCGCATATTCCATCAAGAGGAATTATTTCTCCAGCATGTACAATAATTACATCATTTTCATTGATAAGTGCTAAATTAATTTCATCAACACCGGTTGCACTTTTTTTTCTGACTACTTTAGGCGCTCTGTCCTGAAATTTTGCTGTACCAATTTTTTCTTTTATGGTGTTCTCTATCGCGATACCTATATGCCTAAAGCCATAAATAAGTAAACCTGCTTCAAACATCATGGGAAGCCAAGGCACAAATAAAGAAGCAATCGAAAAGACAAGGATGGAGGCGGTACTGAGCGCGAATAAACTATCCATGGTCAAGATCTTGCTCTTGGTCAGTTTTATCCAGGCCTCATAATAGGAGTTTGCTCCTAGCACCAAGGTTAATAAAGTACTAAATACAGCAAGAGAAGCCATGAAGGCCAGTGATAATCCGCTTGTACTGAGGCAAATGATGAGTACGGCCAATCCTGATACACAACCTAGCCCACCAAGAAACCAGTGTGAGCTGACGATTTTTTTGCTTTTATTGAATATTTTTTGTAAGAAGATTGGATGCTCCGCTTGCAAGGGAGCTTCGCTTTTTTTATCGGGTTGATAGTCATGCTCTCTGCATGTAAAGCCGACTTCCTCTATATTTTCCTTGATTTCCAACCAAATTTCCTTGTCGGTTCGGGTATCCTCATCAACCTTAAGAATTACTGTTGTCTTTTTGGGATCTGCTGTTGTGACGTCAGCATGGAAATGTATCAATCTATCGGAGAATTGTTTTTTTAAGAATTGTTCAATAGTTCCACTACAATTGGCACAGTGCATCCCATCGACATAAAAAATATAGTTTTTGGATTTAGGCATATTGGCTCGTCAACTAAGGGTTAATTTAATAAGATTTGACAGTTTTCTTAGAATTGTTGGGTCATTGTTTTTTAAACTTACCTCATATGTTTTCTGTGCCTGCTTGTCCTCATGAAAGAAACGGTGAAATAGTTTTCTCTTAAAAACAGGAAGTTACAATGTGCATGAAATCATATCATATGTAACATTTTTTGCACCATTTATTTTAATAATATTAAGAAAGCCTGTGGTAAGAGAAGGGGAGTTTTTAGCAAAGGGTTATAGGAGATGGGTAAAATTAATATTGAATCCAGGATGAAAGTGTTTCTTTCATCCTGGAGAAGTTTAGGTTATTGAGTTGTAAAATCAGTAGAGGGAGCGCCTGTACGAACACTTTGTAGCAATAAGATACTGTTTGTCATGAGTAGACGTTCGTGAACCTGACGATCTAAATAAAGTTGATAGTTAATCTCCGCGAGTAAAATAGCAATTTCTTTTTCTACGGTAGCAGGGGCTGCATTGTTAATTTTATTAATCCATTGACTCCCGCCGCTACTGCTTGTGCCCGTATTGCTGGGAGTACCTGAAGTAGAAGATCCTTCGGCATTTTCAGTAGCAGGAGTATATAGCCTCCAGGTAGCCATATTAAACTCACTTAATGCTTGACTCATTGGAGTCGCATTTTCAGAACCACCAGTACCTCCTTGGCCCCCGGTACCTCCACCAGTTTGATTTTTTGAGGTCTGCGGCATTCTTTTTGACATGATGTAATAAAGGTTACCTAATCCCACAGAACTTTGTGCTGCGTAAGTACGCAAGCTTGCAAGATATCGACCCAGTGTTTGCTGCGCTTGCAATTGTTGGGTTTTGTCTTTGCTTGTAGTTTTTTGGAACATCTGATCGTAATCATATTTTCTTGGTAATTTTATAGGAACCGCAGCACCTGAAACATAACGGATAAAGTTAGCAGCGAGTTGTTCTTGATTTTGAGCGGTGAGTCCATTGTTTGAAGATCCTCCTCCAAGGCTCTGGGTGGAATACATCAATGGGCCAGTTAAGGCGTTGCTATTAAGTTGATTTAAAAATTGGGTAATGTAATCAGGTGAAAAAAAAGTCATTGCATTAGGAATTTCTCCCACGACATTCGTAGAAACTAAAGTTTCATAATTATACCCACACCCGTCAATGAACTTGGTGGGAACCTGATTATAATCCATACAATAGGTGTAATCCGGTGTTCCTAAAATATTTAACACCGCTTGGGATACAGGATCTTGCTGATAAAAAGTTTTGGAACTTTGAGGGTTAGACCCTTGAGTAACAACTTTTCCCTGATCGATTAAAGGATTCACGGTGACTTGAGCTGCGGTAGCCCCAGAACTAGAGGCGCCGTTATAGCCTTGAAAGGTATTGTTAACCTGTCCATTAATAACCGATGCAGTAGGAATATCATTAGGCACTAGCTGATCATAGGGGTTAGCGGTACCCGAGCTATCGCCGCCGGCAAAAGTATTTACGGGTATTGCTCCCAGATAAGTGTAAAACAAGGCGGTTTGTGCCAGTTGGGCGACTGGTAAGTTGACAAGGTTATAATTAAAAGTATAGGTTTGTGGATTTGAAGGAGGTTGAGTTACATCAAAACCGAGATAAGTACCAAAATTTTGGAAATATTCTACTAGTTTTTGGGTGTTGGTTGATAATTGTTGTTGATTATAGATGCTGGTAGAATTGTCTGCTACAACAGGAAAAGCAGTAAAAAAAAACAAATTAAGCAATACAACTTTAGACGGTAATTTCATTTATTCTTCCCCTTCAAGTGCACGTAAAACTAGTTTTAGACGGTACTGACAAAAAACTCGGGACAACAACCTCAGACGTTCAAAAACAATGTTTCGTTTAAGAAACACTCCGGCTGGATCATGGCTTCCAGTGCTTGTTTCCTCGGCATGAATTAAAACACGTGAGGCACTCCCTGGATGAACTGTATCAATCGCTTGCAGTAAACGCAGTCCCCGACCTGATTTTATATTTCCAACAATGCGTATAAATTTCTCTTCTTCGGCTAAGAGTCCCATGTCAACCTTTTCTATGTCATCAAGTTCTTTGCCTAATTGTTCCATGGCCTGTTCAAATTCTGGATTTCCATCGAGAGTCCAGTCTTCGACACTTTCCATAAAAGTGATCACTCTGTAGATCATCGGATCAACATATTCAAACCAATATTGTGCGGATGCTTTATGACTAAGATCTGGCATTTTTTACTCTTTCTTTACTTTAAATTAGCGGATGGACGAAACCACTACTTACTACTATAGTATATTATGAAAGGTAAAAGAAAGAAGTAAAAAATATGAAAAAGCAGTCGAGAATAGTTAAACTATTTGCAACAATAATTAATGTGCGTAGGTGGTTCGATTGGGAGCGAATGAAAGCTTTCACCTTGTATTTGGGAAATGGCTTTAAACGTTTATTCATACCACAGAAAGCAACTCAAAATGAGTCATTTAACGAAGCTGTGAAACTGCTAAATCTTACTGATGAAAATATAATTTCCAAACAAAAAGCGTTGTTTCGCTTAAGTATTATCATGTTGTTAGCCGCTATTGTAATTTTGGGATACGCTGGGTATCAGCTTTTTTATGGCTCGATAAGGGCGTTTCTTGTGAGTCTTATCGTCACTATGATTGCACTTGTTTTAGCCTTCCGTTACCACTTCTGGTATTTTCAAATGAAAAATCGAAAATTAGGGTGTACCTTTAATGAATGGTATAGGCAAGGGTTGTTAGGAGAAAAGAAATGAAAAGGTTGTTAGGTACTCTACTTCTCCTTTTATTTCCTGGTTTGGTCCTGGCTGATAGCTCTTTGAGTTTTGCGCCTCCTGCCAGCGATTATTCAGTAGTATTTCTTGGCAATTTATTTGGTGTTGTTGATGGGGTTTTAAGTGGCACCGGCAGCCAAATCATGGGCAGTATGTTTGCGGTTTTTAACGCTGCTGTTTTGGCATTGGGCGGCATCATTATCATGTATACTCTCATGGTAGCAACCATGAATACTGCTCACGAAGGGCAGATGCTTGGACAAAAATGGTCTTCAATCTGGATCCCCATCCGTTCTACTGTAGGTTTGGCATTATTGATCCCTAAAACTTCCGGCTATTGCCTGATGCAGGTTTTTGTGATGTGGGTTGTTGTCCAGGGAGTAGGAGCCGCAGATAAAGTATGGGATGCGGCTTTAAGCTATTTGAACCGTGGGGGTGTTATTATTCAGGCGCAACAGATAAATCCTGCCTCCGAACTGACGAATAATTCCTCAGGCTCAGGGGTCGGGGGTGTTGCAACCGGTGCTATAAACATACTTGCTGGCCAAGTTTGTATGTTGGGCTTGCAAACTCAACTGACGAATCAAAGACAAGCCCTTCTTGATGCACAAGCAAAACAAACAGGAGCTTGTTATTCAGCGACTGAAGGTTCTTCCATGCAGCAATTTTGTAACACCGTAGTTCCAGACTTCTTGAGTTCGGTCAATGCTATTGCTATTCAAGATGCCTCTCCATATGATAGTTCCTGGAAGGCACCAATGCCTAATTTACCTTCTTCTTCTCCGTACAGTTTTTTAAATGGTATTTGTGGCACCATCACCTGGAAAAGCATTTCTAGCCTAAATTCAAATTTTGGTACGCTTCCTGCCAAACCCACTTCAGGAAATAATGTTAAAGTTGGAAATAATACCTTAACGCCTTCTGAAATTTTAGCAACGCAACTTTCCCGGGCGGTGGCAATTCAGCAAATGTATACCGACTTGAGTACAGTAGCTCGAAGCATGATAAGTAATGACCCGCAAATGTCCACTGCAACGACTAATAATAGCACTTCGACACCTTATTCGGCTGTTGCAAATGAGCAATTTGGGGTTCCTTACAAACAAAATGGTACAGTTTGTCAAAGCTATAACAGTGGCACTGCAGAAAAAGATAGATGTATTATTTGGGGACCTGTACAAGGGACTGCAATTGGTGGAACCTTATTTAACGGTACAGAATTGATCAATGCGATCAACAGTTACAACGGCATCATGATGCCAACAGTGAATCTCTCACGCCTGATTAATTCAGCTTCCAACGATAATAAATCTACCGAGTTTATCAACAAGGCCATGACGCAGGGATGGATTATGGCTGGAGCGTATTTCTTTAATCTGGTGCAAATTCAGGGCACATCTTCAATCACCAATGCCGGTCAGACAGATTCCAACACCGGCTTGGATGGAAGTACGTTTGATCCCACTGCATTAACAAGTCCCTTTGTTGTGGGTAATGACAATAAAATCGTCTGTGGCCCAGGAAACATGACTGATCAAGGCAAGGATTTTACAAAGTTATGTACTTGGTTTAATCAGGATAATACTGCTGTAAACCAAATACAGGCTTTGATTACGACAACCTCACCTCCTAAAAAACCAGCCTGGTCATCCAGTATGACTTTAGTTGATAGTGCGCCTTCATCTACTGTATATGGTTTCCTCAATAATGCACTGATGATGCAAACCCCTGGCCAACCTGGTGTTAAACCACTCACCTTTGCTAACAGTATCAATTTCAGTGTGAATACTTCGTTGTACCGGTTGGAGCGCCAAAACTTTTCTTGTGGTGAAGTAAAACCGTTCTTCTCAATATGTTTGGGGCAAATACTCGGAAACATCTTCTATAACATCATTTTGGTAACCATTTATAACCTGTTCCTCGATATCTTTGGTCAAATTATCAATAGCGTGGTTATGGCTTTCTTGATGATTCCCTTACAAGGGATGGCAACTATCTTTCAACAGGGACTGCAAATTATCGCCCAGCCTGGGGTGAACCCTGTAGTTGCGTTAGCTAACATGGGAAATGAATACATCAATTTTGCGGGTAACTTATGGATGCTCTTGTTGAATATGGCAGTATCCAGTGCGCTGATCCCGGTATTTGGAATCTTTATCTTTGCGATGATGTCCCTGGCCATGCCTTTGGTAATCGCCTGGGTGGGGGTAATGGTCAGTGTAGGTTTTACTACCGCCTATTACATCCCTATTTTACCTTATATGATTTTTACCTTTGGTGCATTGGGTTGGTTAATCTCGGTAATCGAAGCGATGGTTGCTGCCCCTATTGTTGCCTTAGGTGTGACCCACCCTGAAGGGCATGATGCCTTTGGTAAGGGTGAGGCAGCGATTATGATCCTCGTTAATGTGTTCCTAAGACCTTCCATGATGATAATTGGCTATATTTCTGCGATCGCCTTATCTTATGTGGGCGTGTGGGTTTTGAATGCGGGTTATGATCAGGCAATTGCGTTTATACAACAGGAAAATACTAATAGCGCTACCCTCTTAGGGGGAGTCTGGGCGGCTGGCGGCACCGATTCACCTTCTGGTACCGGCGGATATACAGACTGGGCTGGAATTTATGCCTTCTTCTTCTCGATATTAACTTATACTACCTTGTACCTGGTAATCATCCAAAAAGCTTTTACCTTAATCTCCTATTTACCTGATAAGGTTTTGCGCTGGATTGGAGGTACCCCGGAAAGCTTGGGTCAAGAAACCGCACAATGGGGTGAAGAAGTAAAAGGTAAAGTGGGTGAAGGCGCTAAAGAAACCACAACCGCACAAGGACAAATTGATAAGACGCTGGGTGGTTATGGTGTGAAAGGCGTTGGTATGGCTAAAGGCATGATCGGTAAAGCTGGCGGCGGCGGCGATGTTTCTGCTCAAGGTAATTCGACCCCGAGCCAGCCTGAAGGCAATGATAATAAATCAGGTTCACCTAAGACATCCGGTGGCCAGGACTTAGGGGGTGCGGATAACGTATCTCCGATAACCAAGTAGAATTGGTCGTGTTAAAATAATTTCATTTAGTGTCAAGGTTGGAAACCTGTTTTCCAACCTAATTTAAACGGGATGCGTATGACTGAATTATCAGCCCCAAAAAGTACTGTGATGAGCAATACAGACTTGGCTCAAGATAAGCTAAAAGGTTTGCAAAAAGAAAAAATAGACCAGGAACGCTTTATCCAGGAACTTTTTTTGTTTTTTCAGCAGATGCTTGCTTCGATTCTAAAAAATCAACTTGATCCTAAAGCCGAACTCAATGACCTTGCTAAGGATTGTGGCTATCAAGACCTGCCAACAGCTTTAAATTCTGCAAAAAATGCACGTGGTCAGTCACCTCTGGTGCAAGCGCTGCAAAATCAAGATTTCGCACTGGCGCAAACCTTACTTAATTCAGGTGCACAATATGATGTGCAAGCACTGGATGAATACGATATTGCGATACGCAGCCAGCGAGGACAAGAGGCTCTTCAACAAAAAACGATCACTCCTCCTGAAGGGGGTTATGCATCACGCCCAGATAGCCTGCATCCGGTTAAAGAATTTGGCTTGGTTTTAGGCATAGTAATGGAGAGTAGTATTGATAAAACCTCTTCTCAGCGTGCCCATATCGGGCCTACGTATCAATTGATGAGTGAGTCCGTAAAGGAATATAGCCAGGATTGCAAGAGTCAGCCTGCAAAGAAAGACTTCGGGCAAATTGCAGATGCATTTGCTTTTGCCAATAAGGAAGCAAATTTTCAGTTCAGTACCCCGGAAGGCAGTCCTAAAGCAGGTGAAGCTCTTTCTGAACGCATCCAATCAGGGAAAGTAACCTCTGTCCCTATTAGTTGTAAGGGGCATGCAATGGGTTTATCTTTTGTACCCGTCGAAGGAAATCCTGACAAAACGTATTTAGTGTTTACCAATCGCGGCATAGGGTCTTCAGGAAAGCCTGGTACCCAAATTTATGAGGTAAATACAAAGGATGTGACTCCAGGCTTTGTAAACGATATGCTAAACGGCCATAATAATGGACAATCCCATGCGCAGATCACGGAAAAAATCCAGGGGGTCACCAAAGGCCAAGATCCTATATATGTTCTCGATCAAAAAGGGCAAAAATATGATAATTGCACGGTAGCAAATACCCGTGCAAATATCCATGGAATCCTTCTATGTCAGGAAGCCAACCGCAAGGGAGGTTTTGAGAACGTAACCCAAGAGGTAAAAGACGAGGTAAAAGGACGCTATAAAGAATATACTGGGGACATGAGAGACAAAAAAATTCAAAAACTGGAAAGAGCACTCCAGGAACAACCTGACAACCCGGATTTAAAAGCCTTGGCAAAAGGATATATGGAAAAACCCAATCATAAACATTCAGATATATTACAATCTGCAGCTAACGAAGAATATAATGAACCCATACCCATGAAATAAAAGCCATTCTTAAATTTTTATTTTAATAATGAATTAAAGATTAGGAGCAACTTGCAGACTGATGCATTTGTTTAATTTTGGAGAATTAGATACCGTATTTAAATTATAGAACCACGCTGTTACTGCTGATATTCTTTAGCACCGGCAATAATTAGTTTGTAGACACGCTCACTGATAATTCCCTGCTCAAATTTTGCTTTTGCATCCCAGGTCATCAGTTGACCTTTTTGACGTACTAATTTACGGGTGGCAGAGGTTACATCATTAGGATCGCTTTCAAGTAAAATATCTCGAACTTCTTCATCAAATACCAGATACTCTCTTAAAGCAACCCGTTTTTCATCTACGGTGGGCACCAGCTTTTGCCAAATACATAATCTAATTGTTTCAAGAATATCAATAGTTCTTCCCAAGCGCTCCTCACCAGAAAATGAGGTTACAAGACGGCGCATGGTTTCTGCAACCCCGGAGGTATGCAGGGTGGTATATACAGGGTGTCCAGTAAGCGCAGCTTCCAAGGCCGCACTGATGGTTTCGGCATCACGGCACTCACCCACCATAATTAAACGCGGTTTACGACGTAAGGCGTTCCTTACCCCATCAGCAAAACTTGGCAAGTGGCGAGGAATTTCTGATTGGCTCACTACTGCCGATATGGTTTCAATTTCATCATAGACAAATTCGATTGGAGACTCATAGGTCAATACTTTGCGGTTTGAATCTTCTGTTTCAATCAGATTGCGAATAATAGAAGCCAATAAGGTTGATTTACCTGAACCCGTTGCTCCTGTAATAAATACAATACCTTCTTGAGGAGCGATTGCCTCCAAGACATTATCAGGCAGATTCATGGTCTCAAGTCTGGGGGGGGTCGTAGGAATGGTTCTTAGGGTAATCTGAATTGCATCATGACCTTCGACGAGACATGCAGTTGCATTTACCCGGTAGCGGTATCTTACACCACGGTTGGGACGGAATTCATAATGAGTGTCGATATCCTTACCTGAAAGAAGTTGTGTAGTAGCATTAGGGCCATATATTGCATTAATTAGATCACCAAGTTCTGTATTCGATAAGCGGCGATTCGTAATCCGCAAGAGTTTCCCATAAACTTCCGCATAAATTGGCTCGCCTGTTTGAATGGTAATATCAGAAGCATTTAAACGTTCTGTATGCTCCAGCATTTTATCCATGAAAAGCGGAGTAAATCGTGTGGGTTCATCAGGCATTAAATAAGTTTTATCGTTCATACATATTATTGGTGAAGATTGTTGTTATCATTAACTGGGGCTATTGTCGGCTGCCAGGACTTATCTGTTATTATAATTTTAGAACGATTTGCCAATTTTTCCATGTTTTTAAATTGTTCAAGAGCATTTTCATCTTTAGAAACCGCAGCTCTCCATTGTTCGCTATTCACATTCAATGCAGGAAGTGCAGTAATTCTTAGTACTCTGTCGTCAATATGCATTTCAGAGGAATCCCCAGTGATGCCGAGGTCTGTATGAGAGACAAAGGGTGGGGTAACCATGTTCATGGCTAATAATTTTCTGTAGAGGATCATGCCTACAAAATCTTCTTTAATTCGGGCAATATTTTCTTCAAGGATAGTATTTGCCTGATCAATACCGTTTTTCCAGCCTTTTGCCGTGTAGATACACCATATTTTCTTCTCTATCTTGGTCTTGGGGAGCAAGGTATAGTGAGGGTATTCGGGTTTTACATAATCAAGCCATAAATATTGACGCCAATTTGGGGGGGTAGTCACAAAACGCGCTTGTTTTGCTACTTTATAGGTGCGATCTGAAATACGGATAGTTTGCGCATCAGCAAGATTAAGTGTATTTCTACCTTCCAGGAGTACAGGAGGCATAATATTATGTTCAAGGATTAGGGAGTTAAAGTCATAAATAGCATCCAGTCTGCGGCTTTGCCTGATGAGATGCTCATCAATTATCTTTGCACGCCATGCTAAACCTGCTTGTGCGCCAAGACTTAAGGCAGTTTCCTTGAGAGCAATTTGTCGAATTTTGCCGCTTTGTTTCTTGTTTCTTTGCTTGACGTTTACATTGGCCATCGCCTGTAAACCAGCTAACGAACCAGTATCACCCATGTATTTTGATGAGTGGCAAGCAAGTAATGAAGCAGATAATACAACTATTAAACTAGGAATAAATTTTCGCATAGCGCAATTCAACAACCTGACTGTTAGGGTATACGTGAATGTCGGCTTTTTTGCCGGCTTGATAATCAATATCACGCAGGATTTCAGCTAAACTTTGATCTTTAACATTTAGGCTTATCAAAATCGGGAGTGAAGGAGCATTTCCCAAAACACGTAGCCTGAAATGGGCTGACTTGGCGATACGAGCTGCCAGTTCTTCAATAGGTCCAGACCAGTCCACGCTTGCGCGGGCTTGTAAATTATAGGCATTAGGAATGGTCAATGTATTGTCTATAGGCGGTGGGAGAATTACTTTCTCGACTCTCGCCATTTCATGCATTGAATCGCTTACAGATACTGCTGCCTCTGCTAATTTAATTGTAGCATCATCACTTGGATTGTTGACTGGTGGTTTTTTAAAAAGTACGCCACCATGTTTACAACCTACAAGCAAAATTGAGGCAATAAATAGCATGACAAGCTTGTTGTTCATTCAATATCTTTTATGTCTGGAATTATTCATTTGATTGAAACAGGAGCTAGGCTGCTTGTCAAGCATATAAATGAGGAATTGTATGATTTAAAATAAATAATCGCCCCCAAGCGTTTTGGCTTTGGTCATTGTGATTAGTGGCATGCAGGCATGAGAATAAACCAAAGGGTTGCGTGTTATTTCGGATTTGCTGTTAGATTATGATCAGGAAATATCATAATTTTTCAAACAAGGCATAGATCACTTGTCCTGCTTGTTTCATTTTTATTTGTTTCCATTTTTTTTCATCCATGGAAATTAGCGCAGGGGATTCCAGGTAAACAAGACCTCCCGATTTGAGAATATTGCCTTGCGTGATATGGGAAAGACATTGAGGGAGATAATTTTTAGCAAAAGGCGGATCCAGAAAAATAATATCAAATTCTTTCGAATTGCTCTGTAGGTATTTTAGGGCATCCGTTTGCAACAACTGGAGTTTGGGGCTATTAAATGTGGAAATTATTTTTTGTAAACTGGCATGGGCTTTGGGCGATTGCTCAAGAAAAACAACCTGTTTCGCTCCACGGGAAAATGCCTCCAAGCCCAAAGCGCCGCTGCCTGCAAAAGCATCCAGGCAGCGAGCATCCCTTATCTCGTGCATAAGCCAGTTGAATAAAGTTTCACGTACCCGATCCGGGGTAGGACGGAGTCCTTCTATATCGGGGAAATGTATTTTTTTCCCTCGGTATACTCCTCCTATGATACGAATGATCTGTTTCACGATTTACCTACAGTAACCAATAATAATTTATCAGGATCGAGCTGTTGTTTGAATGCCTGTCTCACTTGCTGACTGGTGACCGCATTAACACGTGCAGTATAGGTATCGAGAAAATCTTCTGGCAAATGATAAAAGTTCATCCGTAACAAAATATTAGCAATACTGCGGTTACCTGATAAAGAAAGCGGGAAACTTCCTGTGAGGTATTTTTTCGCAGCATCCAACTCTTCATCAGTCGGTCCCTTATCAAGGTAATTCCCTAAAACAGTCTTAATCACCTCCAATGCTTCCCCGGTTTGTTTGTTCCTTGTTGATAAGCTGATGAGAAAAGGTCCATTTCCTGACATGGGAACAAAGAGACTGTCTATTCCATAGGCTAAACCGCGTTTTTCTCTGACCTCTACGCCAAGCTGGGAAACTAAAGACCCCCCGCCCAAAACATAATTGCCTACTACAAGAGGGAAATTATTGGGATTGTGATGGTCGATACCGATTTGACCCAGGCGTATCATCGTCTGGGATGATGGGAATGGAATGTTCACAGTTTGAGATTGAGGGAGTTGAGGTGCTTTAGGGATAGCAGGGGCGGCTTGTCCTTCTGGGAGCTCCTGTGTCAACTGGTCAGCCAATTGATGTGCCGTTTTGCTATTAATTGCTCCTACCATAACTAAAATGGAGTTTTTTGCAACATAATACCGTTGTTTAAATTCAATGAGCTGGTTTTTGTTAATTGCATTAACGCGTTCCATTGTCCCATTAACGGGATGTCCATAAGGATGATTTGGATATAAATCCTGGAAAAAATTAAGCTGGGCTACGTCTTCGGGGGATTCTTGAGCCTGCTCAATAGCCATTAATTGTTGTTTTTTTACTCGATAAAAAGCCGGATCAGGAAAATCAGGGTGATTAAGGATTTGGGCAAATACAGAACTGGCTTTGCTCATCTCCTCCGCTGCAACTAAAGTTCTCAGGCTAAAAACCACCATATCCCGATTAATTTCAACTTTATACTGTGCTCCTACATCAGCTAAAGTTTCGGCGATGACGCTGGCGCTCTTACCCCCATTTCCCTGATTCATCATGCTGCTGGTTAGGGCGCTAAGTCCATACTGGTTATCGTCATAGGCGGAACCTGCTGCAAAAGCGATACTGACATCAAGCATCGGGACTTCCATGGCAGGATAAAAAACAACTTGGACTCCATTTTTAGTTACCCATTTTTCTGTTTTGAATGTACTCGCTGTCGCTGGATGTGACAGTCCAATCGTTAATGCCAAAATACATGCGCTAAAAATTCTCATGGCGTCACCTTTTGAGTCTGAGGTTCGAGGATTGCTGTGGTCATATTATTTTTTTGAAAATAACGTTGGGCGGTTTGCTGGATTTGTTGTGGAGTAATCGCATTAATTGCGCGGGTATAATCCTCACTTTTTTTCCAACCCACTCCGATTGTTTCTAAAAGGCCCAATTCTGATGCCTGTCCGAAAATTGAATCCTTTTCGAATGTTTTTTGGGCGATGATTTGATTTTTAATTCGTTGCAATTCGATATCGCTTACCGGATTATTTTTCAATTCCTCAAGCTGATTAAGAAGACTGCTTTGCAAGTCATTAATTGTATGGCTTTGGTTGGGCGAACCATAAACAATAAACTGAGTTTGATACCGGGTGTAGGGGTTATAGTAGGCATCTGCATCATTCGCGATGTGCTTGCCACGAATCAGATTTTTAGAAAAACGCGCACTGTCACCTGCGTCCAAAATTCCGGAGATGACCTCCAAAGCATAAGGTTCATATGATTCTTTTGCGGTGTTTACGCTGGGAACTGAGTAACCTATCATCAGTAAAGGTAATTTTGCCGCAGCTTGGATATGAACAATTTTTTCCCCTAACTCCGGTGGTTCTCTTTTAAGTTTTCGCTCCGGAACAGGTTGTTTGGGCAACGCGCCAAAATAATTTTCTGCCAAAGCACGAACCTGTTCGGGATTCACATCACCGACAACAACTAAAGTCGCATTGTTTGGGGCATAATATTTTTTATACCATTCTCTCACATCCTCAACTTTCATTTGTTTCAAATCATTCATCCAACCAATGACCGGATGATGATAAGGGGCGCTTAAATGGGCAGTAGCCAAAAAACGTTCAAAAGCGAGAGCTTGAGGGTTATCGTCCGTCCGTAGGCGCCGTTCCTCCTGAATGACTTTAATTTCTTTGGCAAATTCGTTAGCATCAAGAAGTAAATGATTCATGCGGTCTGCTTCCAGTTCAAAGCTGGTAGCTAGTTTTGAAGCGTCGATTTTTTCAAAAAAAGCAGTATAGTCATTATTGGTAAATGCATTGGCTTGTGCACCCATTTCAGCTATAGTTTTGGAAAAGACGCCTAAAGGAAATTTTTCAGTGCCTTTAAACATCATGTGCTCTATCGCATGGGATACACCGGTAATTCCGCCGGGTTCATCTGCAGAGCCGACGTTATACCAAATCATCGATACGGCAATTGGAGCTCGATGATCTTCTTTGACCAATATTTTTAAACCATTATTCAAAATAAACTCTTGAACTTGGCTAAAGGTCTGGCAAGATAGTACCATGAGTAAAGTAAAGAGTATTTTGCGCACAACTTAACCTCAAAGTAAAAAAGATGATAGAATTTCATATTTTTCAGGATTTGTATACTCTATGATTAAATGGTTTAAACGAAATCATGATTCTACCTCCGCAGAGGCCGATCATTCACCAAGAGCTACTGACTCGTTGCCTGCTGCTCCTGTCGAAATAGCAGAACAACAGCAAGAGCCTGTAAAAGAAGGTATTTTTGCCCGGTTCAGGAAAGGATTAAGTAAAACACGCCATCAATTGGGTGATGGAATTGGCCGTTTGCTGTTAGGAAAAAAAGAAATCAGCCAGGATTTATTGGATGAGTTGGAAACTCTTTTAATCAGTGCGGATTTGGGGATGGAGACCACCCAGATAGTATTGAAACAGTTAACAGATAGCCTGGCCCGTAATCAATTATCCGATGGTAATGCTGTTTATGAGGCATTGAAATCGCACTTGCAAGCAATTTTAAGCCGTAACGATCAAGAGCTGACCTTAGAAACTGCAGACCATTCTCCATTTGTAATCTTGATGGTAGGAGTGAATGGCGCAGGAAAAACAACTACTATAGGAAAACTGGCAAAACAATTTCAGCAGCAGGGCAAGAAAGTAATGCTTGCTGCGGGAGATACTTTTAGAGCTGCTGCAGTGGAGCAATTACATGTCTGGGGTGAGCGCAATGACATCCCGGTGATTGCGCAGCAAACCGGCGCCGACAGCGCCTCGGTTATTTTTGATGCCTTGCAAGCTGCAAAAGCACGTAAAATAGATGTTTTAATTGCTGATACCGCAGGTCGGCTGCATACTCAAGGCAATTTGATGGACGAGTTAAAAAAGGTAAAACGTGTACTCCATAAACTGTGTCCTGAAGCTCCTCACGAGACGATGTTGATACTGGATGCAAGCATCGGGCAAAATGCTTTGGTTCAGGCACGCCAATTTCATGAAGCTGTAGGTTTGACAGGAATTACCATGACTAAATTGGACGGTACCGCTAAAGGTGGAATTTTATTTGCCATAGCAAATGAATTAGGCATACCCTTTCGTTATATAGGGATTGGTGAAGGGATAGAGGATTTACGCCCCTTTGATGCAGCGCAATTTGTTGGTGCACTTTTCAATGATCACATTTGACCAAGTAACTAAACGTTATCCAGGGGGTTTTGAAGCATTAAGTCAGGTGAACTTTTCCTTGCAAAAAGGAGAAATGGCCTTTCTTACCGGGCATTCAGGAGCAGGAAAAAGCACCTTGCTTAAATTGATCGCTCTTTTAGAATGGCCTACCTCAGGTCAATTAACCGTTAATGGTTTGCGTTTGAATCATTTAAAAAAACGCGATGTTGCTGCCCATCGCAGCCAGTTGGGAATTACCTTTCAATCCCCTTACTTGCTCAATGACCGTACAGTATTTGATAACGTTGCTCTCCCTTTGCAAATTCAGGGGATGTCCTACCCCATGATTGCCAAACGAGTACATGCTGCCTTGGATATGGTGGGGTTATTAAGTAAGGAAAGGATGCTGCCTGTGCATTTGTCAGGTGGTGAGCAACAACGGGTGGGAATTGCACGTGCTGTAGTGCATAAGCCTGCTTTACTATTGGCTGATGAGCCTACCGGTAATCTTGACCCCAAACTTTCGGCAGAAATCATGGCTATTTTTGAACAATTTAACCAAGTGGGGGTTAGCATATTGATTGCCACCCATGATTTGGCACTGATTGCAGGAATGAAGCACCGGATTGTGATGCTTAAAGGAGGACGAATGTGTTAAAACAGGCACAAGCAATCCTTTCTTATCATCTGCAGGCGGCAGTGCAAAGCTTAAACTCGTTATGTCGTAAACCTTTGGCCTCGATGATGACATCTCTGGTTATCGCTATTACCCTGGCTTTACCGGCTCTGTTTTGGGTGTTTTCAGATAACGTCGCTAAATTAACGGCAACTTGGCAGCGCGGCGGGCATGTTTCTTTATACCTAAAACCAGGATTATCTGAAGCAGAACAACAGCTTGTACTGCAAAAAGTCCGGGAAACGGATGGGGTCGCCCAGGTTTCTTTAAAATCCTCCACCGATGGTTTGGCAGAATTAACTCAGCAAGAGGGGATGCAAGATATCATGCATTATCTTCCTGAGAACCCTTTGCCGGCTTTAATAGATGTCGTCCCGGCTTTAACCATTGATTCACCCGCAAAATTGGACTTATTGGCACGCCAGTTACAAACGGTCGCACAAATAGAAAATGCAAAAGTAGATATGGAGTGGATAAGCCGCTTGCATGCCCTTTTAGGATTTGCAGCTAAATTTGCAGATGCTTTGCTGGCATTACTGGCAATGGCTGTAATTATGATTGTGGGAACTACTTTGCGCTTGGCGCTGCATAGCCGACAAGAGGAAATTCAGGTCCTGAAACTCATTGGGGCAAAAGATCAGTTTATTCTCAGGCCTTTTTTGTATGCCGGGGTATGGTATGGTGCCTTAGGTGCGGTTTTTGCTATATTTATGGTTAATATTTTTATTTTTAGCTTGGGTGCGGCGGTAAATCAGCTGGCGGTTGCTTATCAAATGCACTATCCGTTAACAGGATTGTCAATGCGACAGATCTTGCTACTTGTTTTGTTTGCAATTATACTTGGATGGATGGGGGCGCGTTTATCTGTAAAACGCCAACTGGCTTCCATTGAACCACAATTATGAGTAGTTGTCTTACATTCACCTAATTTGTACAGAGAAATTTTAGAGGAAGGAAGCATGAGTCAATATTTGCAACTTGCCGAAATGAATTTACCTGTGGGCAGTCTTGATTCTTACATTCACAGGGTTAATCAAATTCCTATGTTGTCTTTAGAGGAAGAGATTGCCTATGCTGAGCGTTTTCATACGGAAGGGGATCTTGATGCTGCACGCTGTTTGGTTCTTGCTCATTTACGCTATGTTGTCCGGGTAGCTCGTGGCTATTTAGGTTATGGTTTACCTCTGAATGACTTGATTCAGGAAGGTAATATTGGCTTGATGAAGGCGGTAAAACGTTTTGATCCCAAGATGGGCGTACGCCTTGTTTCTTTTGCCGTGCATTGGATAAAAGCGGAAATCCATGAATATGTTCTTCGCAACTGGCGTATTGTTAAAATTGCGACAACTAAAGCACAGCGTAAGTTATTTTTTAATCTCCGCCAAATGAAAAATCGTTTGGGGTGGATGAGTCCGGAAGAAGTAAGTGCTGTAGCCAACGATTTGGGCGTAAGCTGTGAAGATGTTCTTGTCATGGAACAGCGTTTGAATGCAATGGATACGCCTTACGATGCTCCTGATGCAGATGATCATGATGAATTTTATACAGCACCTGAACGCTATTTGTTTAATGCGAATGATGATCCTTCTGTATTACTGGAAAAAGAAAATGCCGGAGAGCATGGCCATGAAAAGCTGATGCTTGCTCTGGAGCAATTAGATGCGCGCAGCCAGGATATTTTACAACAACGCTGGTTAGCTGAAGACAAACTGACATTACATGATTTGGCCAAAAAGTATGGCGTGTCCGCCGAGCGGGTTCGACAGCTTGAAAAAAATGCAATGAAAAAATTGCGGCAATATATAGAAACTGAATAATGTCTTACAGGATCCTGGATGAAGTAAAGTAATCCGGGATTCTGATTTTAAACCAATTATCATAGAGCCCACTTTTTTTACGATACAGCTCCTCTCCCTTCCAAAAAATCACAAACCAAATGTTCTACTCGTTCATCAAGCAAAACGCTCACATGATTTGCCTCAGGGAGAAGACAAAGCTTTGCATTAGGGTATTTTTTACAAAATTCAATTGATTCCTTGGTACTGATCGTTTTATCAAGCTCCCCATGAATGCATAAAAAAGAAATATCTGGGGATTGGGAAATGAAATGGTGTAAACGAACCAGCTTGATATCAAAGCGTGCTTGCTGTTTCATTACCTGGCGCAAATACAAATAACCATGGCCGCTCAATTTGAATTTTTTTGCAATTCGGTTAACAGGACTGCGCATTTGCGTGGGTGAGGCAATCAGAATTGCTCGTTCCGGTTTATGGGCTAATTGCCATTCGGGAAGTTGGCCCGCAACATTCAAGGTATTAAGGAGCATAGAGCCGCCGAAAGAATGTCCAATAACAGCATAAAAAGGTCCATGCTCATTAATGGTATCCTTTAAAATAGCAACTGCATCCGTCCAGGGTAACTGCAACCCCTTTGCTTCGCCATGTGCGGGAAAATCAAGAGCATATACTTCATATCCTTGCTGATGCAGCGCATGGATTAAACGGGCCATGTATGCTGCCCGGGATATCCATCCATGAGTGATAAGTATTTTCTTCCCTTTTGAATTTTTTTGTGGGGCAAAACGATGCAACACATGGTGGCGTGGAAGTTCTTTATGAATTACCTCAGTACGCTTTCCCTCAATAAATTCACAAGCAAGTTTGGCGAAATCTCTATATTCCTTTTCCAAAGGAAGAAAGATAGGCGTTATAAACGCCTGATAACACAATTGAGCATGTAAAATATCTCGTACGTGGATTAATGATGAAGTAATCATGATTATATTCCCTTCAGAGTTTATTTTAATTTTAGCCTAAAACGGAACATATTATTGTTTCTTTGCTCTTCTAATCATTGACTACTATGGAGTAATGTCAAGTTAGAGTGTGAATAAAAAAAGACACTCTCTGGCAAAGGAATTAGGGGACTGGGGTTTATTCACTTCATTGGCTTTATCTCTTGGTCTCAATTTTATAAACTAGGGTCCGTTTAGGGAGTTCTAATTCGGCTGGTTTATTTTTAGGAGAGCTTGAGATGCACACATCAAATCATATTTATCATGATAACGGTCAGGAACTTAATGGCTTTATGGCTTATGATGAGTCCCTTGTCGGCTCTCGTCCTGCCGTTTTGGTCGTTCATGACTGGAGTGGCCGTAATGAGTTTGCATGTGAAAAAGCAAAATTACTGGCGCAGCTGGGTTACGTTGGTTTTGCTGTAGATATGTACGGTCATGCTCAACTGGGTTCTACTGTAGAAGAAAAGCAAGCTCTTATGAATCCCTTGGTAGCTGATCAAAGTTTATTACGCCGGCGGATTCAAGCAGGATTGGCCGCTGCATGTTCTTTATCTGAAGTCGATAGCAAGCGGGTTGCCATTATTGGTTTTTGTTTCGGGGGCATGTGTGCCCTTGAATTGGCCCGTTCCGGTGCCGAACTCAAAGGTGTAGTCAGTTTTCATGGTTTGCTGCATAAACCAGGCGAGCTAAAATCTGCGCCAATTAAAGCCAAAATTCTCGCTTTACATGGTTATGATGATCCTATGGTGCAACCTGACACGGTGCATGCATTTTGTAAGGAAATGACCGAAGCCCATGTTGATTGGCAAATGCATATGTATGGACATGTGCAACATGCTTTTACAAATCCACTTGCCCATGACCTGAAATTGGGTACGGTTTATAATGAAATTGCTGCTGAACGCTCCTGGCAAGCCATGACCCATTTTTTGCAAGAAATTTTTAGTAAATAATGGATAAACATGCTAAATCAGGTAAATGAAGCACATTTCAATAGAGCTTCATTTCGCATGGCTTTTCATGGGTTTCAAGACGGGTGGGAAGCCTGATTCTGATTAAAATCATAAAAAATTATCCTAAAGAGGCTCGATTGTAATGCGACAAACAATTATAATCTTTCGTAAAATAATCTTGCTTCTGTGTTTTTTTCCATAAGACTATTACTATTGATGCTAATTTAATATGAAAATAGCATTTTTTTGCTCGTTCGTTTGTTAAAAACAAACTTTGGAAAAAATGACGCAATGAGTAGGAGCCAACCAACTTGAGTTCTTCACCCGGTTTTAACACTATGCAATTGCATCATTTCTTCGAGCAATCCGTGGATAATTATCCAAGTAATATTGCTTTGATTTGCGATAATGTATTTATTTCCTATCAGGAATTGGAAAATCGCGCCAATCAATTAGCCCATTTTCTCTCTGAAAACCAGATATCGAAAGGGAGTATAGTAGGCATTTTATTAGAACGTTCTGTAGAAAGTTATGTTGCCATTCTTGCTACTTTAAAAGCGGGTGCTGCTTATGTACCTATTGAAGCAGATTATCCAGACGAACGCATTAACTATATCTTTTCCGATTTGCCTTTTAACGCTGTTTTAACATCTTCCATGCAATTGGAACAAAAAAACCTGTCATGGCCTACTGCCTACGCGCTTGACCTCCTTGCGGAAGAAATTTCTAAACGTCCTGCACACAGAGTAATTTTTCAAGAGAATTTAAGCGCTGCGGATTTGTGTTACATCATTTACACTTCAGGCTCTACAGGAAAGCCTAAAGGTGTGGAAATTACTCAACGCAGTATTTGCCACTATGTTGATGCTGCGAGCAAGTTATATGAGATCAGCAGCAATGATAAGGTATACCAGGGCTTTTCATTGGCTTTTGATGCTTCTTTGGAAGAGCTTTGGATGGCTTTTGCAAATGGGGCCTCGCTTATTGCGTGTACCTCAAAAGAGGTGCGCTCAGGTTTAGGTCTTATTTCTTTTTTACAACAACACCGAGTTAGTGTTTTCTCAACCGTACCTACTTTATTGTCCTCTTTGGAGGGACAACTGCCTGATTTACGCCTTTTAATTTTGGGCGGGGAAAGCTGTCCGCCCACTTTAGTTAAACGCTGGAGCAGAGAGGGATTGCGGATACTCAATACCTATGGTCCCACTGAGGCAACGATTATTGCAACTTATGCAGAATGCCATCCAGAAAAAGAAATCACTATTGGTAAACCCCTGCCCGGGTATGAGGTACTTGTTGTAAATGAGCAATTACAAGAAGTTTCAGAGGGTGAAGAAGGTGAATTGTGTATTGGGGGGATTGCTCTGGCTCGCGGTTATGTCAATCGGCCTGAACACACAGCAGAAAAATTTGTTTTAAACCCCGCAGATAACAGTCAACGCTTATATAGAACGGGTGATTTGGTTTCCAAAGATGCGCAGGGTAACCTTCGTTTTGCCGGACGTGTAGATGATCAAATTAAATTGCGCGGATTTCGCATTGAATTGAATGAAATTGAAACGGTCATCATGCACTATGCGGGAATAAAGCAGGCAGTCGCTGCTCTACAAATTCTGGAGCAACCTACGCTGGTTGCCTATTTAATTCTGGATAAAAATAGCGGATTTGACGTGAATGAACTTAAAGTTTTTTTAAGATCGCGTTTACCCGACTATATGGTGCCGGCCCTGATAGAGGTTTTAGAATCCTTTCCAGTGTTGGCGAGTGGAAAAGTCAATCGGAAAGAACTTCCTAAACCTGTACAAAAAATAGAAACTACTTTTAAGGCACCGGAGTCAGAGCTGGCTCAAAAAATTGCTCATGCCTGGGAACATGTATTTGATTGCAAAAATATTTCCATAACAGCAAACTTTTTTTATGATTTAGGCGGGCATTCTTTGCATGCTGCTAGAGTTATTTCCAATTTACGTCAAATCCCCGCCTTAAAAAATATTTCGATTCTGGATTTATATAAAAATCCTACAATAATCCAACTCGAAGAAAAATTTAGTGATTCGGATGACAATTTACAAGTAAGCGAAAATTCCCCTAGGCAAAAATACAAGCCGCCGCAGTGGAAATATTATTTATGCGGGATTGGCCAATTCTTTGGATGCTTATTGCAATATGCCGTAGGTACCTTACAGCTGCTCGCTGTGGTTTTGTGCTACAGCTGGGTAAGTTCTGAGTATTCAATTATTTCCAGGGAATCACAGCTTGCTTTTCTGGCTTTGTTTTTATCCATGCCTATCATTTCATTATTTATCACCATCTCTTTGAAATGGATATTGCTTGGGCGGGTGAAACCAGGAGAATATCCACTTTGGGGGTGGTTTTATTTTCGTTGGTGGTTGGTGCAAAGGCTGCTCAAGAATTTGTTTTTAGCCAAATTTTTAGTCGGTTCCCCCTTGGCTCCTATCTATTATCGCTTATTGGGTGCAAAAATAGGGAAAAATTGCTTTTTGGGATCCATGCAAGTTTCTGCCCATGATTTGTTAACTGTTGGTGATAACACTTCCATAGGTGCTGATGCCAGACTGAATGGGTATATAGTTGAAGACGGCTGGTTAAAAATTGGGACTATCAACATTGGCGATAATTGTTACATTGGTGCGCGTGCGGTTGTTGGTTTAAATACCCAAATCGAAGATAAGGGCATTTTGGATGAAATGTCCATGCTGCCTGATCAAGGGTTAATTCCTCAAGGAACTTATTTTGCCGGTTCGCCTGCACTACCAGGTCCCGTTCCTGCTGATCATATAACCAGGAAAAAAATAGCAATTGAAGAGTCTACTATGCTGGAAAATACCCTTTTTGGTATTTTGCATTATTTAGGTATTGTCTTTGTCATGATGGTGTATTATTTATGTTTAATCCCATCCATTTCTTTGATCAGTTATTACTATGATCAAAGCCATTATCTAACTACCATGTTTTTTGCCATCCCCCTGGGAGCAATTCTCTTTTTGGGATTGTATTATTTATGCATCGTTTTTTGTAAAAAGATCATCCTTGATAAAATAAAACCTGGCGAATATCCCATAAAGAGTTTTTATTATTTCCGCCATTGGATTCTGGTGAAATTACTGGATGGTGATGAAATATCAGTTATGGCAGATACTTTGTTTTTACCACTGTTTTTACGCTTACTCGGTGCAAAATTGGGTAAAGGGGTAGAAATGGGCGAAACGCCTCATATTATCCCTGATCTGGTGACCATTGAAGAGGGCGGTTTTACTGCCAGTTCAGTTGCTTTGGCGTGGCCTGGTGTGTGCAATGGTTTTATTTCATTTGCTCCGGTAACTATTGGACGCAGGGCTTTTGTAGGTAATGTAAGTTTATTATCTGGTGGAAAATCAATTGGTGAAGGAACCTTATTAGGATGTTTATCGGTGACGCCTCCAGGAGACAAAGCCAAGGAGCCATTCTCTGCCTGGTTGGGTTCTCCTGCTGTTTTTCTTCCCAAACGGGAATTATTTGTCGGGTATTCTGATAAAGAGACGTTTTATCCCTCTAAAAAACTCTATTTCACGCGCCTAGTCATCGAGTTTATCCGTATTATTTTGCCCTCGACATTTTCCTTGATTGCATTATTCAATCTGCTTTATGTACTGGACTATATGTTGAGCGAATACTCCTGGGGTATTACGGCCCTGGTCTTGCCTCCAGCGGAAATGTTCTTTACGGTTTGTCTGGTGGGGGTATTGGCTGCTCTTAAATGGCTAATGCTAGGTAAATTAAAACCCTTAACCAAACCGATCTGGGATCCATTTATTTGGAAAAATGATGTTATTGAGTATTCGTACAACTACTATACGAATCCTCATTTAACCAATAAAGTTTTAGGAACACCTTTCGCACTGTGGATACACCGGTGTTTAGGAACTAAAGCCGGTAAAAGGGTTTTTACCGATAGTGCTGAATTTTCAGAGTTCGACTTGATTACCATAGGTAATGATGTATGCATTAATGCCGAGACCATCATTCAAACCCATCTTTATGAAGATAGGATATTCAAAGTTTCTAACGTTACGATAGGTTCGGGTTGCAATGTTGGGGTAGGCTCAATTGTTCTCTACAATACCTTAATGGAAGAGAATTCTTCTTTGGGAAGCTTGTCATTATTGATGAAAGGCGAACGTTTACCCGCAAATACTCACTGGGCAGGTATTCCCGCACAATCCACAGCGCTCGGAGCTCTGTACCCACAAGTTGCGGATCAAACTGCGGCTGCAAAAGAGGCTCCAGAGGAAGCAATACCAGAGTTATTGTAAGGAGTGCCGGGTTAGGAGAGAAACCCCTAACCCGGTAACGGAAGCAGGTCGAGAACTGCCTGCATTTTCGGATAAATCACCCTAAAAATAGAGTTTATCCTAATAAATAATTATCAATTAACCGGATCTCCCCAATCCGTACTGCGGCAAACCGACGCCCCTGATGCTCTTCTACATATTCTACCGTAATCTCTTTTGCCGTTAACTGCGCGACGATTTGCTCACAAGTTAAATCTTTTTGTTGAAAAAGTGTAGCAAATTCTTCTGCTAAAGCTTTTTGTTCTTTATTGAGTCGATTATTGCGTGAACTGAAAGCCAAACCACTTGTTTCGCGAATGGTGGGACAGGCTTTAATTTCTATGTCCATAAAAAATGCCTTCGCCATCCCCTCAATTAACAGGTATTGTTGATAATCCTTTTCTCCAAAATAAGCACGCTGCGGCTTCACCAGGTTAAATAACTTCATAACCACAGTTAAAACCCCGTTAAAGTGCCCTGGTCGGTGTTTTCCTTCCATTAATTGACACAGATGCTTTTCAAGAACCTGATACTTGTATTGATCTGCGTACATTGATTTTTCATCTGGAAGAATGCAAAAATCAACACCGCAGTTCTTCATAATTTCAAGATCTGCCTCCAGGGTTCTTGGATAATTTTTAAAGTCATCCGCTTGATTAAATTGGGTTGGATTAACAAACAAACTTGCAACCGTATGGGAGTTTTCTTGTTGGCTTGCTAGAAATAAGGATGCGTGTCCTGCATGTAAATTACCCATTGTGGGGGCAAAACCCAAGGTTAGTTCGGAGGATAAAGTTTTACGAAACCTAATCCATTCGTTCAAATCATGAAAGATGTGCATCAGTTACGGCTCCTAAGAATAATGGCTGAATAGTAAAAAATTGGCTGTTCCCATCAAATACTGCAGCGGCAGAATGCAAAGCTGCATCCAGGGGCACTGTGCCAGGATGCAACTTATGTGTTCCATGGAAATCCCTTTAAAACAGTTGTGTTTGCTGGTCAACTGGGGAAATTATTCTGCCCCCTTGCTTAAAATGAGTGTTCAGCAGTGGGAAAACTCATTTGCTGAACCTGTTGTGCATAAGCATTTAATGCATTCAACAGAATTTCTTTGCCTTGGGCATAACGTTTGACAAACTTTGGATTAAAATCAGTTTGTAGACCCAGCATATCATGCCAAACCAGAACCTGCCCGTCTGTAGAAGAACCGGCACCAATCCCGATAGTGGGTATCGTCAAGGATTGGGTTACCGTTTGGGCTAACTGTTGGGGCACGCATTCAATGACCAGCGCAAAGCAGCCGGCAGCTTCCAAAGATAATGCTTGCTGGATCAGTTTTTCTGCTTGTTCCTGATTTTTTCCTTGTACTCTAAAACCACCCAATTGATGTATCGATTGGGGGGTTAAACCGATATGACCTATAACAGGAACCCCTGAATTGACTAAATAGGAAATAGTTTGGCAAGTATCTGCATCAGCTCCTTCAATTTTCACTGCATGGGCGCCTGCCTGTAAGAGATTTTTTACATTTTCTACAGTTTGGGCCAGGGAGGTTTTATGGCATAAAAAAGGGAGATCACTGATCAGAAATTGCTGTTTTAATCCCCGTGCTACAGCTTGGGTATGAAGTATCATCATCTCCATGGTTGCCATGATTGTCGTTTCATGGCCATGCACTGCCATAGCCACGGAATCTCCGACAAGAACACAATCAATATTGGATTCAGCAACTATGCAGGCCGAAGGATAATCGTAACAAGTAATCATGGAGATTTTTTGTTGTTCTTCTTTTTTACGTTTGAAATCATGAATTTTCATAGGGCCTTACTCCTTAATAAGATGAAGCAAGGATTATGGGGAAAAAAGGGAAGCACTACAGGTACCTGTCGCATGGATCAAGTCCTCCAAAAAAAGTTGAAAAAAAAGTCACTGCCAGCTTGGGTCAGTGCATTAGGCCTTTACCTGCTTAGCAAGTTTGGGTCTAAACGGAGCAGGCATTGGGCTTACTCACAGGAGCTATCATATTTCAAATTCAGGAAGTTGAGAAGTGCTTGCTTTTTTGGAAGGCGGCCTAAGTAAAAATAAAAGAGGAAAAGCAAATAATACTACCCACATCATCAAACGAAAGTCTTGCAGGTAAGCAAGTAATACCGCCTGCTGGGTCACGGTTGCATCAAGAAGGGCAAGTCCGTGGCTTGAATGTAAATTAAAGGCTCCTGATTGGCTGGCTTGATTTAAATTAATGTTAAACGGGGTAATAAAATGCGCGAAGGCTGAATGATTTGCTTGAGTATTTTGAGCAAGTTTGGTCATGACAATAGAAATACCAATGCTGCTGCCTATATTGCGGAGCAAACTAAACAATGAGGTGCCATCATTCCGATATTGTGGCGGTAATGTGGCAAATGTGAGTGTTGATAATGGAACAAAAATAAAACCTAACCCTAGACCCTGGATAATTCCTGAGGAAATGATGTCGCTGCTGCAAATCTCCGCATTGAATAATGTCATCGACCATAACGAGTAATCGGTCAGAATCAACCCTAAGCCAATTTGATAACGGGCATCAATCTTTCCGGATAACTTGCCGACAATCATCATCGCGGTCATCGTGCCTATTCCTCGGGGAGCCAGGAGTAAACCTACGTCAATTATTGGGTAATTCATTAAACTTTGCATGTAAGGGGGTAGCAGTGCCATGGTAGCCAGCAAAATAATGCCGATAATAAAAATGAAAATAAGGCCAATGCTGAAATTACGGTCTTTAAACATGGATGGGTCGATAAAAGGATTTTTTGTCGTGAGGATATGAGCAACAAACAAATACAAACAGCCCAGGGCAACGATTCCTTCAATAATTATTTCACTGCTATTAAGCCAATCCAGCGATTCGCCCCGATCCAGGAATAGCTGGAATGCACCTATCGCAATACTTAAAAAGGCAAAACCCATTAAATCAAAATGTTTTTCGGTTTTTAGTTTATTTTCCCCAAGAAACAAGGTTAAACCGATCCTGGCAAGTACTCCAAAAGGCAGGTTAATGTAAAAAACCCATCGCCAATTGTAGTATTCAGTAAGCCATCCCCCCAGAGAGGGGCCAAGTATTGGTCCCACCATGACCCCCATGCCCCAAATAGCCATGGCAGAACCATGTTTTTCCGGAGGATTAGAATCCAGGAGTATGGATTGGGAGATAGGAATCAGACTTGCGCCGCAAATTCCCTGCAGTAAACGGAATAAGACAATTTGCGGCAAACTCTGGGCCGCGCCACATAACATGGAGGCCACGGTAAATCCAATAACTGACCCGATAAAAATTCGTTTTCTTCCAAAGCAATCACCTAAAAACCCAGTCAAAGGGGTAAATATTGCTGCTGCCACAATATATGAGGTAAGTACCCAGGAAGTTTGTTCCTGAGTTGCTCCCATACTCCCTTGCATGTGGGGTAGGGCCACATTGGCAATGGTGGTATCCAATGATTGCATCACTGTGGCAAGCATCACAGATAAAGTAATAAACACTCTTTCTGAACCTTTAGGTGGTTGATATGTTTTTAGCATCGATTGCACTCGTTTATCCAAAGGTTAAAAGCACACAAGAATATATAAGGTTTCCTCATCCCCCTATACGGCTTGACTGCGGTATAGTGTATCAGGAAGATTTCGTCTAATCCCCTGACAAGCCGCAAGGGCTCCTCAAGGGCCGCTATGAGGTTTAACCCTCCCCGACTTTGGGAAAGGAGGAGTTATGAAAAGAATATCGTTTATGTTTGGTATCTATTTTTACCCAGGAGCTAAGCCCAGAACGTAGTAAAGGACTGTCTGATTCGGGATCCAATTGAATTCGTACCGCAACTCGCTGGGCGATTTTAACCCAATTTCCTGTCGCATTTTGTGCCGGAATGATTGAGAATTCGGAACCGGTTGCAGGACTTAGGCTTTGGACTGTCCCTTTCCATTTTTTTCCTGGATAAATATCAATGGTGGCAATTACCTTTTGTCCCGGGCGGACATAGGTCAACTCTTTCTCAGTAAAGTTTGCTTCAATCCAGGGATGCTCATTGGCAACCAAGGTCATGGTAATCGCGCCTCTACTTACAAATTGTCCTTTTTTGGGAGGGGCGCTGATGGTTCCTGACAAGGGCGCTTTGATTTCAGTATGCGCCAAGTCCAGTTTTGCTTGTTCATATTCGGCCTTGGCCATTAAATAGGAAGGGTGTTTCTCCACTGGCTCATCAATACTCCCCGCTAGAGACGCGGCTAACCCTTGCAGGTTATGTTCTGAAGTAACGATTTGTTGGGCGGCAAGTTCGGCACCTTCATTGGCATCATCCAGGCTCGAAAGAGAGGCGAAATGCTTTGCCGCAAGATCCATTTGGCGCTTTTTATTGCGCAGGGAAAAATTATATTTAGTACGGACAAGCTCCAATTCCGCCTGTTTTTCCCGGTAATTTGCTTTCATTGCTAAAATATCAATGCGGACTTGAGCTAATTTGGATTCAGCTTTAGTCAAGGCGACTTGAAAGGGAGTGGCATCAATACGATAAAGAAGCTGATTTTTTTTTACATGTTGATTTTCAGTAACAAAAACCTCTTGTACCACCCCAGCTACTTGTGGGCTCAGGGGGATCATATCTGCCTTGACGTAGGCATTATCGGTGGCCACATAACGGCCGCCAAGCAGATAAAAAATGGTGCCGATTATCACCAAAATAACCGGGATAACAACTAAAAGAATAAAGCGGCGGGAAAATGGAAGAGGTTTTGATATTGGCATTGGCTCTTTTTGCTCTTTATGCATTTTGTTCATCTATAATTCGAGTTATCATTTATGCTTCATGCAAGAGCCTTCTTTTGCAGAACGCTCAGAGTTATTGCTTGAAATAGATACTATGATAACAGGTTTTTTATGCAAATCACTGAAAAATTAGCGCTCCCAGGAGAACATCCTTTATTATTACAGGGGGCTGTGGGGAGGTTGGAAGCTGTTCTAACTGTCCCGGAACAAAATCATTCTGCTTTCATTGCCTTTTTGGGGCATCCGCATTCGCTGCAAGGCGGTTCAATGAGTAATAAAGTAGTGACTACTTTGGCACGTGTTTTCAGGGAGTTGGGCATTCCTTCTCTCCGCTTTAACTTTCGCGGCGTAGGCCACTCAGAGGGCAGCTATGATGCGGGGCTGGGTGAAAGTGAAGATATGCTTGTTTTAGTTCGTGAATGGCAAAAGGAACAGCCTGAGAAGAAACTTATTTTTGCCGGCTTTTCATTTGGCTCCTATGTGGCTTATCGCGCAGCTGCCCAATCTGATGCACATTTGTTGATTACAGTGGCGCCTGCAGTAAATCATTATAACTATTCTGAATTTGTCCCACCACCTCACCCCTGGCTCATTGTGCAAGGTGATGAAGACGAGGTGGTGCCTTCCAATCAGGTTTTCGAGTTTGCAACCCAGGCTGTTCCCGAAATCCCGGTGCTTCCCTTTGCCAACACGGGCCATTTTTTTCATGGGAAATTGATTGAACTGAAAGCAAAACTTATAGAATACATTCATTCCCAGGCTGTTTTATGATGGATTTGATTACCCAATATGAGGCTGCACTTGCCCGCGGTGAGATCGATGATGATCGGTTGCAGAGAGAAATATTGACTCATATGCAAAACCTCGCTAATGAGGTAAGTAAATCCAACTCCTCCTGGCTGTTTCCCTTTATTAAACCCCGGATAAAGGGAATATATCTTTATGGCCCTGTGGGTGTTGGGAAAACTTATTTAATTGATTTGTTTTATGATGGTCTTGAAGAAAAAAAGAAAGCGCGTTTTCACTTCCATCACTTTATGCAACAAGTTGATTTTCAGCTAAGGCGGTTGCAAGGACAAAAAAATCCGCTGCACAAAATTGCTAAAGAATTGGCAAAATCAACAAAAGTCCTCTGTTTTGATGAATTTATGGTCCATGACGTTGCTTATGCCATGATCTTGGCGGAATTATTGCAAGCCTTGCTGGCCAATGGGGTAATTTTAGTTATTTCTTCGAATATACCTCCAGATGATTTGTATAAAAGCGGTGTGCATCGAAAAAGGTTTTTACCTGCCATTGCGGCTATCAAAGAACACTGTAAGATCTTGCATTTAAATGAGCAAAGAGATTATCGGGTAGGGCGAGCTCCTTTGTTCGATGCTTATTTATTTCCTTTAAATGCCAATACAGCTTCTACCATGGAAACACAGTTCTCACTTTTAGCCAGCGAATATCAGGAAAATGGTTTTATTACAATACAAAATCGTGAAATCCCTTTTCTCAAACTTGCTGAAAATACGGTTTGGTTTTCTTTTGATATTTTATGTAATTTGCCCCGCAGTCAACTGGATTATTTGGAACTTGCAGAAAAGTTTGACACCATTTTTTTAAGCGACATCCCTGCATTAACAGTTAATCATACGTTACAGGCAATTATGTTCATTCACTTTATCGATGTGATGTATGATCGCGGCATTAATATTATTATTTCCGCAGAAGTGGCCGTTGAAGAGTTATATCTTGAAGGAGAAATGAAAGATACTTTTAAGCGTACTTACAGCCGCTTGCTGGAAATGCAGTCAGTTGATTATTTGGCACGCCATCCTAAAAGAGAGCTTAAAGAATTCATCACGGGCAATCCCTAGTTGAACTTGATGGCATAATAAACGAGCTGTAAGTTGATTCAAAATTGAAATAATGTATAATTTTTCTCTTAATTGAGAATGATTCTCGATTTCATTTGTGCTAAAATCATAATAATTTCACTATTTGCTGTTAGGACATGATCAAAATTACAGAATTAGTAGCAGGCGATAGAGTAAGGTTAACCAGTTTTGGTGCTACAGATATGCAATATAGACGCAGGCTTTTGTCTTTAGGTGTTACCTGTGGGACTGAGCTTTTGGTTGTTCGCACTGCTCCTTTAGGATGTCCTATACAAATTGAAGTCAGAGGAACTGCTTTGACCTTGCGTAAAGAAGAAGCGGGCCAATTGCTTTTGGAGCGTATATGACTCATGTGTTGTTGGTAGGCAATCCTAATTGCGGCAAAACCACCTTGTTCAATGCATTAACCGGAGACAACCAGCGGATAGGGAATTGGCCCGGAGTTACGGTTGAAAAGAAAACAGGAGAGTTTTTTGCAAGTCATCAACGCATCGAAGTGACTGATTTACCCGGGGTTTATTCGTTAGTAGCCCATGCAGAAGGCATGAGTCAGGATGAGCATATTGCTGCGCATTCCGTGGCCACTATGAAAGCTGATTGCATTATTAATGTGATTGATGCTTGTCATCTGGAACGGCATTTATATTTAACCACCCAAATTTTGGAATTAGGTAAACCCGTACTGCTTGTATTGAACATGATGGATATTGCCGAGCAACGAGGTATCTCCATAGATATAAATGCATTGTCCCAACAATTGGGGTGTCCTGTTATCCCTATCCAGGCGCACAAAAAGATAGGTATTCCGCAATTAATACACTCAATAACCCAACCTCAAAAGCATATCCCCTGGAAACTTCCTGTTCCCAAGCTGGTGCAATCTACATTAATGAGTTTGGAAAATATCCTGGTTCAAAAAGGGTATAGCCAATCCCTGGCTTATTATTACGCACGCCGAGTCGTCGAGGGAGATGAGTTGCTACTCGATGAGGCACTCACCAAAGATTTGACCTTACTCAATGAAACCGAGTCGGGCCTTGATATCCTATTAGCTGATGCCCGCTATCAGAAAATACACGAGGTGGTGAGGGCGGTACAAAAAAAACAAAGTGATGCCAGCGAGGATTTTACGGCAAAGCTTGATAAAATTATGTTGCATCGTTTTTTTGCCTTACCTATTTTTTTTGCGATGATGTATTTGATGTTCTTGTTCGCGATTAATATAGGGGGCGCGTTCCAGGACTTTTTTGATATCAGTACCGACACCATATTTGTTCAGGGTACTGCCTGGTTATTACAACAGCTTCATGCCCCTAATTGGCTGATTGCTTTATTGGCAAATGGTGTGGGGAAAGGCATTAATACTACCCTGACTTTTATTCCGGTCATTGCGGCTATGTTTTTCTTTTTATCTTTACTTGAGACATCGGGCTATATGGCGCGGGCAGCCTTTGTTGTTGATAAAGCGATGCGTACGCTGGGACTTCCTGGCAAATCTTTTGTGCCAATGATTGTTGGTTTTGGCTGCAATGTTCCAGCGATCATGGCTGCCCGGACATTGGATTCAGAGCGTGATCGCTTACTCACCGTGATGATGAGTCCTTTCATGTCATGCAGTGCGCGTCTGGCGATTTATGCAGTTTTTGTTGCTGCTTTTTTCCCGACGGGCGGACAAAACATTGTATTTTCATTATACCTGATTGGCATTTTAATGGCGGTATTTACAGGGTTCCTCTTGCGCAAATCTGCTTTAAAAGGCCATGCTTCACCCCTGATTTTGGAGTTGCCTGCTTATCATAAGCCCGCCCTGAAGCGGTTATTTAAAGAAACCTTCATGCGATTACGCTTTTTTGTAGTGCGGGCAGGAAAGTTAATTGTTCCTATTTGTATTATTTTAGGTGGTTTAAATGCCATAACGGTGGAGGGAGGAATAAACTCCGGTGAAGCAAGTACCCAATCGTTGCTTTCTTTAATGGGGCAATGGATTACTCCTCTGTTTACCCCCATGGGAATTCATCAAGACAATTGGCCTGCAACCGTAGGATTATTAACAGGTATGCTTGCTAAAGAAGTGGTAGTGGGTACGCTGAACTCCCTTTATGCCCAGGCTGCGCATGTGGGAGAAATTGCCGCGGCCCACTTTGATTTTTGGGCAGGCATCAAGGCCGCTTTTTGGTCTGTTCCTCAAAATTTATCCCAATTGGGTTCTGCTTTGGCCAACCCTATTTTGGCTAGTGCAGCGGATAATCCTGTGTCTCAAACGGTATATGGAATTATGGCGCAGCGTTTTGATGGTAAGATAGGTGCCTATGCATATCTTTTGTTTGTGCTTCTTTACATTCCATGTGTCTCGACAATGGCGGTAATTCGTCAAGAAGCAAATAAAAAGTTTATGTGGATTTCAGTTATTTGGTCTTTTGTTATTGCCTATGTTACAGCAGTTTTATTTTATCAAGGTGCTAAATGGATTCAGAATTCTGAACACAGTGTTTTGGGGATTTGTTTGTTTCTAACGATTTTATTAGGCGGTGTAGGGTTACATCATTTTATGAAACGAGCCATACGGAGGAATAATGCTGTTGCAAATACGTGATTACATTGGTCGTGCAGGAGTGGTTAGCACTCAGCAATTGACTCGAGAATTTCGTTTGGATCTGCCGGCATTGCAGCCTATGCTTGATTTATGGATTGGTAAAGGTGTAATCGGTAAATGCCAGGGACGCACCAATTGTCAAAGTACATGCTTTAAGTGTCGTTCGGATGCCCCAGAATATTATCAATATCTTCTTTAAGGACAAGGTGTTACAACCCTGATTCCCTAATTTTTAATGCCGTTATGCAGACTCGCCACTTTTCCTGGCGTTGACTTTTTTGCTGCAACTGGTGATTTGCAATACCTTTGGTTTAGCATTCCTCCAACTTTTACAGGTTTTTTACTTAAGTGAATTAACTTTCGTGCTCATTCATTAAATTTGGGCTAATATAATCGTATAGGCTTGATTTACATGTGGTACGCAAATGGCTGATGATTCCGATTTCCCTACTACTGATGAGATACCAAAATTTATCGAGGCCGTCGACAATCTCGATAACAGTATGGATTTGCGCAAGTTGCAAATGGAAGAGGATTTAAATGATCCGGTGACTTTAGTTGAGCGGGTTTATCAAATCTGGTGGCATTGGGCTGACTTCCAGCTTTATATTGTGTCTCCACCCATTGATCCAGTTTCACCTCCGAAAATCATCAAACCTGAACCCATCCCAGGAACAAATGACTTGGAGTTTGTATATCCCATTCTCGACTCCGGCTCCAAACTATCTACTTCCAAAAGTGAGGAGATGTTATCTGCCGGGATGTCCATGTATAAACTCTATATGACAATTGAAAAAATGATTTATATATTGGTTGAGCGTTTAAAGGAAGGAGGCATTGATAAGGAAACTGAAGTACAAGTCTCTTTTGGCGGACATTTACTCCCGCAAAGAAAGGCTTTTGAATCGATAATCAATTTACCTTACAACGTAGTAGTAACTAATTTTGATCCCGGTGCCTGGGGCGAACGGTATTTACAAATTGTCAAACAAAATGCCGAAAAATACGGATATCCGCTGGAGGCACCCCGAGATACGTATAAACAACCCAGAACCTCTTCTGTACGACCCAAATAAAAACCCTCTAAGAGGGTTTTATTTTATTAATCCTTTGGGTTTCAATGAATGAGATTCCTCGCTGTTAGCATAACGATCTGCAATATAGTCTACGCAACCGCGTAACTCTTTGTTGCTTCCCATCACTTTACGTAAAGACTCGATTACAGCAAATATAATTTGCGCGTTATCTCCATGTCCGTGCGCTAATTCACTCTTTATGCGGGAAAGAATTTTGTTCACCTCTTTTACTTGAGTTCCAAATAAACTACTTCCTGGAAATGAGTTATCCACAAAATTCTGCAGAATGGCCTTTGTAAGTGCCAAAGGTTTTTTGTTCAAATTATTTTGATGCAAGAGTTCACATGAAAGGTAACTTGCAATTTCAGGGTGTCCACTTTTTTTTGCTTCCTTCACGGCTCTTTTAATGCCGCTTACTCCAGGAACATTTTCTTGGGATAAATTGCAAAGCTGTCTGACCGCATCCATTTGCCCTGCTTTTACTGACATCATGAGTAATTGACCTGCCATTCTCCAGTCAGGCTGTTGATAACTCAATAGCTGGGCAAAGTTCTTCCACAACTTGTCTGCTGCGGCAGCTCTTAAAAAGTACCCTATAATAGCCTGGTTTGGTATCACCTTATTTTTTTCTATAAAATCAAAAATAGTGTTCCAATCATTTACATTCATCTTTTGGTTGGGTATTAACGTAATAAGGATTTCATTTAAGTGCTTCTGTAATTCTGTTTCTAGAAATTTGAGAGCAGGTTCAGCGGGTTTTCCCCATAACTTACATAAAAGGTTAAGAATTTCTTTCCGTTTTGTAATTTGTTCGATTGATAATTTTCCGGATTTTGCTGCTATTACGATGCTTTCTATCGCTTGGTCAACTGCCTCCGGCTGAATTTTTTCCCGGTCATCCTCATCCCTTACCATGGTATGTATTGTTCTAACAAGTCCTTTCGAGACACAATAGAGAAGGCGCTCATTTGGATTTTTAGATATAGGCATAATTACAACCTTGATGAGTAAAATATAAATTAATTATACCATAAGGAGTCATGTTGAATAAAAACAAACCAACCCAATTCATTCAGCTAGTCACAAGTTATAAATAGTTTTATATTATGGTGCTTCCGTAAAGAATCGAATCGGGGAAAGAATTCAATTGGATGCGGGATGAAAATTAAATTTTGCTCAGATTCCATATCTTGTTCATCTTGCACGATAGAAACAGAGTGCTATACTTCGCATTTGTGCTTTATTTAAATAACTTTTCTAATTAAGGAAGAAACTCACAGTGAACAAAAAAAGACCCGTTAATCTGGATTTGGGTAGTTTAAAATATCCCCCTATGGCAATAGCTTCCATTTTGCATAGGATTTCAGGGGTAGTTTTATTTTTACTGTTACCCATAATGCTATATATTTTTGGCCAATCAATACAATCGGAAGAAACCTTTATCCAAGTGAAAGGTTTGTTGGCTCAGCCTGCTTATAAAATGATTCTATGGGCATTTGGAGCTGCAATGATATATCACTTGCTTGCAGGGATTAGGCATCTTTTAATGGATATGGGATTTGGTGAGCATCTTGATGCGGGTCGGCGTTCTGCTGTTATAGTCATTATTCTTGCCGTTATTTTGTCAATTTTTCTAGGAATCTGGATATGGTAAATAATGTCACCAGTTTAACAGGTAATGGTTTAAAAGATTGGTTGGTTCAACGGGTCACAGCAGTTTATTTTGCTGCTTATTCTTTTTTTATTATTGGATTTTTATTATTGCATCCTGAACTTGGTTTTGCCCAATGGCATGCTCTTTTTTCCAATACTTTATTTCGGATCGCGTCACTTATTGCCTTGTTTGCGCTTTCATTGCATGCATGGGTAGGCATTTGGACAGTGACTACAGATTATATGAAATGTACTGTTCTGCGTTTATCAGTACAAATGTTAGTCCTTTTATGGCTCCTGAGTCAATTTATCTGGGGCTTAATGATCCTTTGGGGGCAGTAGCATGGCAATTGCACGTAACAAATTTGATGCAGTAATTATTGGAGCAGGCGGGGCTGGAATGCGTGCGGCACTGCAAATGGCAAATTCAGGTTTAAAAGTCGCGCTTTTATCTAAAGTGTTTCCAACCCGTTCACATACAGTATCAGCTCAAGGCGGAATTACTTGTGCCCTGGGTAATGCGCACGAAGATGATTGGCGCTGGCACATGTATGATACAGTGAAGGGTGCCGATTATATTGGTGATCAGGATTCAATCGAATATTTGTGTAAAACAGGTCCTGAAGCAGTATATGAACTCGAACACATGGGATTGCCTTTCTCTCGTATGGATAATGGAAGGATCTATCAGCGTCAGTTTGGGGGCCAATCCAAAAATTATGGTGGAGAACAGGCTGCCCGCACTTGCGCCGCCGCAGATCGAACCGGGCATGCTTTATTGCATACGCTGTATCAGCAAAATCTGAAAGCAAAGACCCACGTATTTAGTGAATGGTATGCCCTTGATCTCGTTAAAGACGCTCATGGCCATATATCCGGTGTGACTGCCATGTGCATTGAGACTGGAGAAGTAGTATTTTTCCAATCAAGAGTATGTATTCTGGCAACAGGTGGTGCAGGTCGTATTTACCAGTCCACCACCAACGCATTCATCAATACAGGTGACGGCTTTGGTATGGCGCTTAGAGCCGGGATTCCTTTACAAGACATGGAAATGTGGCAATTTCATCCCACCGGCATTGCGGGAGCAGGGGTTTTAGTTACTGAAGGATGCCGTGGTGAGGGCGGTTATTTGATTAACAAGGATGGCGAGCGGTTCATGGAACGCTATGCTCCGCGCGTTAAGGATTTAGCTTCCCGAGATGTGGTTGCTCGTTCGATGGCTCTTGAAATACGTGCCGGTAAGGGTTTTGATCCCAAAGGTATTGATCACGTTAAGTTAAAATTGGATCATTTAGGCGCTGATCTTATTAAGTCACGTTTGCCGGGGATTCGTGAACTATCCATAAAATTTGCTGGAGTGGATCCCATTGTTGAGCCAATCCCGGTAGTTCCTACGTGCCATTACAGTATGGGCGGGATACCCACGAATATGCATGGCCAGGTCCTCACCAAAACCAATGGTGTAGAACATGTTGTTAATGGCTTGTATGCAGTAGGGGAATGTGCTTGTGTTTCTGTACATGGAGCGAATCGTTTAGGCGGTAACTCATTACTTGACCTGGTAGTTTTTGGTCGTGCAGCCGGGTTGCATGTTGAGCACTTGTGGCAGTCAAATGAATTGCCTGATATGAGCTACATTAGTGATGATGATATTGCTCCATCATTACAGCGATATAATCGATGGAATGACTCGGCAGAAGGTGAAAGCCCCGCTGTAATTCATGATGAAATGCAACGTGTAATGCAAGAGGACTTTGGCGTATTTCGTACAGGTGAAGTCATGGCCTCTGGCTTAAAGCGGTTACAGGCTTTACGTGAGCGGCTGGCCCATGCCAAATTGGCAGATAAAAGCAAAGTGTTCAATACAGAACGCGTCAGTGCATTGGAGCTGGATAACTTAATGGCAACTGCCTATGCTACTGCACATTCTGCTATTGTTCGCACAGAAAGCCGTGGTGCCCACAGTCGTGAAGATTATCCAAAACGCGATGATGAGAATTGGATTAAACATACGCTTTATTTTGAGGAAGGTGAGAAAATTGATTTTCGTCCGGTTAATGCATCACCTAAGCATGTCGAGCCCTTTGCGCCGAAAGAACGCGTTTACTAAAGAGGATAGATTACATGGCAGATAGTAGAAAATTGACCTTATCAATATATCGCTATAATCCTGAGGTGGATGCTAAGCCTTATATGAAAGATTACGAATTAGAGATCCCGGTAAAAAGCGATCCCATGCTGCTCACCTTGCTTGAGCGTTTGAAGGCAGAACAGGATCCTTCCATAACCTACAGACGTTCTTGTCGTGAAGGGGTATGTGGCTCAGACGGTATGAATATTAACGGGACTAATGGCTTGGCGTGCATTACCCATGTTTCCCAGCTGAAGACTGACAAAATAGTGATTCGCCCTTTACCCGGATTTCCGGTAATTCGTGATTTGGCTGTTGATATGTCGCAATTCTATCAACAATATGAGCGGATAGAGCCTTATTTACAAAATGATGAAGTTCCTCCTGCTCGCGAGCGGTTGCAATCTCCGGAAGAGCGGTCACAGCTTGATGGGTTATATGAATGTATTTTATGTGCGTGTTGCACGAGTTCATGTCCTTCATTCTGGTGGAATCCGGATAAATTTGTGGGCCCCGCTGGATTATTGCAGGCAAGACGCTTTTTAGCAGACAGTCGGGATACAGCGACAACACATCGCCTGGATAAACTACAGGATCCGTTCAGTGTGTTCCGTTGCCGAACCATTATGAATTGCACCAATGTATGTCCGAAAGGCCTCAATCCCTCGAAAGCGATTGGGGAAATTCGCCTACAAATGTTGGGACAAGAAACCTAAGTGTTTTTCTTTTAGTTTTGGTAGCTGGTAAAAGCCCTAAGCTTGGACAATTGAATTTCCCTCTGGGGGAATCCTATCCTGAAGTGAGCTTAAAACCAGCATAAGGATGAATCCCCGCTATTGCGGGGATAGCTGTTTTATCCACGGGGATGAGTGGAATAGCCAATTTAATGGTGTTAGTGATTAATACCCCTTTGGAGAGAATGAAAATGAGCAGTTCCGATCTGCAAAAAGAATGGGCTTCTTCCTATTTATCTGGCGGAAGTATGGCATATGTGGATAGTCTCTATGAAGATTATCTGGCTGATCCAAGTTCGGTTTCATCCGATTGGCGTGCAGTCTTCAGTGCTTTACCCAAAGTTAATGATGCTGAAAAGGAACGTTCACATAGAGAGATCCGCGAATATTTTTTACAGAATGCGGATAAAAAAGTAATCCCTGTAGTGCAATCTTCAGATAGCCAGCAATTTCGCATTGCCGATCTCATCAATTCATATCGCTCTTTAGGGCATCATGCCGCTAAGCTCGATCCCCTCGAAATGACAGCGCGTACTCCTGTCCCGGCGTTGGAATTGGATTATCACCACTTATCTGATGCAGACAGAAACCGGAAATTTTTTGCCGGCACGACCTTTAATGGTCCTGAAATGACTTTGGATGAGATTCATCAAGCCTTGCTGGAAACATATTGCGGCAGTATTGGTATAGAATACATGCATATTTCTAATACCGAAGAAGTGGAATGGCTGCAAGAGCGGATGGAGTCTGTACGTGGGCGGCTCAAACTGGATGCAAGCAAAAAGCTACAGATTTTAAAAGACTTAATTGCAGCAGACGGTTTAGAGCGTTACCTGGGCACGAAGTATGTGGGACAAAAACGATTCTCTTTGGAAGGTGGGGATGCCCTAATTCCCATGATGAAAGAAATTATTGATTGTGCTGGACGAGATAACGTTAAGGAAGTGGTCATTGGAATGGCGCATCGAGGCCGTTTAAATGTACTCGTTAATGTGTTGGGCAAAGAACCTAATCAGCTTTTTCAGGAATTCGAAGGAAAAATAAAATACGAGCGCACAGGCGACGTTAAATATCATTTAGGTTTTTCTTCAGATATAAGAACAGGTGCAGGTTCAGTAGTACACCTGGCTTTGGCATTTAATCCCTCACATCTGGAAATTATTGGGCCAGTAGTAGAGGGCTCGGTTCGCTCCCGCTTGGGTCGGCGCAATGATCTGGTTAAAAAGGAAAAAGTTGTCCCTGTTGTGATTCATGGTGATGCTGCATTTGCCGGACAGGGAGTGGTGATGGAAACCTTCAATTTCTCCCAGGCTCGCGGCTACAGTACCGGGGGTACAGTTCACATCGTGATTAATAACCAAATAGGGTTTACCACCAGTAATCCACTGGATTCACGCTCAACCCTGTATTGTACCGATGTTGCGAAAATGGTGCAGGCGCCTGTTCTCCATGTAAATGGAGACGATCCTGAGGCTGTGGTGTTTGCGACCAAATTGGCATTTGATTTCAGAATGAAATTTAAACGCGACGTGGTTGTTGATCTGGTGTGTTACCGACGTCATGGCCATAATGAGGCAGATGAGCCGGCAGTGACTCAACCTTCCATGTATCGAAAAATTAAATCCATGCGTCCATTACGCGAAATCTATGCAGAGCGCCTAGTCCAGGAAGGAATACTGACCAGTAAAGATTCTGAGAAACTAGTCGATGCCTATCGTGATTCTTTGGATCAGGGCAAAGCCGTGGTGGATTTGGTCCATGGTGATTATGAAGGTAAATATGCTGTTGACTGGACCCCTTATGTAAATGCCAAATGGACAGATAAAGTTGATACCACTATCACTAAAGAAAACTTAAAAAAACTAGCATACCAATTAAATCAATTGCCGGAAGGATTTACCTTACATCCAGTAGTTCAGCGTTTGTTAAATGAACGGGATAAAATGACAGCCGGTGAATTACCAATGAACTGGGGTTATGCTGAAACGATGGCATATGCCAGTTTAATTCAGGAAGGTTATGGGGTACGTTTGTCCGGTCAGGACTCCGGAAGAGGAACTTTTGCTCATCGTCATGCAGTATTGCATGATGCGGAAACAGGTGAAACCTTTGTGCCTCTGGAGCAAATAAAAAATGAATTGAACCGACCTTTCTCTGTCATCGATTCAGTGCTTTCAGAAGAAGCAGTTTTAGCGTTTGAATATGGTTTTGCTGCCTCCGCCCCAAATTTTCTGGTACTTTGGGAAGCCCAATTTGGCGATTTTGCGAATGGTGCCCAGGTAGTAATTGATCAATTCATTAGTTCCGGTGAACAAAAATGGGGACGTCTTTGTGGTTTAGTAATGCTGTTACCGCATGGATATGAAGGACAAGGCCCAGAGCATTCCTCTGCGCGCCTGGAGCGTTACATGCAGCTGTGTGCCCAGCATAACATGCAAGTTTGTACGCCCACTACCCCAGCCCAAATTTTCCATTTGTTAAGAAGACAAGTGATTCGTAATTTCAGGAAACCATTGATTGTCATGACTCCCAAGAGTCTTTTGCGTCATAAATTGGCTGTTTCTCCTTTAGATGATTTATTTAAAGGAAAATTCCATAATATTATCCCTGAAATTGATGCCCTGGATGCCAAGAAAGTCACCAAAGTGGTACTGTGTTGTGGAAAAGTTTATTATGATCTATTGCAAATGCGTCGTGATAAAGAGCTGAACCACATTGCTATAGTGCGGATTGAGCAATTGTATCCCTTCCCCAAAAAGGCACTTACGACTGAGTTAAATAAATATCCTCAGGCCAAGAAAGTAATTTGGTGCCAGGAAGAACCGCAGAACCAGGGAGTATGGTTCTCTTCTCAGCATAATATAATTGATTGTTTACTACCTGAACAAACCTTACACTATGCCGGAAGAGAGTTTGCCGCTGCACCTGCTGTAGGAAGCCCTGCGCTGCATGCACAGCAACAACAAGCTTTAGTAGAGCAAGCTTTATTGGACTGAATTTAAATTTATCGTAGCCTGGGAATGGACATGTTTTACCTCAGGCTGCAATGTGTTAACGAAATTAATAAAATAAGAAGGTATAACCATGTCTATCGAAGTCAAAGTACCTGTTTTGCCTGAATCCGTTGCTGATGCGACTGTAGCTGCATGGCATAAAAAAGTAGGTGATAAAGTTACCCGGGATGAAAATTTACTGGATTTGGAAACAGATAAAGTTGTGTTGGAAGTTCCAGCTCCAGCTGATGGGATATTGGAAGAAATCAAATTCCAAGAGGGGGATACGGTACATTCAGGCCAACTATTGGCAATAATTAAAGAAGGTTCTGGTTCTGAGGTCAAAGAAGAAAAGAAAGCGGCAGCTACAAAACCCAGCGAAGAAGAAAGTGATAAAGTAAGTGCCAAGGAAGATAAGTCAACGAGCCCTGTAGTACGCCGAATGATGGCAGAACATGATCTGCAACCAGGACAAATTCAGGGTAGCGGTAAAGATGGCCGAATTACTAAAGAAGACGTACTTGCCTACATTGAATCCAATAGAGAGAAATCGTCTAAATCTGCTGAGAGCCAAAAAGAGCAGCCACAAAAAGCGCCAATGGGTTTACGTGAAGAGCGCAGAGTTCCCATGACCCGTTTAAGAGCTAAAATTGCAGAGCGTTTATTGGAAGCCCAGCATAATGCAGCGATGTTGACGACCTTTAATGAAGTCAACTTGAAAGCGGTAATGGACATGCGCGCCCAGTACAAAGACAGTTTTGAGAAAAAGCATGGAGTAAAACTCGGATTTATGTCCTTTTTTACTAAAGCGGTTGTTGAATCATTAAAGCGTTTCCCTGCCGTAAATGCTTCAATCGATGGACAAGATGTCGTCTATCACGGTTTTTATGACATAGGAATAGCCGTTTCTACTGAGCGGGGATTGGTCGTCCCGGTAATTCGTGATGCGGATCAAATGAGCATGGCTGAAATTGAAATGGCCATAAATGATGCCGCATTAAAAGCACGACAAGGCAAATTAGCAATGGAAGACATGCAAGGAGGAACATTTACTATTACTAATGGCGGTGTGTTCGGTTCTTTATTGGCTACTCCGATTATCAATCCCCCGCAAACCGGAATTTTGGGAATGCATAAAATTGAAGAGAGACCTGTAGTAGAGAAAGGGCAAATTGTTATCCGTCCAATGATGTATGTGGCTTTGTCTTATGATCATCGATTGATTGATGGAAAAGATTCAGTACAGTTTTTGGTAAGCGTTAAAGAGTTATTGGAAGATCCTGCGCGTCTTTTACTTAATGTTTAATGTAATGTAACAGCAAAGTTCGTGCGGACGAATTTTGCTTTTTTAGAAAGGTAATTGCAATGAATTTACATGAATACCAGGCTAAACAATTGTTTGCCAGCTACAATTTACCAGTTCCTAAAGGTGAGGTTGCCTATAATGTCGAAGACGCAATCCAAGTCGCGTCACAATTATCTACTGCTCGTTGGGTAGTCAAGGCACAAGTTCATGCCGGGGGTAGAGGAAAAGCCGGTGGTGTAAAATTAGTATCGAACAAAGATGAATTGGCACAGGCGGTAAAATCATTATTGGGTACACGCCTGGTTACCTACCAAACTGATGCTCATGGCCAGCCCGTCAACGCTGTATTGATCGAAGAAACCTGTGATATTGGCAGAGAGTTATATCTGGGCGCCGTTGTTGATCGTGCTACTCGACGCGTAGTATTCATGGCTTCCACTGAAGGTGGTGTTGAAATAGAAAAAGTAGCTGAAGAGACACCCGAGAAAATTTTTAAGATTATAGTAGACCCGTTAGTTGGTGTCATGCCGTTTCAATGCCGTGATGTAGGTTTTAAATTGGGTCTGCAAGATGAGCAAATGAAGCAATTTACGCATTTGATGATGGGATTGGGTAAAATGTTTGTTGATTGTGATCTGAGCCTTCTGGAAATTAATCCTTTGGTTGTCACCAAGCAGGGCCAATTAATTTGTCTGGATGGAAAGATCAACATTGATGGTAATGCATTATATCGACAACCCAAATTGAAAAGCATGCGCGACACATCTCAAGAAGACGAGCGAGAAAATCGCGCCAGTGACTGGGAATTAAATTATATTCCTTTAGATGGAACCATTGGATGTATGGTAAATGGTGCCGGATTGGCAATGGCGACTATGGATGTAATCAAGTTACATGGTGGCGAACCGGCTAACTTCCTTGACGTAGGGGGTGGTGCTACCAAGGAACGAGTCAGTGAAGCATTAAAAATTATTGTTTCTGATGAAAAAGTTAAAGGTATTTTAGTAAACATATTTGGTGGTATCGTTCGTTGCGACCTCATTGCCGATGGTATTCTTGCTGCAGTGAAAGAAGTGGATGTGAAAATCCCTGTAGTAGTACGCCTTGAGGGTAATAATGCGCAACTGGGTGCTGAGATTTTAAATAAAAGTGATTTGAATGTAATTGCTGCAACCAGTTTAACTGATGCTGCGAAAAAAATTGTGGCAGCTGTTGCTTAATTACTAAATTTCGAGGTTAATAATGAGTGTATTGGTAAATAAAAATACTAAAGTACTGTGCCAGGGTTTTACGGGAAAACAAGGCACTTATCATTCAGAACAAGCGATAGCTTATGGTACGCGTATGGTTGGTGGGGTTACACCAGGAAAGGGCGGGCAAAAACATCTGGGCTTACCGGTTTTCAACACCATGCGTGAAGCAGTGGAAGAAACTCAAGCCGAAGCCAGTGTGATTTACGTTCCAGCGCCATTTTGCAAGGATTCCATTCTGGAAGCTGCAGATGCCGGAATTCAATTAATTGTTTGTATCACCGAGGGTGTTCCTGTACTGGATATGTTGCAGGTAAAAGTCTATTTGGAAAACAATACTCAGGCTCGTCTCATTGGTCCAAACTGTCCCGGAATTATCACCCCTGGCGAGTGTAAAATAGGTATTATGCCCGGTTCCATCCATTTGCCTGGAAAAGTAGGTATTGTTTCACGTTCAGGTACTTTAACTTATGAGGCTGTGAAACAAACTACAGACAAAGGTTTTGGCCAAAGTACCTGTATTGGTATTGGAGGCGACCCTATTCCTGGAACCAGTTTCATTGATGCTTTAGCTTTATTTGAGCAAGACTCCCAAACTCAGGCTATTATCATGGTAGGTGAAATCGGTGGATCTGCAGAAGAAGAAGCTGCGGAATACATCAAATCGCACGTGAGCAAACCTGTAGTGTCCTATATTGCCGGGGTTACAGCACCCGCTGGAAAACGCATGGGACATGCAGGGGCGATTATTTCCGGAGGTAAAGGGACTGCGGCTGAAAAATATAAAGCTTTAGAGGCTGCCGGGGTTAAAACAGTACGTTCACCAGCTGATTTGGGTGATGCAATTGCCGAAGTAACAGGCTGGTAAACCCTAGATACTCTGTGAGGGCAAAATTGCACTGCCCAAGCAAAGAATAAATAATAAGCCTCGTCCTGCGGACAAGCCGCAGGACCTATCCTGCATAACAATTCTTTTTAATGGTATTTCATGACAAATTTTCGAAGCATAGCGGACATACGACGAGAATATGGGGAACTGAATCTAAGTGAAAAATCACTTCCGGAAGATCCACTTGTTCAATTTAAGCTTTGGTTTGAAGATGTATTAAAAAATGAAAAAAATGACCCCACTGCCATGGTTCTTTCTACAGTGGATAAACGGGGTTACCCAGACTCCAGGGTTGTGCTGTTAAAAGGATTGGATGAGGGAAGTTTTGTTTTTTATACCAATTATAACAGTACGAAATCAAAACAAATTCAAAACAATCCTCATGTGGCGTTAAATTTTTATTGGCCACAAATGGCAAGACAAGTACGTGTACGCGGGCAAATCCAGAAAGTAAATGAGAAGCAATCGGATGAATATTTTTCCTCAAGACCAATAAAAAGCCAGTTCAGCGCTATAGTTTCTCCCCAAAGTCATGAAATTCAAGGAAGGGAATTATTGGAAAAAGCCCTGAATGATTTAATTCAAGAACATGGGCAAGAACCGGTATTACGGCCAACTTTTTGGGGCGGCTATAAGGTACTTCCTGATGAGATTGAGTTCTGGCAAGGACGGGATAATCGTTTGCATGATAGAATTCATTACTACCAGCATGATGGGCAGTGGATGTATCATCGTCTAGCCCCATAAATCATAGGCTAAAAACGTGCGGCAAAATTTGCCGGCAAAAAGTTATGTTCTGCCATAATTTTGCTTTTTTTCTCTCTTTGTGTCCTTACTCTATTTTTTTTGTTTTTTAAAAAGACAAAAAATATATTGGCATAGTAATTGCTTAATATAATTATAGAAATAAACAACCAAAACGATTTTTTCAAAGTTATATTTCTGTGTTAGAGAAATTTGTCAAGAATTAGTAAATGTTTTTATTTGGTAAATAAGCGTTAACTTAAAGTCGTAAAATTAACATTAATGTTGAAATTATTAACAGTATGAAAATTGAAGATACTGTATATAAATATAGAGGGTAAAATCATGAACGACATAACAGCCTTACTACCACATATTAAATTACGCTTTAACATCGAACATCCAACTTATGAAGACAGCTATGCATACGGTTATGAGTGTGCGCTTGCTGATGTTGCGGAAGAGGATAACCCTTTCCAAAAAGGGACTCAACAAGCAGAGCATTGGCTGGAAGGTTGGTGGGATGCGATTGAGGGTGAAGCTCCCTTGTTTGAATTAAATCCCCTGGATAAAGAAGAGGTCGCAGCAACCGCAGAAAGGGCTGCAAATGACCAAGAGTATTGCCAAAAGCACAGTTTTTTATCACTGGTTATTGAAATCAGTGGGGCAATAGCCGCTTCGGCAATAGTTGGCTATCAATTGTTTGAATTAGTAGCCTAGAAAGTTGGAGCGCTATTAACGTCACCTGGTTGTTAGTTGATGCCTGCTATGACCCTCAATACTTCCTTCTCCCCGTATGGGGGAGGGAAGTTCAAAATGTTTAATCTTTGAAAAATTTCAAAACCATTGAGCGCATTCGCGCGATCTCTGAGGGGTTAAATTCCTTGTAGAGGGCACTGCCTATATTGAGACACACCGTTACGTGTTCACCAAGTCCCTTGAGTAAATCGACTCCTGATAATTTAAGAAGATTGATTTCATCTGCAATATCGCAAGCCCATGCATCAAGATAGGTCATTTCAGAGAAGACCGGGAGAAAAATCGAACCTTGTTCTTGTAAATACAATACCCGCGGTTGTTCATCTCCAGAATTTTTTTCTACGGGGACAATAAAGTTTGCTTTTATAAACTCGAGATAGGCTTTGTTCGCTTCTTTGTTGTTTCCTGCAGAATCAAGCGCTTCTTTTATTGCAAGGTCAAGGGCATTCATTCTAGGCCTTAGTAAATTTTGATCAAATAGTTGGCAGCATGCTTTTGTAATACACAAGAAAATCGTGTTTGCACTCATGCTGATGGATTGCATCCAATTATAACCATTTTCTGAACCTATGAAAATGAAATCAAACTATGTGTTGAAATAAATGACAACACCAGTATAATGTAGGTTTTGTTTTGCAGATTTATTGCCCATTTTTTGATTAAGTATGTTAGGGTTTGATTCCATTTCATACCGTTAATGAGGTACTGGTGAACTCGGAATATAAATTGAAATGCTAACGACCTCTATTCTGGAGGTTTGTTTTTATCCCTTCAATTAAACAAAGCCAATTAGGATTATTATTAGCGTAGAGAGTTTATGAACAAAATACATGAGTCTAGGGTAGAGATTTATAACCGTAAAAGTTATTTAGGATTTGCTTGGTTAGTATGGGGGTTGGCAGCTGCCTTCTATTTTTCTGATTATATGGCTCGTGTTGCACCCGGCGTAATGCACCGTTACTTGCAAATTGATTTTGGAATTAATGAAGCTGGTTTTGGTATTTTAACTGCATCTTTCTATATTCCCTATATATTTATGCAAATTCCAGTTGGACTCACAGTGGACCGTTTAAGTATCCGTTGGTTACTCACGGTAATGTCTTTGGTCACCGCCTTTGGTTGTTGTGTTTTTGGTCTGGCAGACGGTTTGCTCATGGGCTCAATAGGAAGAATGCTCATTGGTTTCAGTGCTGCTTTCGCTTTTGTTTGCTCCCTAAGATTGGCCACTTCCTGGTTCCCACCCACCATGTTGGGTTTACTCGCTGGTTTAACCCAAGCGTTGGGAATGTTAGGTGCAGCTGCTGGAGAAGCACCGGTATCCTTTTTGGTTACTAATGTAGGATGGCGCCACAGTATGCTGATTATCGCCTTCCTATTCATTGCTCTTGCAGCATTACTGTATCAATTTGTCCAAGATAAACCCGGTGAACACCGTAGCGAAGTACGCTCCGTTAATCAGCTCAGCATTCTGCAAAGTTTAAAGGTTATATTATCTTGCAGACAAACCTGGCTTAATGCGTTGTATGCTGGATTTTTATTTGGGCCAACCGCGGTGATCGGTGAAGCAATTGGACCTGCATACTTGCAATTTGGCAGGGGACTTGGGGCTCATGCTGCTGCTTTTGCCACCGGATTGATTTTTATTGGTTGGGGAATCAGTGGGCCTTTATCCGGGTGGCTTTCCGACAAAATGGGACGCCGTAAGCCGTTAATGATCCTTTCTGCAATGTTTGGGATTATCTTTACCTCTTTATATGTATTTAGTCCTACTCTCAGTCAAAATTACGCTTACCTTCTCTTCTTCCTTTTTGGATTAACGAACACCGGTGTTGCTATTGCTTATGCTGTATCAACTGAAATACATGATAGAAATGTGATTGGAACCTCTATTGCATTTACCAATATGATATCAATTTTTGTAGGTGCTTTATTGCAACCTCTGGTTGGACGGTTGGTCGATATGGTCTCGGGAGCTCGTGCGTATAATGTTGAAACTTTATTGCTCTCTGATTTTCAGGCTGGATTGAAGTTGTTGCCGTTGTGCTCGGTCGTTGCCTTAATATTGGCTTTCACAGTGAAGGAAACGTATTGCAAGCCAATCAACCATGCCTAATGGATTAATATTTTGGCGATATTACTCATAGATATTACTGTTTTTTTATAAGCTTATCGCACTCTGATGTTATTTGCTGTTATACTTTCAGCTGCAGTTTTGCTGCATGCGTATTAATAACATGGAGAACAGAATGAAAAAATTTACAGGATTAGTAATTATCCTGGCCGTTCTAATTCTAGGCGGGTATTATGGCATGGGAGTTCTTACTGAAAAAACAATCAGGAAGAACATAGAAGTAATTGACCAGTCTAATGGACTATATGCTGAAATTCAGAAATATAATAAGGGATTGTTTAGTTCTGAAGCCCAAATTAAATGGAATTTACATATTCCAGAACGCGTAGTAAAAGATGAAAATGGTCAGCCTAAAACTCTTCCTGCCCAAGATTTTACTATGGAAATGCCCTTAACAATCCACCATGGTCCTGTTATTTTCACCAACAAACGCGTCCATTTTGGATTGGGATATGCTGAAGCTGTTTTCCCATTTCCTCCACAATATAACGAGCAATTTAATGCTCAATTTACCCCGGATTCAGTTAAGCCCCAGTTGGATTTAAGTATTTTTGTGAATTATCTGAATGAAAGTACTGTAAATTTCCAGGTACCCAATTTTAAATTAATGGCTAAAGATGGTACAGGCAATTTCGAATGGCTGGGTATGGACTCAAGCACAACCATGTCATCCGGAATGCGTAAGGTTGAAGGTAAAATCAAGCTCAATGGTTTGAATGCGACTAAAGACGATACTAAAATCATGTTAAGCAAAGTATCGAGTGACTATGATTTGCATGAAACACCTGCTGGATTGTACTTGGGGGATGCGAATTTCTCATTACCCATTTTTGATGTTTTCGTTAAAGATCAAAAAATGTTTGAAATCCTTGATCTGAGTATTAAGTCAGATAGTGATATTGAGCAACATCTGTTTAACACACATTTTAATGTCACCGTTAAATCTATATTAGCCAACGGTCAGAATTATGGCCCGGGGGATTTGGAGGTTGCTTTAAGAAATCTGGATGCTGATGTGTTAGCTAAAATAAATCAGCAAACCACTGAAATGCAAAATGGTAATGATATTCAACGCCAACAAGCGATGCTTGCCCTTCTTCCTGAACTGCCCAAATTATTCAATAAGGGTGCTGAATTTGAAATTTCCAAACTCAGCCTCAGAATTCCTCAGGGACAGATTGAAGGAAATCTATTTATTAACTTGCCAAAAGGCGAGAACGCCAATCCTTTTGAAATGATGCAAAAAATTCAAGGGAAAGCGAAATTGCAAGTTCCTGCAGAAGCAGTAAAAGCGATTATGAAGCAATCAGTAATCCAACAAATTGCTAAAAAGCCGGAATTACAACAAACCCTGACTGAACAATTGCAAGCTAATCAAACTGCTGCTCAGACAACTCAGCCTGCTCCAACGGTTGAGCAATTAGCTGAAATGCAAGCTACCAAACAGGTCAATGCTTTACAACAAAGTGGTTTGATTACTGTCCAGGGAACTGACTATGTTATTGAAGTCAGTCTGGATCAAGGCAAATTCACAATCAATGGCAAACCATACGATCCTTCCATGATGAAATTTTAAGGACTAATTGGAATAATTTTGTAAGGAGTAGGTTAGAAAAAACAACCTACTCTTTATAAAACCTTCTTGCATTGTATATGAACATTATATATTGATTTTTAATGTAGATTTTTCTGTTCTGCCCTTGTCTCTATGGGCTTGTTTCGGTAATATACTGTTTTTAAAAGGAGGAGCTAATAATAATGACAACAATCAGTAATGAAGTAGTGGATAACACCGCTTCTCTGGCCGAAAGCGTAACTCTATCAGTACAAAAATATTTCTCAGAACTTAAAGGAACTGATCCTGTTGACCTATACCAGTTTGTACTTGAAGAGATTGAGACACCATTGTTTCGTGCGGTTATGGAACATTGCAAGTACAATCAATCACGTGCAGCAATCATGTTAGGAATTAGCCGTGGTACATTGAGAACCAAACTGCGCCGTTATTTCGATGATAAATATGTTGGTACACGTGACTAACAGAAATTTTATCCCCCAAGGGAGCTCAGAGGCTCCTTTTTTTTTGCTTGTTTTTCCGCAATGGTTAAAGCAGTTGCATACAAGTTAATGCACTAATTGGTAGGAGAGGTGAGAGAATGAAGGGGGTATTAAAGAACCTGGGCATGTGTTACTTGCCCAGGTAAGTATGGAGAATTTTATTCAGCAAACATAGAGCTTACGGACTCTTCAATATTAACTCTTTTGATTGCTTGCGCGAGCATGTCAGACAAGCTTACAACGCGAATTTTTTCACATTGCAATGCTTCATCTGATAAAGGAATCGTATCAGTAACTACAATTTCATCAAGTCCTGAGTTTTTAATGTTATTAACCGCAGGGCCTGATAGTACCGGGTGAGTGATATACGCTCTAACGCTATGGGCGCCGTTTTTCTTGAGCTCGTGGGCAGCAGAGCAAAGTGTACCCGCAGTATCCACAATATCATCAACGATGATGCAATGTTTATTTTTCGGCTCACCGATAATATGCATTACTTCAGATTTATTCGGACCGCTGCGACGTTTATCTATAATACATAACTCTGCATGATCAAGACGTTTGGCTACAGCCCGCGCTCTGACTACGCCTCCTACATCAGGAGAAACGACCATAATATTTTTTAAATTTTGTTTTTTGATGTCTTCCAAAAGGATTGGCGTTGCATAGACGTTGTCTACAGGCATGTAGAAAAAGCCCTGGATTTGATCTGCATGCAGATCTACCGTCAGAACCCTGCAAATTCCAACTGAGGCCATCATATCAGCCACCACTTTGGCAGTAATGGGTACGCGTGCAGAGCGCACTCGCCGATCCTGACGGGCATAACCAAAATACGGAACGACGGCTGTGATGCGAGAGGCAGAGGATCTTCTTAGCGCATCCGCCATAGTCAGGAGTTCCATCAAGTTATTATTTGCGGGAGCACAGGTGGATTGAATTATGAAAACGTCTCTACCTCGAACATTTTCGAGAATTTCAATCATTGTTTCTCCATCGCTAAAAGTACCAACAGTAGCCTGGCCTATAGGTATTTTTAAATGAGAAGAAATTTGTTGAGCCAATTCCGGATTTGCATTTCCGGCAAAAATCATCATTGTGGACATGTGTAAAAAGCCTTTAGATTTAGGTTTAATCATTAACTTAAACACATAGCAGAAGACAGCCAAAAAGATATTATTATTATTTGAGCATTACAAGAACGCATCCTTCCAGGTTATCTTCTGCTGTCTGTTTACTTGAATCAACAAGAAAGTGGCAGGGGTGCTAGGATTCGAACCTAGGTATGCAGGGATCAAAACCCTGTGCCTTACCGCTTGGCGACACCCCTAAATAATTTGCAGATTCTTACAATCATCCATTATAAAATTGCGTTCATCCCTGCAAATGTGTTGCGTATTTTGCAGTGCTTTTGAGAACATGTCAACTTTGAAAGCAATAATTTTTTTGTTTTTTTAATGAGAAGTGGGAGTTGACATTATTAGAGGAATATGCTGCCCTTGGTGATTTTGGTGAAGGCGAAACCTGTAAAAAATTTACAAGCTTCGCTGTTCAATTTTCCAAAAGGAGGGCGGGTTAAACCGTCCAATTCTGAATAACTACTTTCACCATAGCTCCATTTCCTTCCAGGCGAATCATGCTTGGTAAGTCAATACCTTTAACCGAGGTATATTTAGTGAAATTAATGGTGTAGCCACTTTGTTTCAATTGGACCAAATGGTTGTACTCATCCCGGCGTTCGCCTTGAACGGGACCTGGGGCAGGAAGTCCTCTAACCCAGTAATAAAGATTGTTTACAGGCAGACGAATTCCAGTTTGCTCTGCTAATAATTTATCTGCATCGTGGGAGGTGATTTTTTTAGAGCCATCTTGATAGGCAATGGTATCCCCTTTCTTATCTATTAAGACGGTACCGCTTCCCAAGGGGCCCATGAGGCGGATGTGATAGGCGCCTGGACCACTTTGTTTCCAGTTCAAGGCAGCTGACCATCCTTTGTTTTTATTTTTTGCTGCCATAGCGCCCCGTATTTCCCAGGAAGAAATAGTTGCTGTTTTGGCTTTACGCTGTTCCACGGGCATAACTTTATTTTCAGGTAATTCTACTGCAGGTCGAGGGGGGGCGCAGGCAGTTAATAAGAAAAAGGAAAATAGTACTATAGAACGATTTATGCTAGTCATTGGTCACCTCAAGTCCTTTTTTGTAGTTTTTCAATTAACAATACGCTAGACTGTTCGCATATGCAATTAGTCTTAATCATAATGAAATTAAAAGCAATTTATCCAGGTACTTTTGATCCCGTTACCAATGGCCATGTTGATATTATTAGTCGTGCGGCCAAGATTTTTCCTGAAATTATTGTTGCTGTGGCAAATAACAAGGCAAAGCGTCCTTTTTTGCCTCTGGAGACAAGGATTCAATTGGTTGAAGAAGCAACTGCCGATTTATCCGGAGTGCAAGTGCTTGGGTTTGATAATCTTTTAATTGATTTTGTACTGGAGCAAAATGCGGGAATTGTTTTACGTGGATTGCGTGCAGTATCTGATTTTGAATATGAATTTCAATTGGCGGGAATGAACCGGAAATTGTCAAAACAGGTTGAAACAATTTTTTTAACCCCGTCTGAAAATTTCATGTACATTTCTTCTACCTTAGTGCGTGAAATTGCTCTATTAAATGGAGATATTTCTCAATTTGTTCCTGCTTGTGTTGTCAGAGAATTACATAAAAAACAAAAAGACCATGGAAATTAGAAAACTCTTTCAGGCCTTTTGCCTGATAATTTGCAGCATCCATTTCTTGCTTTATTTCCCACTCACTGCGGTGGCCAAACAAACCAATCTTCTTCCACCTGGTTATGCCATAGCCAGTGCAAACCCTTTGGCAACTAATGCAGGGTTGGAAATTTTATCTCAGGGAGGAAATGCTTTTGATGCGGCAGTTGCGGTATCGGCAGTATTGGCTGTCGTAGAACCATATCATTCAGGATTGGGTGGCGGAGGATTTTGGTTACTCCATCAAGAAAAGGAACATAAAAATATTTTTATAGATGGGCGAGAGACGGCGCCTCTAGCAGCGAAAGAAGACATGTTTTTAGCATCTGATGGCCGTTTAATCCCCGAACTTTCCTTAAACGGCGGCTTAGCCGCTGCAATTCCTGGTGAGCCCGCAGCTTTGGTGTATATCGCCAAGAATTATGGGCGCCTACCCTTGACGAAAACCCTGGCTCCTGCCATTAAACTAGCAGAAGAAGGATTCTTGGTTGATAAACAATTAAGTTCATTTTTGAAAAATAAAGATCGGTTGGAGCAAATCAGGAAATATCCGTCCACAGCTAAAATTTTCTTAAACAAGGGGCAGCCTTTCCAAATTGGCGAACGTTTCATTCAAAAAGATTTGGCTAATACCTTAAAATTACTCGCGATGAAAGAGAATCAAGGATTTTATGCCGGTGAAGTGGCTCAACGTCTGGTTAAAGGAGTAAATGCTGCAGGGGGAATTTGGACGCTTGAAGATTTGGCCCGTTATCGCATCAAAGTCAGGGAGCCCTTAATAGGTGCTTTCCATAATATGCTGATTATAACCTCACCTCCGCCATCTGCTGGCGGGATTGCCTTATTGACCATGCTCAATATTCTGTCTCATTATCCCTTGTCTTCGTATTCAAAAATTCAATGGATACATTACTTGGCAGAGTCAATGCGCCTGGCCTATTGGCAGCGCGAACGGTTTTTAGGCGATCCTGATTTTATCTCAATCCCCGTTGAGCGCTTACTTTCTGCGGAAAATGGAAAACAGTTAAGTAGCTTAATTCCAGCTCATAAAGCGCTCCCCAGTGATGTTTTGCGGGGGAAAGTCAAACAAAAAACCTTAAAACCAGCTCATTCTTCGAATACAACACATTTCTCTATCATTGATGGTGAGGGAAATCGTGTTTCGGCAACCATGTCCATAAACTATATTTTTGGCTCCAGTGTTGTCGCCGAAGGAACTGGTGTTTTGTTAAACGATCAAATGGATGATTTTGCTACTAAGCCGGGGGAAGAAAATGTTTTTGGTCTTGTCGGCGGCAATAAAAATGCGATTGCCCCAGGAAAAAGGCCATTATCCAGCATGACTCCCACTTTTCTTGAGTTACCAGACCGGGTGGCCATTTTGGGGACGCCTGGAGGAAGCCGCATCCCTACCATGATTTTAATTGCCTCATTGGTTTTTCATGATACATACGGGGCAATCAGTATGGTTTCATCTATGCGTTTCCATCACCAGTATTTACCGGATGTGTTGCAGTTTGAACCAGACACTTTTTCTCCTGCAATCCAGGACGCATTAAAAAATATGGGATACCATCTACTGCCGTTAAAGCGGTATTATGGGGACATGCAAGCGATTACATGGGATAAGTCAACCAATATGCTGACCGCGGCCTCGGATCCAAGAGCGATAGGGTTAGCGGCTGCAATAGTGAGTACCCCAAGCGGCTATGGGCATGGAGCACAGTTTTAATTAACGGAATAGATATCATTTGTATGGCGTTCCAGCCCACTCGCTAGGCGGATGGGTTTTCTCCAACCAGTTCTTTGATTACTTCATAAGTATGACGAATCAGTTGTTCTTTATTGTCAATGCTAAACTGCGAGGCATCGATTGGCTTGCCGATGTGGATTTCGGCTTTTTGCTTCAGGTGCAAATTAAAGGTTCTTGCCGGCAAAATACTATTAGCGCCGCGAATACCTATGGGGATGATGGTGGCTTTGGATTGAATTGCAGTAATAAAGCCGCCTTTTTTAAAAGATCCAAGCTTCCCATCTTTGGAACGAGTTCCCTCGGGAGCAATCCACATGACAATCCCGCTTTCCATTAATTTTTGGGCATAGGCTAAATCTTTTATGGCTTGATATTTATTTTTTCGGTCTATAAAAGGAAACTCTGCTGCTGCCATTGCTTTACCCATTAAAGGTATTTTCGCCAATTCTTTTTTAGACAACATGCGAATGGAATGTTTTGGAAAAGCTTTAAAAGCAAGAGGAATATCGTAAGCACTGGAGTGATTGCACATAATAATTGTAGCTACCCCAGGCTGTGGCTGAACATTAAAGGGGTTTATAACCTTATATTCAACCTGGACTTCATTCAACAATTGATCAACCCAGTGATGGAGAACTTTATCAGTCCAGTCGCGAGAAATGGTGCTAAAAAAATATTTAAAAATACAGCGCGTGCTATCAATTGCTGTATACCACATTAAAGTAGCAAGAACCCATGCGGTTCGTAATTGATTTATTTTCATTGGCATTAGGGTTAACAAAAGTAGCGCTAATATAACGCAAGTTCATTCACTTGCCCAGTTTTAAAGTGCCCTGGAGCAAGGAATGTCGGCTTTCTATAAATAGTTTAGTCCAGGAAAGCTCATTTAGTGTTATAAAAGAGAACTATTATTCAAATAGCCCTATTGTTCTCCCGATAGAGCGTACCAGTGACTTCTCCGGATGAACCTCATGAATATCGAAGCCCTTGGACATGATTACATCCTCACTCCAACGCTCGACCATATAGTTATTGTATTTCATCTCGTGCAAGTAGCCTATGGCGGCTATTTTTTTCCGAATAGCAAATCTTCTGTTATCTTCGATCATTTCAAAATAACGCAAGAGATAATACAGATTTTCCGGCATCAGTTCTTTGGCTCTTTTGAAGTAAGGAATGGCTTCGTTTATTTTATCTTCAAAATAGACAAGGGTATCAGCCAATAAATAATAGATTTTTGCCAGTGTTTTTTTCATGGCTGGTTTTTTTTCATTAGCCGAAATGAATACGGTCAACTCCTTTTTTAATGCCTCTATTTCCTGCTTATGCTCCTGTTGGAATTCACTACGGAGTTGCCGATTGTCATTGTAGTCAATGGGTACCGCAAGGCGAGCAATAAGACAATCAATCTTCCTTAATAATAATTGATTATAAACATCGCTTACTGCAGAATTACTGCCGAGAAATAAGTACTCAGCAAGACGACACTGGGCCTTATTCAATTGGATACGATTGGCATCCCTGGCAGGGTATTTTAGCACATCTACAGCCACAACGGTTGAGGCATAATTTACAATCGCATCCCTAATAAGCGAATCATGAGGCTTAATGCGCACGATTTTTTTAGCTAACTCTATTTGCTCCTCGGCCAATTCGATCGTGGTTTCGATTTGGTGGCTTGCCAGGTCTTCCGCTATTCTTAGTGCATTTGCCTTGAATTGAAGGCAGTATTCCTCTCGCAAGCGTTCAAGTTTCTTTTCAGCAAAGGAAATATCAGGATTTTTTTTAAACAGGGCATCAGCATCTTGAAATCGGTTATTTTCGATCGCGAAGTCAAACTGCTGGAGGATCAAATCCTTTTTTATCATAAGGCCTTCCCTTGAAGAATCCTGCTCCAAGACTTCAGGGTCAAGTCTTTTGGACTGGGATACAAACTTCATGGTTTGATTCCCTATGAGCCATTTGGTAATGCCCCATTTGTTTAATTCACGTTTAGCATCTTCCAGGTAAGCTTTGGCTACTTCAGTACGCAAATGGGGGAGGGATGTTAGTAAAGTATCTTGCTCTGCATCGTTAAAATAGTTTTTGATGTAAGCAACTGCTTCCTTTTGATCATCGGGGTTTGATGATAAGAATAATTCGGCAATGAGCTCCATCGCTTTTTCGGATGCTTTAAGGGTAGTGTCTTTTTGACCCAAATAAAAATCTATAAAGTGTTCTTTAAATTTCCATTTGATGCCTGGAGACCAATACAACGCTTCTTCCGAACGATTTTGCTGCACCAGGAAGTGCGAGTATGCTTCGGCAAAAGTACTGAGGCGGTAACAATCGGATTTACTGACTGATTGCCCAAAATAATATATCTGGTTGATTAAACTATCAATAATGGTAGTGTTTTGAGGATCTATTGAAGGAGCTAAATAACCCAAATGCTCTTGGAAGAATGTTTTGCCAAAAGGGTAATTTTCATGAATCGATTCATTGAATTCTGGAAAGGCTTGAGAGTGATTAATAAAATACTTCATTAACAACTGTTGCAGTTCGGCGGATGTTTGGTTCGTTCTGGGAGAGTGGACCAGGTTTATAAAGCGGTCGGAAATTGAGGACATATCGACATTATAAAATAATGATTGCGATTTATATCCCTTCATATAGCCCGCATAGGCAATTTTACCTAACGTCATTTCCACCCGGTTAGGATGGCAATGATTTTCAAACCCTAACCAACCTTTAAACGATTCAAAAAAATACCGCACCCAATTGACTGGAAAAACATCAATTCCATCAGTATATAATTTTTGTCTCGAGGATGATGCAATTTCCTTCCAAAATGATTTGTATTCCTCTTCATCAAAATCATAAACAAGGAAATCTGGAAGATGAACGATACCTTTTTTTTGATACTTTTCAATTACATGTCGAGCCAGTCTTAAACGGAACATATAACAATCTCATTAAAATCGAGCAATTTGTATGGTAATTGAAAATCAAGACTTGGGCAATTGAGTTAGATAATGAGCAAATTGTATGTGCCCATTTTAATTTTGGCATGCGGGACAGAAAAATGAACTACGTCCGGCAATCACGAGAGATTCAATAGGATGCTGGCACCGCAGGCAAGGCTGCTTTGTCCGGCCATATACTTTGAGCTCTATACTGAAATACCCGGGTTTCCCGTCAAAAGCGTAAAAATCGCGCAGTGTGGTACCTCCAGCCAGTATCGCTTGTGTGAGCACTTCCTTAATATGTGTGGTAAGCGCGTAACAGGTTGCTTCCGATAGCTTTTTTGCGGGAGTACCCGGATGAATATTTGCTAAAAAAAGACTTTCTGAGGCATAAATGTTGCCCACACCAACCACGATGTCACTATCCATAATGAATGATTTCACGGACTTATTTTTATTTTGAGCTCTTTGAGCTAGGTACTGGCCATTGAATTCATTAGATAACGGCTCAGGGCCTAAATGCCTGAGAAGTTGGTGTTGGTATGGATTCTCCTCAATGTAAAGAAACAAACCAAAACGTCGGGGATCACAAATTCGTAGCATGAGGCCGTTTTCCAGCAACAACATCACGTGATCATGTTTTTCAGGCTTTTTTTGCACCGCTTCAATGCGTAAGTGTCCTGACATGCCCAAATGAATTAAAAGATATCCTTTTGTGAGTTGAATTAAAATATACTTTGCCCTACGGGAAACACTGAGAATTTTTTTACCGACGCACAGTTCATCCAGGTTTGCAGGTACCGGCAGGCGGAGCTTGGGATTACGTACAATAACCCCTTGAATTGTTTGTCCTTCCAGATGAGGTTTAATTCCTTCCTTTGTAGTTTCAACTTCGGGTAATTCAGGCATTATTTTCGGTCATCATGTTCAATGATTCTGCCCTGGCTTTTTTTAATTACTTCGGTTTTAGCCTGGCGACGGGGGAACAGGTATTCTTTAATAGTGGCTATCAACCACAAAAGACCTCCTATAAGCAATCCCCAAACCAAAACATAGGAAAATACAAATAAAAGACCCAAAAAGAGAGCAATCGCAACGCCTGCTACGATAAAGGGGATCAAATTGTCAAAAATTTTCCCAAACGGGAATTTATCGCTCATAACATCAATCCGTAGTTTATTTCTTTATTAATTATCGGCTACATAATGAAATGTTGCAACGTAAAGAGTAAAATTGTGGTATCCTTAGTATGATATAAGGATTTTCTGTAATAAGGTACCCGACTAAAGGATGAGTTTTTTCTTAATTTGCAATTGTGCATTTAAAGTGGAGCTATTATGGTTTTTGGTTATTTAAACCTGTCTTTTTGGGGATATGTGGTTGCGACATTGATCCTGACGCAAATTACTATTGCAGCAGTAACGCTGTATCTTCATCGCAATCAAACCCATCGCGCCCTGACTCTGCATCCAATTATCAGTCATTTTTTCCGTTTATGGCTGTGGATGACTACCGGGATGGTTACTGCAGATTGGGTTGCTATCCACCGTAAACATCATGCATCAGCAGATGTTGAGGGTGATCCTCATAGCCCGGTTGTTTTCGGCATTAAAAAAGTATTTTGGGAAGGCGCTGAGCTCTACAAAACAGCTCGTAAAGATAAAGAGATGGTTGCTAAATATTCTCATGGCACACCCACTGATTGGCTGGAACGAAAAGTTTATTCCCCTCATTCATCCAAGGGAATTATTCTCATGTTGTTAATTGATTTATTCCTGTTTGGTGTTCCGGGAATTACTATTTGGGCAATTCAAATGATGTGGATACCCGTTCATGCTGCTGGAGTGATTAATGGAATCGGCCATCACTGGGGATACAGAAATTTTGAATGTCCGGATGCTGCAAGGAATATTTTTCCCTGGGGTTTTTGGATAGGCGGTGAAGAATTGCATAACAACCATCATACTTTTGCCTCATCAGCCAAGTTTTCTGTTAAATGGTGGGAATTTGATATTGGCTGGATGTACATTCGCATTCTTTCCTTTTTAGGTCTTGCCAAGGTGAAAAAATTACCCCCTAAACTGGCAATGGATGAAGGCAAACTGCAAGTTGATTTGGATACCGTCAAAGCAGTAATTTCGAATCGTTTTCAAGTGATGTCCAATTATTATAAAAGCGTGATTCGCCCCATCCTCAAGCAAGAAAAAAGTAACAGCATTGAAACTAAAGAACAGAAGAGGCTTTTTTCGCGAGCCGGTAGTTTATTACGTCGTGAAAATTGTTTGTTGAGTTCAAAAGCAAAAATGCGGTTATCCAATTTATTGGAAGCACGTGAACAATTACGTGTTGCCTATGCATACAAGCAATCACTACAAAATATTTGGTTAAAAACTGCATCTACCCAAAAGGAATTAATTGAGGCACTGCAACAATGGTGTCGGCAGGCAGAAGAATCAGGGCTTGAAGTCTTAAAGCAATTTGCCCAACAACTAAAAGGGTATGTTCCAGTATACAGATAATTCTTTTATAATTTTTATTCGTTCCCCCATCTCAGCGGATGAGATGCAGGGAATGATAAATAAGTTTGATTTTTCGTATTAATTTTCTATAGTAGTATTTTATTACCGCAATAACAGGGAGTGGTTATGATGAAAGGTGTAGCAATAGTTACTGGTGGAACTGGTGGTATCGGCTCAGCCATTTGTCAACGTTTAGCCGCCGATTTTCAAGTTGTCGCGTGCTATTTCAAACATGGAAAACATGAAGAAGCAAAACAATGGCAAGAGGAGCAAAAAAAGCTCGGCTTTGATATCGATATCGTGTATGGAGATATCGCAAAATTTGCAGATTGTGAAAAAATTATGGCCCTAATCATGGAGCGTTACGGCCGTGTTGATGTTCTTATTAATAATGCGGGCATTACCCAGGACTGTAGCCTGCGGAAAATGACCTCTGATCAATGGCAACAAGTTATTGATGCCAATCTAACCAGCGTATTTAATATGACCCGCAATGTCATTCCAGTCATGATTGACAGAGGTTATGGACGAATTATCAGTATTTCTTCCATTAACGGACGCAAAGGGCAATTTGGTCAATGTAATTACGCTTCTACCAAGTCTGCACTCTTTGGCTTTAGTAAAAGCTTGGCTTTGGAAGTTGCAAATAAGGGCATAACAGTAAATACAGTTTCTCCTGGTTATATAGAAACCCCCATGCTGACTTCTTTAAAAGAAGACGTTTTAAAATCTATTATTTCAAGCATTCCTGTTGGTCGTTTGGGACAAGCAAAAGAAGTTGCTGATGCAGTTGCTTTTCTGGCTTCTCCTGATAGTGGATTTATTACGGGCGCCAACCTGGATATTAATGGCGGACAGTATATGTAAACAAATACCCAGGATGATGGAAAACCATGGGTATTTTGTTGATTTCCTTTATTTTCATTACTCCTAACTTAAAGAGAATTGTATGCAACATAATAATGTCGTTTTGATTACTGGCGGTACTGGAGATATAGGCACGGCAATTGCCAGGGAATTGAATTCTTCTTACAAACATGTTTTTGCACTGGATTTAATTTCGGAAAAAGATGGCAATGCCTGGAAAAAAGAACTCCTGGATGAAGGGCATAAGAACATTGATTTTCGCCACATGGACGTAACCGATTTTGATCAATGTGGAGAGGTAATTTCCGACATTATTAAAGAATTTGGTAATATTGATGTGCTGATTAACAATGCAGGCATTACCCGGGATGCCGTATTTACCAAAATGACTAAAAAGCAATGGGATGAAGTATTAACGGTGAACCTTGACGGAATGTTTAATGTAACTCGGCATGTTGTTGAAAATATGAGAGAACATGAGTCAGGGCGAATTGTTAATATTTCTTCGGTAAACGCTCAAAAAGGTCAATTCTCGCAGGCCAATTATGCCGCATCAAAGGCTGGTGTTTATGGGTTTACCAAAAGTTTGGCACAGGAGTTAATGAGTAAAAACATCACTGTGAACAGCCTTTCTCCAGGTTATGTTGATACGCGCTTAATGAAGGGGATCAGGCCCGACATTCTGGAATCTATTATTGCCCAAATTCCTGCAAAGCGTTTGGCGCAAACCCAGGAGATTGCATGGGCCGTAGAGTTTTTAATCAGTGAAAAGAGCCGGTATATTACTGGAGCAAACCTAAGTGTTAATGGTGGTCTCCACATGTATTGATTTTATTCATTTCCCCCTGAGGAGAACAGGAGTATCGCTATCTCAGGGTTCATAGAATGCGCTAGATGCTGTATCCTTTACTTGTTTGCTGTTCCCTGTGAGTATTCACTATACCTGTCTCCTGCAAAAAATTGCAAAGGCAGATTAAGAAACTTGGTTCCTGATTTAATGAGTAAATGAATCAGATGGAACTATTTACAAGGTGTAATCACCCATTATCAAGAGAAAAAAATGACTCGATTAATTAAAAAATACAAAAATCGCCGGCTTTACGATACAGAGACAAGTCAGTATATCACTCTTGAAGAATTACAGCGTTACGTGGTAGATGGAGTGCAATTTAAGGTGGAAGACTCTTTAACTGGAAAAGATTTAACCAACTCCATTTTGTTACAAATTATTGTCGAGATGGAAGCGGGCTCGACCCAATTTTTGTCTTCCGATATTTTGCGCCAGCTTATCTCGCTGGCGAAACACCCCATGCATGCTTCTTTAAAACAAATGATGGAGCAAATGTTTCAAGTCATGGAAAAACCCTTACAAAATAACCCCTATCTTCAAGCAACTGAAAATTGGAATCAACAAATGCAGAAGATGATGCAACAATGGCAAAACATATTCAAAAGTTAAGGAGAATTACCTGTTGATTCCGAGTAATTATTTATGTTGCATTGCAAAAAAAAATCGCTTAAGTCATTGACAAAATTCTTCTCTATGTACTAATATTAAATTGTGCAATGCAACATAGAGGAGACTTATCATGACTCAACAAAATTTTGAAAGATGGACTGAAATGGCTAAAAAATTCCAGGAACCATTTCAAGCCATGGCTGAATTAAATGTGAAAACGTTACAAAGTATGAATTATCTCAAACCTGAAGAGATTTCAAGTATTAAAAAACCTGAAGAACTTTTGGAAAAACAAATTAATTTGGCTGTTGAAAATGGCCATAAAACTTTGGATTACATGCAAAAGTCTTTTCAGATTATTGAAAAAGCAATGTTAGGTTTTGTTCAGGAAGCTAAAAAAGCTTCTGAGCTAAAGCATTAATTCATTCATTACTTAATTTAAGAGCAGTTTAAGCAGATGCTTAAGCTGCTTTTTTTGTTAGGGAATTCCTCAATTTGGGTTTCTTGCAATCCCTGCATTGTTCCTAAAACCTAGAACCCTTTGGTTTTTAAAAACATCTGTTCGAAAAAGTTGTTATTTCCCTAAGCAAGCCCCCTAAATTGTGCTCCAAAATTGTCTGGGGAGACCTTGAAAAAAATCTCTGTGCATTTAGCAGGCCTACTTGAGTTGCTTTTTCCTTGGATGGGGGCAAAGACGCGTATGAAGCAAAATAGCATTAAATTTGCTTAATGTTGTTTTAGCTGCAGACAAAAAGACTTTTTTAGTTTCCCACAAGAAGATACAATGCCTCAAGATGAGAATGATTCTGTAAATGAGATTACTAAAATAGGGGCATTGGGTGATCATTTTTCGTTATTTAGCCAAAGAAGTGTTTCTCACTCTAATTGCGCTCACCTCCATACTCGTATTAATTTTTCTGAGTAATCAGCTTATTCAATATCTCAATCGAGCTGCTTCCGGGAGTATTCCAGGCGTCATCATTATGAAGCTAATGATGCTGGAATTGCCTACTTTATTGAGTTTACTTGTTCCTTTAGGATTTTATATTGCGATGTTGCTTGCCTATGGGCGCTTATATGCTGAAAGTGAGATGACTGTTCTGCGTGCATGCGGCTATGGTCCCAGCCAGTTGTTAAAACACAGTTTCATCATGGCAACAGTTGTAGCTGTTGTTGTGGCTGTGGTCATGATTTGGGGTAGCCCTTTAATTTATGTTGAGCGCGCCAAACTGCTGCGCACTACAGGTATAAAAACTTTGGTACAAACGATTATGCCTGGACGCTTCCATGCGATTAATGAAGGTCAGGAAGTATTCTATGTACAATCGATGAGCCGGGATCATACGAAGGCAGAACAAGTTTTTTTGGCAAAAAGAAGCTCGATAAATGAGCAAATACGGTGGGATATTTTATGGGCTGACCAGGCCTTTGCAGAGACGGATCCTGCCACCGGTGAAGATTATATTATTCTGCAAAAAGGTAAGGAGTATCAGGGAATACCAGGTCATGCTGATTATCAAATAGCAGAATTTGACCAGTATAAAGCACGCTTACCCCATCCTGTTGTAAAAGTATCGTCGGACCTACGTACAGCAAGCACCGCGAGTTTATTGCCTTTAAATAATAAAGACCCCGCCAAAGCAGCTGAATTACAATGGCGCTTGTCCGTACCTCTTATGGTTTTGACTTTGACGTTGGTTGCTGTCCCTTTAAGCCGGATTAATCCGCGTTCAGGAAAATATGCCAAGTTGTTCCCGGCGATTATTATTTATATTTTATATGCAAATTTTTTGTTTATAGCCCGCGATGCAATGGTTTCAGGCAAAACGCCCCAATGGATAGGCTTGTGGTGGGTTCATCTTATCGTAATTGCCTTTGGATTATTTTTAATTTGGCGTAATCAGGCGAAGTTGGCATGAGTATGAAAATATTAGAGCGCTATATTGCGAAAACTGTTCTCGGCTCTATTGGGTTGGTCACCCTCATGCTGGTAGGCTTGCAAATTTTTATTTTATTTGTTGATCAAATAAGTGATTTGGGGCGGGCGGATTATGGGATTACCCAGGCTGCGTTATTTGTCTTATTACAGATGCCCTATGAAGTTTACCTATTTTTTCCTATGGCAAGCCTGCTTGGGTGTTTGATTGGCCTTGGAATTTTGGCAAATCATAGTGAATTGGTGGTAATGCGTGCCTCAGGAATGTCGATAGGGCAAATTACCTGGGCCGTTTTAAAAGCATCAGTCATTCTGATTGTGCTGGTTACTGCATTAGGGGAAACGCTGGTTCCCTATTTATCGCATTACGCCAATGATTATAAGACAGCCTCAGTGAGTGGGGGACAAACATTAAGGACTTCGAAAGGCTCGTGGCTGCGGTATGGTAATGATTTCATTTCTGTAGGAGTAATACTTCCTGATAATATCCTGAAGGACATTTATCAATTTCGTTTTGATGTCCATCATCATTTAAAAATGTCCCGTTTTATCGGCGAAGCACGTTACACCCCTACAGGTTGGATGGCGTATAACATTCAGCAGACCGAATTTGAAACCAATAAAACCAAAGTACAAACATTTGCATCCCTTCCCTGGGATGTTGCCGTGAAACCAAAAATTTTGATGATCAGCAGTATCGAGCCCGATGAAATGACTTTACATGAATTAAGACGCTATGTCCGGGAACAAAAACGCAATCATCAAAATGTCCATAATTATCAATTTGCTTTTTTACAACGGCTTATTCAACCATTTACGACAATGGTTATGATGATCCTCTCAATCCCTTTCATTTTTGGTCCTTTACGCTCAACGACAATGGGATCAAAGCTGTTAGTGGGTGCGGCAGTGGGATTCAGTTTTCATATTTTAAGTCGTTTTTTTGGCCCCCTCAGTACCGTATTTCAATTACCACCTGAATTGGCTGCTTTAGGACCTACCTTTATTTTTGCCCTTTTGGGTGTGTATTTGATGAGAAGAGTCAAATAATAAAGCATCTTAACTTACCTGCCTTAATCTGTGGTAAAATATTACTCACAAAATATCCAAAGCCTATAAAATGAAAATTCAATGTAAGTTTTGCAGGCAGCGTATGGAACCCACTGTGTGTTGGGAAAAAAGATTAGTGACTACTGATCAGGCTGTTTATTATTGCAGTTTATGTAAGAAGCAATTGTTTGTTTTAGGTGGCTTCCTGGATAAACCATTTTGGCAGCGTCCTGCATACTTATGGTTTTGTGGCTCCCTCCTTATCGATTTGATTGATTATTGGGAAAAAGCAAAAAATCTTTTAAGCGACATGCATCTAGGGAAATTGGCCTACCTTATTGTATCCATTGTTTTGACGGTAAGTGCTTATTTTCTGTTGAAATAAAAGGGTTGCATTGGATTAGACTATACCGCTTGCCCTGCCGCCCACCCCGACGACCAAGCCCATTGAAAATTATACCCACCTAACCAACCTGTTACGTCCAGGGCTTCGCCAATGAAATAAAGGCCGGAAACTTCTTGTGCCTCCATTGTTTTGGAAGAAATTGCATTACAATCAACACCGCCTATCGTTACTTCCGCAGTGCGATATCCTTCAGTACCATTGGGCTTCACAACCCAAGAGTTTAATTGTTTTGCTACCGATTCCAAATCACGATTTGCCAGTTCCGCAAGTTTTTTGTCAAATAGGGTCGGCGCAATAAATTGTTCGATGACCCTTTTGGGTAAGTGCAGCGATAAAATTGAATTTAATTGTTTTTGTGGTTTTTCCTTCCGGACTTTTTTTAAATAGTCTAGAAGGTCTATTTCGGGCAATAAATTAATACAAATACTCTCTCCTGCATTCCAGTACGAGGACAATTGCAAAATTGCAGGGCCACTCAAACCCCGATGAGTGAATAAGGTATGTTCGCGAAATTCTACGCTGGCATTTTTAACTAAACTGTCCACACCAATTCCGGAGAGGGGGGAGATTATTTCTTTTTCCGCAACATCGAGAGTTAAAGGGACCAATCCTGCACGAGTTGGCCAGATCTTGATACCAAACTGTTCTGCTACTTTATATGCAAAAGGGCTTGCACCCATAGTGGGTATGGACAATCCGCCACTGGCTATGACCAGGGAGTTACACTGAAAAACTCCTTTTGTAGTGTGTAACCTGAACCCGGATGTTCTTTGTATTTTCTCAATGCTGGTATTTAGCTGGATTGTAACTCCTGCAGCCTCACATTCTTTGAGAAGCATGTCGACAATATCTTTTGATTTATTGTCACAAAACAATTGTCCCAGAGTTTTTTCATGGAAAGGAATTTTATGTTTTTTGACCAGTTCAATAAAATCCCATTGGGTATAACGTGTTAAAGCGGATTTAAAAAAATGAGGATTATGGGAATTATATTTTTCAGGTTCGATGTAATAATTGGTGAAATTACAGCGGCCACCTCCGGACATTAGAATCTTTTTGCCTGCTTTATTGGCATGATCCAGGACCAAAACTTTACGGCGGCGTTTGCCTGCTTCGAGAGCACACATTAACCCTGCAGCACCGGCACCTACAATAATGACATCAACTTCTTCCATCGCGGACAGACTTGTTCGTATAAACCCGTGCAAGGGTATCATGCATCAAGGCTAATGCAAAGTTTGAACCTTGATCGTATTGAGATTTTTTTATACGCTAATTGACTCATCCTTTGTAAAAGCATTGTTATGTCTTTTTTGAAGCATTTGTGGGCAATATTATTGGGTATTACCCTGTTACCCTTGCGTGTATTGGTTAACAATGCTTTTTATGCCCTCGGAGCAGTGATTTTAGGAGTCGTCGCTGCACTAGGTGTCCCGATTTATTTAGCTGAGCGATTAAAAAAAATGGGTATTTCACACCCGGGTAATTTTCTATTTGCAGCACTGGCTATTTTTCCAATTACAGTCCTATTGAGTACGATAGCGCTGGTTGGGTTAATGAGTTATTTAATTTACGACACGATAACCAATATGCTGGGGTCGCTGTGGCTTGGTTTTAAAAATGGTTTGTTTGGTGGGATGGACGGTTTTTTTAATGCTTTGGATGCGCAGCCTCTCTTAAATCCAGTTCCTTATATGAAGTCTTTGCGGAGCAGAGTAAACCATAATCCCCTGATTGTAGTGGTGCGGGAGTCTTTGGAGATTGCCCAATTACAGGAGAAAGAACCTCCTTGTCCCTCCGAATTATTGACTGACTTGCAACTCCTTGAGATCGCTGATCTGATAAAACAGCTTGGTCTCGATACAGAAGTTATCAATTCGGATGCAAAATTGAAACTGGAAGCATTAAAAACTTTATACACCCAATATGAAGATTTGCAAACGAAGCTTGAGGACGTGCGTTTAGCCTTAGTGGATGATGATAAATCTCGAATTAAAGATGAAATGATTGCATATAACGAAGTGGAAACGCCTGTTTTGTTAGTCAAACAATATAAAAAAGCCGAAAAATGGCATAATGTCCCGGCTGCCAGTTATATCACAGATAAAGAAACTCTATTGCACTTGGCAAAAATAAACCCCAAGCATCCTTTAAACAATGATCTTATAAAAGCGCCCCAGCCTTATAACGGGATGGAAAGCAGATACATTTGGTATGAACTGAGCGAACATCAGTGTTCTTCCCAAGAATTAGGTGAGGCTGCAGCTGAAATGCGTGTTTTAATGAAAAGTTTGCTTTCTTTAGCGGTTAAAAAAAAATTTGCTGCAGACTTGGGAACTCATCATCAAACTTTTTTTGGTGCTGGCGGCGGTGCTCCTGATTCTGAAAGTCAGGTTCACACCCTCCAGAAAGGCTCCTATACGCGGACACAGTAGATAAAAATCTGTATAAGTTAAACCATTACCCTAAACTTGCAAAAAGTAACTAAATTAAGCTTATACTATAAGTAAAATCATTTCTCTTAAGGACAATCATCATGAATGAACTTGATATTCTACAATTATTTTATGATGAGATGAAAAACCGTGGCGTGACTCGGGATCAGGTGTTTTTAAGTATCGAAGAGGAAGCTGCCGCAATGCTTTCTCAAAAATTAGGACAACCTGTTTCAGTGGAACAAGCACAAAAATTGACGGATATATGCATTGCAAATGAATGGTTGGAGCGGACCACAGCGGATCCTCATTATAAATATTTATCGCTGACAGAAGCCGGATTACAAATAATTTTAACCAATCGTTACAGTTAATTATGCCTAAAGGGTATAAACTTTAAGCAAAAGTAGGTAAAATATATCAATTTTATTCTTTTTTTGTTGTCGATATGCCAAAACGAACCGATATTAAATCCATTCTTATCCTTGGAGCAGGCCCTATTGTTATAGGACAAGCTTGTGAATTTGATTACTCTGGTACCCAAGCGGTACGCGCCCTTAAGGAAGAAGGGTATAGGGTAATTCTGGTAAATTCTAATCCAGCCACCATTATGACCGATCCTGAACTTGCAGATGCAACTTATGTTGAACCTGTTTCCTGGAAAGAAGTAGCACGCATTATTGAAATTGAACGGCCAGATGCTCTTTTGCCCACTATGGGGGGACAAACCGCTTTGAATTGTGCGCTGGATTTAGTGCGTGAAGGGATTCTGGCTCAATATAATGTGGAAATGATTGGTGCAACACGAGAAGCAATCGATCGTGCCGAAGACAGGGAAAAATTTCGCCAATTAATGATTAAAATTGGTTTGGATATGCCGCGCTCTGCAATTGCCCACAGCATGGAAGAGGCCATCCAGGTTCAAGCTCAATTAGGTTACCCGGCAATTATTCGTCCTTCCTTTACTATGGGGGGCAGTGGCGGCGGTATCGCTTATAACCGGGAAGAGTTTGAAGAAATTTGTACCCGTGGCTTGGAATTGTCACCTACCCATGAACTATTGATCGATGAATCAGTGCTTGGCTGGAAAGAGTTTGAAATGGAAGTGGTACGCGACAAGAATGATAATTGCATTATTGTCTGTACTATAGAAAATTTCGATCCTATGGGGGTGCATACCGGTGATTCAATTACTGTAGCTCCTGCACAAACGCTTACTGATAAAGAATTTCAACGCATGCGCGATGCCGCTATTAAAGTATTAAGAGCTGTAGGCGTGGACACAGGGGGGTCAAACGTCCAATTCGCAGTTAATCCCGAAGATGGACGGATGCTCGTTGTGGAAATGAACCCCAGGGTTTCTCGAAGTTCGGCTTTAGCGTCCAAGGCAACAGGTTTCCCCATCGCGAAAGTTGCCGCAAAACTTGCTGTAGGCTACACCCTTGATGAGTTAAAGAATGAAATCACCGGAGGAAAAACCCCTGCTTCATTTGAACCAAGTATTGACTATGTAGTGACTAAAGTACCTCGGTTCAATTTCGATAAATTCCCCCAAACTTCAGTTACACTGACAACTCAAATGAAATCAGTTGGCGAAGTGATGGCCATTGGCTCCAATTTTCAGGAGTCGTTACAAAAAGCAATTCGTGGTTTGGAGATCGGGCGCTGTGGCTTGCATTCTTTATTCAAAAAAGGTGATCTTGCGCGGTTAAGAGGGCATTTACGCGAACCAACTCCCGATCGATTGTGGTATATCGCCGATGCCTTTAGAAACAATATGTCTCTTGAAGAAATTCATCAAGAAAGCCGAGTTGATCCCTGGTTTTTGGCTCAAATCGAAGAATTGGTAGCCCTGGAGCGTTCCATATCCGATAAAAAATTGTCTGATGTCGATGCGACTACCTTGCGCTTGCTAAAAAAACGGGGTTTTGCTGATGCTTATTTGGCTAAAATCTGGTTGTGCACTGAGGAGCAAGTACGTTCGCGTCGTAAAGAATTGGGAATCCTTCCTGTTTATAAGCGGATAGACTCCTGTGCCGGTGAATTCCCCAGTGATACTGCCTATATGTATTCGTGTTACGAAACACGTTGCGAAGCACGTCCCGATACCGACAAGAAAAAAATAATGATTCTTGGCGGCGGCCCTAATCGTATCGGCCAGGGGATTGAGTTCGATTATTGCTGTGTGCATGCGGCTATGGCTCTTAAAGAAGCCGGCTGCCAGACCATCATGGTTAATTGTAATCCTGAAACAGTGTCTACTGATTTTGATACCTCCGATCGCCTGTATTTTGAACCCGTGACTCTGGAGGATGTTTTGGGCATTGTCGACGTTGAGAAACCCGAGGGGGTCATTGTCCATTATGGCGGACAAACTCCTTTAAAATTAGCACGTGCCCTGGAAGCAAATGGAGTTAAAATCATTGGAACCTCGCCTGATGCCATCGATAGGGCCGAAGACAGGGACCGATTCCAAAAATTAGTGGCCGAACTGAATTTACACCAGCCTGATAATGGAACAGTGCGTAGTGAGGCCGAGGCCGTCGCTTTAGCAAATAATATTGGTTATCCATTAGTTGTTAGACCTTCCTATGTTCTCGGAGGCCGGGCAATGGAAGTCGTCTACCAGGAAGAGGACTTGCGCCATTATCTTTCGCATGCAGTGGCGGTTTCTAATGATTCGCCCGTATTGCTGGATAAATTTTTAAATGATGCCATTGAAGTAGATATCGATGCTGTTTGTGATGGAAAGGAAGTATTTATTGGTGCGGTGATGGAGCATATTGAGCAGGCTGGGATTCATTCAGGGGATTCCGCATGTACCTTACCCCCATTTAGCCTCAGTGTCGTGGTGCAACAAGATTTAATGGAACAGATGCGCCAGATGGCGTTAAAGTTAGGGGTGGTGGGCTTGATTAATGCACAGTTTGCGATTCAAGCAGATGATATTTATGTTTTAGAGGTCAATCCGCGAGCTTCGAGGACAGTTCCTTTTGTTTCCAAAGCTACAGGATATCCTTTGGCTAAAATTGCTGCGTTATGCAAGTTGGGTGTTAGTCTGAAAGAGCAAGGTTTAAGCCAGAATCACCATATGCCCTCGTTTTATTCCATTAAACTTCCCGTGTTTCCCTTTATTAAATTTTCAGGGGTTGATTCTATTCTTGGCCCAGAAATGAAATCAACTGGTGAAGTCATGGGTATTGCCAGACGTTTTGGGCAAGCTTATGCTAAAGCCCAATTGGGCGCTGGTTGCAATATACCCAAGCGTCGGCGGGCTTTTGTTTCTGTCCGCGATGCAGATAAAACCCGGGTGGGAGAAATTGCAAAGCGCTTGATTGAATTGGGTTTTGAAATTATTGCTACCCGTGGTACTGCTTTGGCTTTACAAGCAGCTGGCGTTGATTGCCGTAGGGTATTTAAAGTAAATGAAGGTAGGCCACACGTTCTTGACTTTATAAAAAACAATGAAATTGATTTTATTGTAAATACCACAGAAGGCAAGCAAGCAATTGCTGACTCTTTTGCAATGAGGCGCAATGCTTTACAACACAAGGTTAGTTATACTACAACCTTGTCAGGTGCCGAAGCAGCTTGTTTGGCTATGAAATATGAGGACAGAGAGACTGTAACGCGCTTACAGGATTTACATTAATAAAAATGTAACAGGTTATCGTCAGTCGCGGCCTAGGCCGCGCTGTAACGGGATACATTTTTTTAGCTAACGCGATAAGCTTTTTTTCTTGTTGTTTTGGAGAAAAGGCAGAATTACCAGGGAATTTTTTATTAGAGGTAGATATGAGTAAACATCCCATGACAGTTGAAGGTGCAGAAGCACTGAAAGAAGAATTACAACGTTTAAAATTTGTTGACAGACCTCGCATTGTCGAAGCGATTGCTACGGCAAGAGCTCATGGTGATTTGAAAGAAAATGCCGAATATCATGCTGCTCGAGAACAACAAAGCTTTAATGAGGGTCGCATTCAGGAATTGGAAGCGAAATTATCTCATGCCCAAATTATTGATATCAGTAAATTGCCTAATAATGGCAAGGTGGTTTTTGGTTCAACGGTCACTGTTTGTCATATAGCAACCGATGCCAAGGTAACTTATAAAATAGTTGGTGAAGATGAAGCCGACATTAAACACAATAAAATCTCCTACAGTTCTCCAATGGGTCGGGCCTTAATCGGTAAAGAACTGGATGATACTGTAACTGTCAATACACCTGGCGGTATAGTGGAATACGAAATTATTGAGGTGGAGTACGTATAGAGATTTTTTTGTTTCATCCATTCATATTAGCGCAGTAGGGCTTGAGTGAAGGCAGTTGGAACCCCGGAGTTTGCAGCTATTCCCTATCCTTTGTCCTCAGTTTTTTACTGCGCTCGCTTTGCCTACCCCAACATTTTTAATTCAGATCGCCTCATGCGGTGTAAAAGAAATCTGAATTTAAAAAGTAAAGGTCTATACTTATAAAAAGGATGTTGGAAACGAGGTATACCCTTTAATTAACTCGCTGTTTACTATTACAGGACGTGATAATGAGCACTTTTTCTGAGTGGTTTCAAACAACGTCAATACCGGCTGAGAGAGTAACAGGTTATTATGACTTGAAGCTCGTGATCTTATCTTATCTAATCGCAGTTTTTGCATCGTATGTCGCATTAAATCTGGTTGGCAGACTTCGGGCTACCAAAAATAAACAGGATCGGATTTATTGGCTTGCGGGCGGCGCTTTTGCCATGGGAGCAGGGATATGGTCAATGCATTTTGTTGGCATGTTAGCTTTCATCATGCCTATGCCCATGGAATATGAATACAGTTGGACTGCTGCTTCATTATTTATTGCCATATTGGCCTCCGCCTCAGCGTTATTCATATTACAAAAAAAGGATTACTCCACGCTGCAATTTGTATTAGGTGGGATGATTGTGGGCCTTGCTATATCTCTAATGCATTACATGGGGATGGAAGGAATGAAAGTGCATGTCACTATTCATTATTTACCGGGATTGTTTTTTCTCTCTATTGCCATTGGTATTGCTGCCGCAGAAATTGCAATTTGGTTAGCATTAAAAAGCAATCAAGGTTCCAGTAAAAGACAATTTAATTTAAAAATAATTAGCTCTTTAATCATGGGGTTCGCTATTTGCGGAATGCATTATACAGGGATGTCCGCTGCAGTTTTTACCCCTAATTTATCTCATATGATGCTCGGTGAAAAGGCAGCGATTCAAACCAATTTTTTGGCTTTTTTTATTGCAGGAATCAGCGGGCTGATTTTTGCCATTGCCCTTACTGCATCGGGGTATTACAAAAAAATGCTGACGGCAATCGCGAATGAGAAAAAATTCCTCAATGCCATGCTCGATAATTTGGAGGATGGGATTATTGCATGTAATGCAGAGGGAAAAATTACCGTTTTGAACCATACGATTCAAAAATACATTGATTCTGACAAATCCAATAAAACCATTCATAATATTGGAGATTTTTTTAAACTGTTCACTCTCAATAACAAGCCCATTAAACAAGGAGCTTTCCCCCTGAATCGTGCTTTAGATGGCGAGCGCATACGCGGTGTGGAATTTATAATGCATGCCAAAAGTGAAGTGCGCAATGTCGTCATTGATGGTCAGAAAATTATTAACTCTAATGGCGACAACCTTGGCGCAGTTATTGTAATTCATGATATCACGGAGCGGAAACAAACTGAGAAACTAAAAAATGAATTCGTTTCCATAGTGAGTCATGAATTAAGGACCCCACTTACATCGATTCGAGGTTCATTAGGCATCTTGTTAAGCGAAATCATGGGTAAATTTCCCCCAAAAGTAAAAAAATTTCTTGAAATAGCAAATAACAACTGCGAGCGTTTGTTGTTGTTAATTAATGATATTTTAGATATTGAAAAAATCGAAGCCGGAAAAATGGATTTTGAGTTGAAGGTATCTGATTTAAACAAAATTGTTCATGAAGCCATTGAAAATAATAAAATGTATGCGCAAAAGTTTGGCGTAAACATTGAGTTAATAAACCACAATAATGAGCAATATCAGGTGAGGGTCGATGCCGAGCGTTTAATGCAAGTTTTAGCTAATCTGATTTCAAATGCATGCAAATTTTCTTATGAACATGAAAAAGTTATTGTGAGAATTGAGCAAATTAATTCATCAGTCCGTGTCTCGATTACCAACAAAGGTGATGGGATCTCCCCGGAATTTCAAACGCGTATTTTTCAAAAATTTTCCCAGGGAGACGCCTCAACTACTCGGGGAAAAGGAGGCACTGGCTTAGGATTAAACATTAGTAAAACCATTATGGAGAAGATGAATGGGCTACTCAGTTTTGAAAGTAAACCCCATGATGTCACTACCTTTTATTTTGAGTTACCCCTAGCCCAGCAATTGCCGGTTATTCAGGAAAAAAATGAAAGAAGACTTCAGGAAGCAAAAAAAAGGTTACTGATTTGTGAGGATGATAGCGAACAAGCAAATTACATCAAATTGCTTCTGGAGTCAGCAGGTTTTATCGTGGAAACAGCTCAAACGGCTAATGAGGCACGCAAATTGTTGGCAAATAGTGAATTTCATGCCCTTTTGCTGGATTTGATTTTGCCTGACCAAGATGGAGTTTCATTTATCAGAGAATTACGTAAAAATAAAAAAACAAAGAACTTACCCATTATCGTCCTTTCAGTTATTGCTGAAACGGGAAAAGAACTATCAAATGGCGATGCGGTTTCAATTGTGGATTGGTTAGATAAGCCCATCGATTTTAATAAGCTCCTGTTCAGTATCAATAAAATCCAAAAAGATAATTCCAAACCGCATATCTTGCATATTGAAGACAATAAAGACACCCAGGAAATCATAAGAACTCTTTTGGAGAAATATGCGCGGGTTTCAACCGCGAATAATTTAAATGAAGCGCAGGAGATGCTTAAAAAAGACAAATATAATTTAATTATTCTGGATCTATTTTTACCGGATGGGAATGGTGCAGATATTTTACCTTTGATATCGAAATATCATGCTCCGGTTTTGGTATTTTCTGATACAAAAATAAATGAAGATTGTTCCAAGTATGTGAGTCAGGCTTTGCTGAAGTCGAACTCTTCCAATGAAATTTTAGTAAATACTATTCAAAACCTTCTCTAAAAGGAGGAAAAAATATGTCTCATAAAGAACTTAAAACAATTTTGTATGCCGAAGACGAAGAAGACATAAGGATGATTGCCGAAGTTGCCCTGGAAAATATAGGCGGATTTTCGGTTAAATATTGTTCTAACGGCAAGAAAGCTCTTGAAGCAGCCAAAGAGTACGTTCCTGATTTGCTTTTACTGGATGTCATGATGCCTGAAATGGATGGGCCGACGGCTTTAAAAGAATTGCGTAAAAATCCTGATTTTATAAAAGTTCCCGCGATATTTATGACGGCCAAGATACAGAATAATGAAATAGAGGATTACAAATCAATTGGAGCAATTGATGTAATTAAAAAGCCTTTTGATCCTTTGACCCTTGCCGAGTCAATAAAAAATGCATGGATGAAATATAATGGATGAGAATATTCAGAAAAAATTACATGATCTTTTTGTGCACTACAGTAAGCATCTGCCCGAAAAGATTCATAATATAGAGATGCAATGGCATGCTCAGCTTAAGCATTGGGATTTAACCGGGTTTCAGAATTTTCATCGGGATGTGCACAGTTTATGTGGTTCAGCTGGAACTTATGGTTATATTGAATTAAGTCAGACGGCGCGCCAAATGGAAATATTATTAAAAGAGATTCTCGCTAAAGGTACATTAACTGAAAATGATAAAGAGAAAATTAATAATTTTTTCTCCCAATTAAAAAGCGTATTGACTCACGAAGCTCCAAAAAAGCCATTAATTTTTGCAGATGAAACGAAACAGACAGATAACAAATTAGTCTATCTCCTGGAACAGGATTCGCATTTGGCGAGAGAGCTTGGTGAAAGCCTGAAACAAGCAGGTTATCACGCCCATATTATAAAAAATATGAGCTCTTTATTAAATTCCATCGAGAAAGAACATCCTATTGCAATAATAATTGATACGGATTTTTTCAAGAAGCCTGCTTTGGAACAATTTGTTGCTATCCAAAAACAACAAAAAACACCCATTCATTTATTTTGTATTGTCCCTAATAATGAATTAATTCCACGCCTTACGGCAATACGTGCTGGTTGTGTAGCATATTTCCAAAAACCCCTTGATGTATCCTATCTGGTCCAGGAATTGAATATTAATTGCAGTTCATCGGTGAATGAGGCCTATCGAATTTTAATCCTGGATGACTCCAAATCATTAGCCGAGTATTACTCTTTAATTTTAAAACAGGCAGACATGATTACCCGTACCATTACCAATCCCTTAGATTTATTAAAAGAGCTTGAATCATTTCAACCTGATTTGCTGTTAATGGATGTTTATATGCCTGAGTGCTCGGGTCTGGAACTCGCTGCTTTATTGCGTAAGGATAGAAGATATACCAAGATTCCTATTATTTTCCTCTCCACCGAGGATGATAAAAATAAAAAATTAACGGCAATAAGTCTGGGAGGCGATGATTTTCTTACCAAACCGATTTCGCCAAATGATTTAGTTTCTGCTGTACGCTCCCGGTCAAATCGTGCAAGTATTCTAAACTATTACATGACAACAGACAGCCTTACAGGTTTATTAAATCATTCGAGTATTTTGAACCGCTTAAATATCGAAGTTGCGCGCGCCAAACAACAGGAGTCCCCCTTGTCTTTTATCATGATTGATATTGATCATTTTAAACTGATTAATGACACCTACGGGCATCCATTTGGCGATCTTGTTATTAAAAAGCTGGCATCTTTATTTATGCTCAGTTTACGCAATCGAGATATCATTGGACGATACGGGGGGGAAGAATTTGCGCTCATACTGCCTGGTGCAGATCTGCAAAGCAGCGCAAAGATTTGTAATGATCTACGCCTTCAATTTGCGCAAAATTATTTTACTGTGAATGAACAAAAGGTGCATGTGACGATTAGCGTTGGAATCTCGGCATATAAAGGAAATAACGACATCAACAGCATTGTGATTCAGGCAGATCAAGCGTTGTATAAAGCAAAAGAAAATGGACGAAATCAAGTTGTTGTGTTTGATGATTCTCTTATTGTGAATTAATTGCGGGGGGATGTTTCTAGTAGAAATTAAAAGAAACCCGGGGTGTTTCTGCCCCCGGGCTCTATTCATGGATTAAGGTTGAAACACTTCTTGCTGAATTCCACCAACAACCCATTGGGAACTGTTTGGGAACTGACGAAAATGCCAGATTTCGTCCAGTTGGGTAATAGGCTCATCGTTTTCTTTAATCGATCCGGTAAATCGAACGCTGGCGATTAAGGAGTTGGATTGTCTTGAAACATCAAGTAGTTCAGCATGTAACGTGATTACCTCAGTTTTATTGGAAGCATCCCCACCCTCATCTAATTGCATTTTGATTTCTGCGAATACCTCGGGTGCGGTGAATTCACCCAAATCCTGAAGATTTTTTTGATCATAGGCTGCTTGCAATCGATTAAATGTGACCTTTGCTTCCCGAATAAATGCCTCGGGTGCAAAACCTGCAGGATATTCAGAAACATTCGCTGTAGAACTACCGCCCATACTGCTATTGAATGATTGGGTAAAATTATTGAAACTGCTTTGGTTAAAGGAGCTGGATTGTCCAGGTCCAGTTTGATATCCCGGTTGCATTCTTTTACGGAAAAAGCCCACAAGAAAGAAGATGATTGCTCCCATAATCAGCCAGGACAGGATACCGCTGGCAAAACCATGCCCCATAAATAAGCTGGTAAGTAAGCCGCCAATTAACAAACCACTGAGTACTCCTCCCCACCGGCTGGGGTTTTTAGCGCTTTGTCCCATAACTCCGGATTTCTGTACTTTATTTTGCGAAAAAAGGGCGCTTTGTGAACGTTGTATGCCAAAGCTTCTGCCCGCACCAAAACGTTTTGCAGAGGCTTCATTAATCAACAGTCCAAAGCTTAATAATGCAATGAGTAAATAGGAAATAAACGTACGCATAGTATCGACCTTTCTTTTTCAATAGAGATAAAGATTATATATGAATTTGGGTGAATCTGCCTCATTGGTGTTAAAAATTTAACTATAATAAGAAAATTGGATGCATTTAAAATCAATCCATTTAAATACGGTTGGTCAAACTCATTAATGGCTACAATATTATCTATAGGGATTATAGGGGACTTATTATGGCGGAGCATCATAAAACGGAATTTGATGTTACTTTCTTTACCTCTTCAAAAAACCTGCAAAAAAATAATCCGGAAGCAGAAAAAATAGAGGTTCAACTTCAGGATTTGATAAAACGTATTGAAGATGAAATAACCTGTTGTCAGAAGCAAAAGGAAGAGCATCCAAGGCTTCAACACTATTCTGATTTGCTACCCGTATTAAATGCTACCCGAAACTATCTTTGCGGGAATATAGGGCTAAATATTTTGGAGGAGTATATGCAGGTTTATTCTAAATGGAATAAACCCCTGGGCTTCACGAATACCGAAGCACTTATTAGCGAAGCAATCGCTTTTAAAGATTGTTCAGACCAATCCTCTTCGTTAAAACTGAAATGAGGTCTTTAATTAAACTACAGATTCGCGCAATGTGAATCCATTTAAAATTCCAGGAGTGAACGGGTTGACCTGATTATTGGTTTTTAATAAATAGCGTCCTGAATTACTGTTGATTTCAAAGAGAATTTGTAAACTGGAGCTGTCTTGCTCATCAACCAAAACATTGACTTTTTCAAGCAGCTTAAACAAAGCCCAAATCCCTTGTTCGGCCAATTCATAATGGTTTCCTTCAATGGAGTTCAGGGCGAGTTTGGCATTAGGTTGAGGCCAGGTAAAACGAATTACCGAGTCGCTTCCCTGGTTATCATTTAATTTGGTTCCGCCGATATCAAGTTCCAGATTGGCAACTACAGGATCCAGACTGATTTTTTGCAAACTGAAATCAATTTTGCTTTCTTCTCCATGATCAGGGAAAAACATGTTGGTAATAATATTGGCTCGGATCAGTGCATCCAAAGTTTCTGAGGCAATGGGTAATACAGAATCATTAACCGCTTTCGGTTTCCACTCGGCACTGGAAATATCCAGGAAAGGTTTTACAAAGTTTTCAATAAAATTGTTCAATGCCCCATGAGTAGCAAAGAAGTGATTAAAATCATTTATGGCTATTTCTTCTTGTTGGGATGCATCAAAAGGATAGCGTTTGGCAATAGTCGTTTGAAATTCCTTGAAAACGGTTTGCTGCCATTGCTGATTAATATACTGACGGCTGTCTTTTATGAGGATACTCCAGGTATCGCTGGCGAGCTGTTTTACCCAGGTGCCCAAGGGTTCGGGTAACTGCCGCCCCTGATTGAAAAGCAAACTTACCGGGTCAGAGGCCATTTCACTGGCAAAACGTGTTTTGGTAATATTAAAAGCAGTTTTTCCACCATCATTGATCATGGATAATGTGGAAATAAAACGTTCCAGGTCAATAATTTTCAAACTAAGTTCTTTGGTAGTGGTATGACTCATCAAATTTAAATCAGTAAATTGATTGGCAATTGCTTGATTAAACGGAGATGAGTTATCGGTGAGATCCGCTTTTGTCTCTTGTTGAATCAACCCAACCATTTTACTCAGTGCATGAGATTGTTCCAGGTTTTTAACTACTTGCCGCCCGGCTTGGTAATCCTGATAATGCAGGGGTTGAGATTTACGCATGAACATTTGCCACCAGGTAACATAATCAAAACAGTAGGCTTGAGTTATCATTTCCTGTAACTGGACTAAATCATTGCGAGCCAAAACCCAGCTTTCTTTTTGCAGGTTCTGGGTAATCTCTGGAATTTTTTGCATGATTTCATTAAAACCTGCCCGGGTAAAATACACGGGGAGTTCGTTGGTAGCCAACACAAAACCATTAATTTCAATTTTTTGCTTTGCAGTGGGGAAAAGCTCTTTAGCAATGGAGTAATAAAGATAACTTGACGGTAACGCATTTAAATAGTTTCTGGCATCGCTAATTATTTGTGGTTTCACCACAATATTTTTAGGTGGTTTGCTTAACAGGAGTTTGAGTAACGCCAATTGTTTCTTAACTGCAGTTGCAGGCTGATTTTTCCATTGAGCCGCGAACCAATCATGTATTTTCTGGGTTGAAAAATGTTCAGGTTGCGCGAACATTAAGTAAATTTTTAAGGCATTGTAGCGAACAAGAGGCGTATTGCCGGAATTGCTGATTACTTCTTCTAATTCATTGATTAAGGAGAATAAAAACTCACCGTGGAGACGATTTTCGGCATTATGGTGCAAATTCAATTTTAATTGATGTACTGTAGGAAGCGACAAAGAATTACTGGAAATACTTCCCATTGTTTTTGCAGCATTGGACAGATGATAAAGAGCCTGCTTTTCCTTATTTTTTTGACTGTTCAGAATATCGTAAGCGAGTAATTCTTTGCTTGCTTCGTCTAACAGATGCGCTGCTTTGTAATGGTTATAGCTTAATAGCAGCAAACTCAGGCCTGCAATACCTGCAGTAAGTGCAATTATGGGTTTTTGGGAAAATCTTCGCATCTGGGGTACTTGACTGCAATGTTCCTGAATCGTTCTTAAGGCGCCTTCAATAAAATAGGCTCTGAAATTGGTTGCCTGGGGAAAGGTATCTTGTACAATTAATGCATACTCATGCTGAATCTTCTTGTTCAAACGGTCAATGCTTACCCCGCCTTGCTCCGCACTCGTAAAATATATGGAATGTAAATTAAAGAGTTTGGGGGAAATCCCATGAATTAGCGCCTGAATAGGAGAACGTAGGCTGGCTACTTGTAATGGAAATTCGCGGATTAAACTGCGGCGCATCGTCGAACGGGCCGGATGCATTTTATTAATGACCTGTTGACCAATTTGTTCTGTGAGCTGATTAAATTGTAACGAATAGGCTTCTATTTTTTTCTTTAATTCATTCCTGCAATCCAGTGAAAATCCCAGGGGCTTCGACAGATCAGTTGCATGATCAGCCTGGTAAAATTCAGTGAAACCAGCAAGCGTATCCATTTTGGTAAATATCAGCGCAAGATTAACAGAATAACCCAGATTGGCTCCAAAACGCTCCAATAATTGCACGTGTGCTTTCTTATGTTCGGCAAATTGCGCGGGATCGGCAATGAGTAATTCATTTACATCAACGCATAAAACAAGGCCGGTAATTTTTAGATAAGCATTACACCGATTTAATTGCTTTAAAGTAGCTTGCAACAATGTTTTGCTGTGAGTTAGCCAACTTTCACCCAGCTCAATGATGATCCCTTTCTGATTAAAATAAATTTTGGCGTGTTGTTCGCTAAAGACAGGGATTTCTTCCATATTGCCCTGCTTTAAAAGAGCCGATTTCCCTTGGGCATTTCTTCCCGTAATCACTATGAAAGACAGTGGATTGCTTTGGGGTTTTAATTGAGAAAGTATTTTTTTTATCGCATCACATAACGCGCGTAAAGAATTGTCCATTAGCTATCCAGAAGAGCAAGTTGGGTGTGTCCAAACAAAACAGTTTTTGCTTTATTTTCCAATAAATATTGGCTTGTAAAAAAAGCCAGGGCTACTATCGTAACCGCAGAAATCACCGAGATGATGACTGCTTTATAATTTTTTTTGACAGTCGCCGGTATGGGGTTTTCATTGAATAAACGACGGGGTTGATTAAACCGGTTTTGCTGGATGATTTGATACAGATCTTCAATGTAATTATCCAGGACCTGCCGTCCCTCGGCCTTGAGATGGTAATGACCTTCAAAGCCAACAATTAAAAGAAAATAAACCAGCTCAATAAGATCAAGATATTGAGTGGGACGCTCCTTGATGTAATTCAAAATTTCAAAAAAACGATATTGCGGCTGCGCATCATCACTGGTCAGCGGTGTAAATGCTTTAAATTCGGCATTAATTTGATAAACACGCATGTAGTTTTTGCCAATTAATTCATCTATGGTGGCTGACATTAAATAATGAGCAATGGCAGCAAAGTCTGCCGGGTATTTGGAGGCATCCATTTTGCTCTGGAAAGCAAGCAATTCATGATCAATGTTGTCTCTGATATTTTCAATGGGGGGGAGGGAAGGGCTAAGACAGAGACGTTCCAATAAGGACAAAAGAGGACCTGCTGCTGCGACTAGAGCATTGGTAGAAAAAGGAGCAATAAATAATTTTGAGCGATAATAACCTTGTGGAACAAGCATAGTTCCCGACTTATTCAGATGACTACTGACCAGAGAGGCAGGATAATGCGCAACTGTCATGGCCTTGCTCCTAATGGATATCGATTCAAGCATGTAACCGTAGTGCAAACGCTCTAATGTTTAAAAAGAAGATGATACGTTATATAACGCGCATTGTTCAAGTGAGTCAAGCTTTCTGATTGGGGTTTGTGTTATAATAACGGAGGTGAGGCCTGACAGGATACGGAAAATCAAGGTTTTCCCTAATCCCTGGGCGCTGCTTCCTGAGCCCGGAGGGGCATCCAATTTATTGAATATTTTATTTGCATCATTACTTAACAATAAGGTACTATTCGTGTTTACCAGATATAGAACTATTTTGGTACTATATTTATAGTGTAAACAAATTTTATTTAAACCGGGTTTTTGTCTCTAATTAAGACTTATTTAGTACTAGATTATTCGCTTTTGAGGTGTTATGCTGCGCATCAGCAAGTTGGCCGATTATGGAACAGTTGTGATGGTTTATCTCGCCAGACACGCGCACGTTTTATGTAATGCTCGTGATATTGCATTACATACTCATCTGACTGTACCTACGGTAAGTAAAATTTTAAAACGTTTGACTAGTGCGGGTTTGTTAACTTCGGTGCGTGGAGTAACTGGAGGATACCGGTTGAGGCGACCTGCAACTGAAATTTCAGTGTCGCAAATAATTTTTGCATTGGAAGAACATCGTGGGTTCACAGAGTGCAGTTTGCAGCCTAATGATTGTTCATTACAAGGTGTTTGTACTATTCAGGGTAATTGGCGCCTGATTAGCCAGGCAATTGAAACAGCCCTGGATAGTGTCAGTTTAGCCACTTTGGCGAAACCCACCTTGCAAGCACATGATGTGGAACGAGTTCGACAATTGGCAAGTGGAGTTAATCGTGGCTAAAAGCAGTGAGCAAATTAATTCTCTGCTCGATAGAGAATATCAACATGGGTTTACAACCGACATTGAAGTGGATACTTTCGAGCCTGGGCTGAACGAAGACGTTATTCGTCGTTTATCAGCGATTAAAGGTGAGCCGGAGTTTTTGCTTGAGTGGCGTTTAAAAGCCTACAGGCATTGGCTAACGATGTCGCCTCCTTTATGGTCCAGTGTGCATTACCCTCCCGTGGATTATCAGGCTATTTCTTATTATTCAGCGCCTAAAAAGAAAAAAGACGCTCCTAAAAGCCTGGATGAAGTTGACCCGGAATTATTAAGAACCTATGAAAAACTGGGCATTCCTTTAAGGGAGCAGGAAATGTTGGCGGGCGTGGCTGTAGATGCCGTTTTTGACAGCGTTTCCGTAGCAACTACCTTTAAAGCAAAACTCGCTGAAAAAGGGGTCATTTTTTGCCCTGTTTCTGAAGCAGTACACACTCATCCCGAGTTACTGATGCAATATTTGGGATCAGTAGTGCCTTATCGGGACAATTTTTATGCGGCTTTAAATTCGGCTGTTTTTAGTGACGGTTCTTTTGTCTACATACCCAAAGGCGTACGGTGCCCCATGGAACTATCCACTTATTTCCGGATTAATGCGGCGTCTACCGGACAATTTGAGCGTACCTTAATTATCGCCGATGTGGACAGTTATGTTTCTTATCTTGAGGGCTGTACAGCACCCATGCGCGATGAAAACCAACTGCATGCGGCAGTAGTAGAACTAGTAGCCCTGGATGGAGCACAAATTAAATATTCCACTGTGCAAAACTGGTATCCTGGTGATAAGGATGGTAAAGGGGGTATTTATAATTTTGTGACCAAACGTGGAGCATGCCGCGGGAAACGTTCCAAAATTTCCTGGACCCAAATCGAAACAGGTTCTGCAATTACCTGGAAATATCCAAGTGTGATTTTACAAGGGGATGACTCTGTTGGAGAGTTTTATTCCGTTGCTTTAACCAATAATTATCAACAAGCCGATACAGGCACTAAAATGATTCATATTGGAAAAAACACCCGCTCTACTATTATTTCCAAAGGAATTAGTGCAGGACGTGCACATAATGCATATCGTGGTTTGGTTCGTATTGCACCAACCGCGACCAATGCACGCAATTATACTCAATGTGACTCCATGCTTATGGGCTCTGAATGCTCTGCTCATACTTTTCCCTATATAGAGGTCAAGAATCCTACAGCACAAGTAGAGCATGAAGCAACGACTTCAAAAATCAGTGAAGAGCAATTGTTTTATTGTCAGCAGCGAGGAATTGATACAGAGGATGCTGTTTCAATGATTGTAAATGGTTTTTGTAAACAGGTACTAAAAGAATTACCTATGGAATTTGCGGTGGAAGCGACTAAATTGCTAGGTCTGAGTTTAGAAGGGGCAGTAGGCTAATATGTTAGAAATAAAAGACTTAAATGTTGAAGTAAATGATCAAGCCATTTTAAAAGGGATTAATCTTCAGGTAAATCCTGGAGAAGTACATGCCATTATGGGACCTAATGGTTCGGGCAAAAGTACTCTGTCCAAAGTATTGGCGGGCCATCCTTCTTATCATATGACTGACGGGGAAATAAACTATCTGGGTATGGACTTGGCGCCTTTATCTCCAGAAGAAAGAGCACGTGCCGGAATTTTTTTATCTTTCCAGTATCCTGTGGAAATACCTGGTGTTACAAACGTTAATTTTCTCAAAGCTTCAGTTAATGCAGTACGAAAGGGCCAGGGAAAAAACACCCTTGATGCAATTGAATTTTTGTCTTTTATCCGGGAAAAATGCCAATTACTGGAAATGGATGAAAGTTTTTTATACCGCAGCATTAATGAGGGCTTTTCTGGTGGTGAAAAAAAACGCAATGAAATTTTGCAAATGGCAGCCCTAGAGCCTAAGCTTGCGATTCTCGACGAGACTGATTCGGGTCTGGATATTGACGCCTTGCGTATTATTTCTCATGGGGTTAATGCGATGCGTTCACCTGAGCGCTCTATTATTTTAGTAACGCATTATCAACGCTTGCTTGATTATATTGAGCCAGATTTTATCCATGTGTTGGTGAATGGCCGTATTATTATGTCCGGCGATAAATCACTGGCGCTTGAATTAGAGAAAAAAGGATACAGCTGGCTTGAGGAAACGGTGTAGTGATGAGCGAGATTTTGGATTTTTACCAACAACAGGCAAAAGCGATTTGTTCTGCATTGCCCTGGCTTGCCCAAATGCAAACCAAAGCATTAATGGATTTGCACCAGCATGGTTTTCCCACACACCATGATGAAAACTGGAAATATACTCGTGTTGATGCTTTGTTCAAGCAAACTTTTAAGCCTTCTGTAGAGGCTGAGAGTTCTAAAGAAAGCGCATCCACAAGAGCTGATGAAAAATCATATGCTGATTTGCCAGTTAAACATAAGGTGTTGATTCAGAATGGGACCATTTTGGGAGTGGAGCAACTCGCCAAAGCGCTGCCGGAGGGAGTATTAATCCTTCCTTTGTCAGTAGCGTTAATCCGGCACCCTGAATTGTTAAAACCTTATTTGGGAACTATCCTCAAACAAGAGCATGGCTTTCATTATTTAAATACTGCCATGATCCACTGTGGGGTTTTTATTTACATCCCAGCAGGAACCCTAATTGAGGAACCTATTGCTTTATCCCACGTGCAAAACCAAATGCAGCAAGCAGTATATCTGCGGCACCTGATTATTGCTGAGGCAAACAGCCAGGCTACCATTATTGAGGATTATCAAGGTTCGGCAGATTGTTGCTATTTGACCAACAAAGTAACAGAGGTGATGGTTGGAACCGGTGCGAAATTAACCCATTGCACCATTCAAAGAGAGAGTAAAGCCGCTTTTCACCTGGGGCATTTGTCTGTGAAGCAATTGGCGCACAGCGAGTTTGCGAATCATTCTTTAAGTTTAGGTGGACATTTGGTGCGCTCTGATATCAGCTTGTATTTACAAGAGGAAAAAGCGCATTCTTTAATGAACGGGATTTATGCTCCTGCAGAAGGACAGCATGTGGACCATCATACTACAGTGCACCATATGGTAGCTGATTGCAGCAGTGAACAGGATTATAAAGGAGTTCTTACTGGACGTTCACGTGCAGTATTTAATGGCAAGGTGATTGTTGCTAAAGACGCGCAACATACCAATGCAAAGCAACAAAATAAAAATTTATTACTTTCAGCAAATGCAGAAGTGGACACCAAACCGCAACTGGAAATTTTTGCTGATGATGTTTTGTGTTCTCATGGCGCCACGGTTGGACAATTGGATGAGGAAGCATTATTTTATTTAGCTACCCGTGGAATTGGTCGGCTTGAAGCATCACACTATTTAATCCATGCTTTTGCCAGTGACAATCTGCGGCTCATTCCCCACAGGGAATTGGCCGAGTACATGGGGCATTTATTAACACAACAGTTAGGGTAAGTGAAATGGACACTTTGGATATTCATGCGATTCGTAAAGAGTTCCCTGTACTTAATCAAAAAATAAACGATTTTGATTTAATTTACTTTGATAATGCAGCAACGACGCACAAGCCTAAAGCAGTCATTGAGGCCATTTCCCATTACTACGAGCATGATAACTCTAATATTCATCGCGGTGTACATACCCTAAGCGTCAGGGCAACGGAACATTTTGAAGCAGCCCGCTCCAAAGTAAAGCGTTTTATTAATGCCAACTCCCCTAATGAGTGTATTTTTGTCCGGGGCACAACGGAAGCTATTAATCTGGTAGCGCAAAGTTTGGTTGCACCCCGTATCCTACCTGATGAAGAAATTTTAATTACCCATATGGAACATCATTCCAATATTGTTCCTTGGCAGATGGTGTGTAAAAAAACAGGCGCAAAACTGCAAGTTGCCCCTATTTCTCTGGATGGAGAGATTTTATTGGAAGAGTTTGCCAGTAAACTGAATAAAAACACCAAATTCGTGGCAATTACCCATGCATCCAATGCATTAGGAACCATTAATCCAGTAAAAGAAATGATAAAAATGGCCCATGAGTATGGAGCTGAAGTCCTCCTGGATGGAGCACAAGCCTCTCCGCATTTGCCTGTAGATGTACAAGATTTGGGATGCGATTTTTATGCATTCTCCGGTCATAAATTATATGGTCCTACAGGTATTGGTATCTTATGGGGTAAGGAAGAGCTTTTAAACGCCATGTCTCCTTATCAGGGAGGTGGCGAAATGATTAATTATGTGACTTTGGAGTCAGCAGAATACGCTCCGCTTCCGCATAAATTTGAAGCGGGCACACCGAATATTGCAGGTGTAATTGGTCTGGGTGTCGCTATCGATTATTTGGAATCCCTGGATAGGGAGGCAGTAATTCACTATGAGACAGAATTACTCGAATATGCAACTGCGGGGATTCGCTCTGTAGGTGGATTTAATATTATAGGTACCGCCAAAAACAAAGTACCGGTTGTTTCTTTTGTACATGGGACCATTCATGCCCATGATATTGGTACTATTTTGGATAGTGAAGGAATTGCTATTCGCAGCGGTCATCATTGCGCCATGCCGTTGATGGATTTTTATAATGTTGCGGCAACGTCACGGATTTCACTGTCATTTTATAATACCAAAGAAGAAATCGACTTGTGTATTAAGGCGTTACATCGCGTTAAAGAGGTATTTGCATGAGTGCTGAACTGCGTGAGCTTTATCAGGAAATCATTATCGATCATAACCGCAATCCCCGTCATCATTATGAGATGAATGATGCTACGGTTCAGGCGAATGGTTTCAATCCTTTATGTGGCGATAAATTAACGGTTTATGCCAAAATTGAAGGAGATTTGATTACTGAATTAAGCTTTTTAGGATGCGGTTGTGCCATATCCCAAGCTTCAGCTTCCTTGATGACGGATTCCATAAAAGGCAAAACGATAGAAGAAGCACATGAAATGTTTCATCGTTTTCATCATATGCTGACTCAAAATGAGGAAGGCCAGTTGCGGTATATGGACAAGTTGACAGTACTTGCAGGAGTAAAGGCTTATCCAGCCCGGGTAAAATGTGCTACTTTGGCATGGCATACATTGGAAGCCGCATTAAATAAAGACAGCAATGTGGTAAAAACAGAATAGGGTCCTTTTCCATCTATAGTCTGGACAAACTGTTCTGATTTTCTGTTACCGATGCGCACATACTGGATGTATGCAGCACTTCGGGAACTCTAAAATCAGAGTCATTTTGGCCTGAAGCTGGTGAAATGGAAAAGACCCGAGAAAAGGTACGTTTATGTTTGGTTTTAAGAAAAAACAGGATGCGGAACTATTAAAAGAAGCCATTGTTAATGCGCTCAGGGAAATTTATGATCCCGAAATTCCTGTTAATATTTATGACTTGGGATTGATTTATGATATATCCATTGATGATGAATCCCATGTGACCATCCAAATGACCTTAACTACCCCAGGTTGCCCGGTGGCCCAAACTTTTCCGGGAACTGTAGAACAAGCAGTCAACAAAGTGGAAGGGGTTTGTGATTGTACTGTGGAGCTAGTCTGGGAGCCGCCCTGGTCTCAGGAAAGAATGACTGAAGCAGCACGCCTTGAATTGGGAATGTTTTATTAAAATGTGGCAACCTTCAGCATCTATTGAATTTTTGCGCTATCGTGCGGAATTATTAGCAACAATTAGGCAATTCTTCCTGGAACGGGGTTATTTGGAAGTAGAAACTCCAATTATGGCCCGTTATGGCACAACTGATGTCTATCTCAGTAATATCAGAGCAACTTTTCGTAATGGAACCTACTGTCTGCAAACCTCGCCAGAATATCACATGAAGCGTTTACTCGCTGCAGGAAGTGGTCCTATTTTTCAGATGGCACGGGTATTTCGCGATGATGAATTAGGCCGTTGGCATAACCCGGAATTCACCTTATTGGAATGGTATCAATTAGATATCGATCATCATGGGTTAATGGATGAGATGGATCTTTTTTTGCAAAAGGTGTTGCAATCTAACCCTATGATCCGGAAAACCTATCAACAGGTTTTCCTTGAAGCTTGTGAAATTGATCCTTTATCAGCAACAATTCCGCAACTTCGCAAAGTTTTGGAACATTTTGAATTAGATTATGTTTTACCCTCTCAGGAGAATGATAGGGATCAGTTTCTCTTCCTGCTAATGAGCCATGTTGTAGAGCCATTTTTGGCGAATGAAAAAGAACCGGTGGCTGTGTATCATTTTCCGGCATCTCAAGCCTCTTTAGCAAAAACCAGGAATGGGGTAGCAGAACGTTTTGAGGTTTATTATCAAGGAGTGGAGTTAGCTAACGGCTTTCACGAATTGACTGACGCGGATGCCCAGGCAAAACGTTTCGCCCAGGATCAGCAATTAAGAAGAGAAAAAGGCCTTCCATCCATGGAGGCAGACCAATATCTGTTACATGCTTTAGAGCATGGACTGCCTGCATGCAGCGGCGTGGCTTTAGGAATTGACCGTTTACTGGCTTTAGCCTTAAAGCAATCAGAAATTGCCAAGATTATTGCTTTTGATTTTGCCAGAGCTTAACCATTAGCCCCCATCGCTCATCTAAGATTTAAATCCATCCGACTTTCTGGAAAATACTTGCTGGCTTTTTTGTTGGCACATTTCTCTCTGACGAGAAGCATTGCTTTTAAAATCAGTGTATGGCCGAGAAAAATCACCGTTCAATTAATGGTCTATTATTAATCATATAGTGTTGTTTTTGGTGGTGGCTCATGATTCGGAGCGAAGATGTCTTTAAGTCAGATTTTAAAGGCCCCATAGTATTGCATATGATTGATCAAGAAGGCTATGGTGATGTGTCCCTGGCAATGAAAGTTGCTAAATTTCTTATGAAAAAATATCCAGAGGCTCCTGTTTATGTTCTTGGTGTACCCAGCGCAATCCAAAAAGTTCATGACATCGAACCAGGGTTACAAGAGCAGTATCCCAAAATTCACATGGTAAATACAAAGTCTGAACTGGAAAAAGTAGAACAACTCTGTAAAAGCGCCAAACTTGCAGTAGAAACTGCAATTTTTGATAGCTCATTGAAATCACAGTATTACCAGGGAAATGATTGTCCTAAAATTTTTATAGGGGAATATGGACTTTACAATCAAAAGGAATATGATCCCCCCATAGTGTGTTTAAGCGGAAATGTAGGCGTAGGTGAGAATTTTCCCGGTATTTTAATTGAACCCGATTTGAAAAATTTTTCCCGTTTGCCTCCTGAGAAGAAACTTGAAGCACGGGCACATATCCTCAGTGAACTTGATCCGCTTTTAAAAAAACAGGTTGTAGGTGAGGCAGCTCAAGATCCTTCCTTTGTCAGAAAGAATGGTTTTGCCTTTTCTTACTACAATTTTCCCAAATCCTACAAAAGAGCTGCTGCAGTATTTGCTGCGAGTAATGGCCTAGAAAAGCATGCCAATTTTTTCGTGAGTGCTTCAACCAAGAATGACAAAGACAAAACAGTTTTATCCATGCTTACAGAACAAGATTTTCAGGAAAAGTTAAAAGGATTGGGGTATAGCAAGCTTGTACTTTTTACCGGAGATTCAGAAAACCCGTATAAAGAGATCATTTTGGATAAGTCAAATCCCAATGCCAGAGAATTCAGGGTGATCCAAAGATCTCGATTTACCCATGATACAACCCTTGATTTGATGCGCTTGTCAGATGTATGTGGTGTGGCTGGAGATCAATCCTTAACCGAGGCCCATTCATTGGGAGCAGTACCCATCCCGGAAGAATGGTATTGCCAGCTTAAAATAGTAGAGCAGATTGCTACTACTTATTACAATCAAACGGTTATGGGCTCTGTTTTTAACAATACCTGGGGGCATGAAACTACCCTTGATAAGTGGGTCCAGGCGGGGGAGCAATTACGCTCTAATCGCTCAAACGTAGCAACGGTGCTTACCAAATTTCAAGAAGAAGCCAATCTGTACAATGCACTAGACCATAGGCTGAATTTAGCACTTGATAAGCCGCATCAAATGAAAATTTCCGAATACAATAAAGGATTTATCGAGGCTTTGGAAAAACACCAAAAAGATCTGAAAAAAGATAAAGCCCAGGCGTTTCACATAGCTACTGAAATTGCCCGTTACTATGCACAATGGCAACCAGCAGAGCCGCTAACCATGAATAAAATACTTGAGACGATGCGTGCCTATGAAGGGAAAAGAATCACTCATATGGATAAAATCGATTTTTATGTCATTCAAAAGAAAGATCTTGAATTGGTCAGCAGTGAGCGCAGTGGCAGTTTAATAAAACGATTTATTACTCATAAGCCTTCACATAATGAGCAATTATTTACTCATCTTCGATCGTTGCATGCATCGCATTTTCTTCCAGTGGCTGAAAGGAGCTTGCAAGCAAAAAGTAATGCAATAAAAGAGAGGCTGTCGTGTATATGCCATCCTGAGCAAGCGCTCACAGAGGAAGATTTGCATCGGGCAATAACCTATTTGACCAACCTTGATAAAAAAACACTGGCCAAGGAAATTGACTTTAGTGGCCAACATCCGGGAAAGATGCTCAATGAATCCTATAATGTGGTTGAGCAAATAAATCTGACGGAACAAGAAAAGCCAATAAATGAAAATAAGCAGTTTACCATTTGCCTGGAAACTCATTATGCCTCGGACCCACCCTATGTCATTACCCTATCTAAAGAACAAGTACGAGAATTTTCAGAAAAACAAAAAGAATACCAGGAGGGTCAAACCTTCAGCTGCTGAAACGCATTTACTCCTCCATGTGTTTCGAAATTAAAGCACAGATATTTTCTCAGAGAAATGGTGCTTTTCGTTTTGAAACTGGATGTAATTCTGTTTTTCCTTTTCTGTGAAAGAGCGAAATTCAGAAATTTTCGCGGTGATTCTTCCTTTAAGAATTTGTTTATATTCTGGATAATCCGCAACAGAGGCCACATAATCTTTGGGGTTATTATAAATATAACGAATTTCGTTTAATTGCTCCTGGATTGGTGCAGGTAGGTTAATTTTGGGGCAAAAAAAACTTTTAACAAGTAAGATTAAATCAGAGGTAATAATATTTTGTAACTCTTGGGCAACTAAATTAAATTGCTCAGCTTGGTTTACGGGAATGCTATCCAATTCTTCATTAATCAACTGAACATAATCTGCTTTTAATTTGGAAGAAAAGCTCATGGTAGAACTCATAGATGGTATTAATTGCCCGCATTATATAAAATTTGCCCATCAGATATCAATAGAATGATTTTTTGATAAAAATCAGTCCACTTGTGCCTTATCAGGGCTTGAAATTAATTTCCAAATACTCAGGATCTGCATGGATATACTGATTCTTCTCAGCAGTTAATTTTATGATTAAATTTTTACACTCCTGTTCCGAGATACAAAGTTTCAAGTGTAAAGAACATAAACCAGGTTTTAGTTCATCAGCAGGTAGGACGCTGCAAAAGCCGCCCCGGGTTTTTATTACATCAGGATTTTTAACTGAAAATAAGGGCGTATAATTTTGGCAATCGGTGCTTGTTTCTACGCTGGAAGAATAAAGGGCAGTTTTATGGGTGTGAATTTTGATTACAGAAATTATGTCCCCTTGTTTTGCATACAAACTGTCTAAAGCCTGTTGGCAATAGTCGGTTTCAGTAGAAACTGCAGTGACTGCAAATGAAAAGAGTACGATAAAAATAAGTTTGAACATTTAGTATTTCCGATTCAATGAGTATTTTTGATTATAGGACCGATCAATAAATTTTTGGTATTTTAACGGTTCCCCTTGAGATGAGTTATTCATTCGTGGCATATGGATTTGTTTTCACCCAGGATGGAATAAACTTCATTGTCGCCAATAACGATATGATCAAGCAAACGGGCATCAACGAGCTCCAGTGCTTCACGAATGCGCTCGGTTACAACGACATCTTGATAGCTGGCATCGGATAATCCTGATGGATGATTATGGGCAAGAATAAGTGCTGCGGCATTGAGTTGAAGAACACGTTGTATGATGGGTCTTGGATGAATCGTTGCCGTATTTATTGTACCCGAGAAGAGTTCTTCGTAAGCGATTATCCGATGTTGATTATCGAGAAACAAAGCAGCGAAGGTTTCATTTTTGTAGTCGCGCAAACGTTTTTTTAAATAAGCGTAGGTCTGTTTACTGTTTGTGATTTGGATTTCTTTTTGCAACTGGATGAAGTCACTTCGTCGACACATTTCCTTGACTGCTTGCAACTGAGCATAACGGACTTCACCTAAGCCTTTTATTTTTTTGAAGCTTTGCTTATCCGCGTTAAGGATGGCTCGTAAATCACCTAAATGTTTCAGGAGATCGAATGCTAATTGCACACAAGATTTTTTACTGGTGCCCGAGCTGATAAAAATAGCAAGTAATTCGGTATCTGAAAGATTTTGCGCACCAAAAGTGAGCAGTTTTTCGCGCAGATCTAACTGCCTTGTTGATTCGACAACCGTCATTTTCCTATTCCTTTATTGCGAAGTTTATGCTTTGATCGGAGCTATTCTTATCAAAAAAGACCTATCATGCAAGATTTCGTTGGGAAAAAAATACTTCTTGGCGTTTGTGGGGGTGTTGCTGCATATAAATCAGCTTACCTGATTCGGGAATTAACTCGTGCTGGGGCTGAGGTAAATGTCGTGATGACGCAATCCGCCAAGGAATTTGTCAGTCCATTGCTAATGCAAGCTTTATCAGGCAACAGTACTCGTACCGACCTGTTTGATGCCCAGGCAGAGCGTGCGATGGGGCACATTGAGTTGGCGCGATGGGCGGATTATCTGGTTATTGCGCCTGCTTCTGCAAACATCCTTGCCAAAATGGCTCAAGGTATTGCCGATGATTTACTTTCTACTTTATACCTCGTTGCCGAAGTTCCCGTAATGGTTTGTCCCGCGATGAATCGCAGTATGTGGGCACATCCTGCAACCCAGGCCAATTGCAAGCTCTTGCGGGATAGAGGGGTAATTTTTGTCGGCCCGGAAGAAGGTTCCCAAGCTTGCGGGGAGCAAGGTTTGGGGCGAGTGAGTGAAGCAGAACAAATCCTAAGTGCATTAAGATTGCACGATGTGCACCAGATATTGCAGGATAAAAAAGTTCTCGTCACGGCCGGGCCTACGCGGGAACCTTTAGATCCAGTCCGGTATATCAGCAATTACAGTTCCGGAAAAATGGGGTACGCTATGGCAGAAGCTGCTGCTATGGCTGGGGCGCAGGTTACCCTAGTAAGCGGGCCGACTTCGTTACAAACCTTATCCGGAATTAAGCGGATTCAGGTTGAGTCAGCACAAGAGATGCTTGCTGCAGTAATGCAGGAAATGCCTGAGGGTGGTATATTTATAGGAACAGCCGCTGTTGCAGATTATCGGGTTGAATCAGTGGCGTCTGAGAAAATGAAGAAAAAAAATCTAGAAGAAATGACGCTTAAGCTGGTTAAAAATCCCGATATCTTAAGCCGTGTAGTTCAGTCAGGTCGAGCTTCTTGTGTGGTTGGATTTGCTGCCGAAACTACGGATGTTGTGCACTATGCCACGGAAAAATTACAACACAAGCAATTGGATATGATTGTGGCTAATACTGTAGGCAAAGGACTAGGATTTGATAGTGACATGAATCAGGTCACTGTCATTACAAAAAACAAGCAAATCGAATTGCCCTTTAACCATAAGACCCGGTTAGCAGGACAAATTATTGCAATCATTGCGGCAACTCTGCAAAATGTTGTGCCTTGAGATGAATAGGAAAAATTATGACCCAAGCGATTCAGTTAAAAATTCTAGATTCACGAATAGGAGATACAATCCCCTTACCCACTTATGCCACTCATGGCGCAGCCGGATTAGACTTGCGGGTGTGTATTGATGAGCCAATGCAAATTGCCCCCCAAGAAACGGTTTTATTGCCTACCGGACTATCCATTTATATCGCAGATCCTCAATTGGCTGCAGTGATTCTGCCTCGTTCAGGTTTGGGACATAAGCACGGTATTGTTTTGGGTAATTTAGTGGGGCTTATCGATTCTGATTATCAAGGCGAGCTGAAGATTTCTTGCTGGAATAGAGGTGTTGAGCATTTCACAGTGAATCCTGGAGAGCGCATTGCGCAATTGGTTTTTATCCCAGTGGTGCAAGCTGCTTTTGAAATAGTTGATTCATTTACCGAGACCTCCAGAGGTGAAGGTGGTTTTGGAAGTTCAGGGAGACATTAATGAAATATCAACAAAAACAAGTATCTCGCTCAGTATTTCGCGCCTATGATATTCGAGGCATCATTGGCAAAGAATTGGATGAAAATGCTTTTTACAGTATTGGTCTTGCCCTTGCTTGCCATTTAAGCGATTTAAAACGACAGCAAATTTTTTTGGCGCGTGACGGTCGTCTTACCAGCTTTGCAATGGCTGCTGCTTTAAAGCAAGGACTTTTGGACAGTGGCATTGATGTATTGGATCTCGGTGCCGTCCCTACACCGGTTATGTATTATGCAATTCATACACAGGGCCTTGATTGCGGATTGATGGTTACAGGAAGCCATAACCCCGCAAACTACAACGGCATCAAGATGGTATTAATGGGAAAAACCTTGATGCAAGAAGATATAGATATCTTATATAACCTGGTCCTTGAAGGAAAGCGGCTCTTTGGTCAAGGTAAAGAAGAACAATGTGATGTATTACCCAGTTACAAACAGCGCATTCTCAGTGACATAAAAATAAAACGCCCGCTAAAAGTAGTGGTCGACTGTGGAAATGGAATCGCTGGACCGATTATACCTGAAGTACTTCATGAATTAGGTTGTGAGGTTATCCCCTTGTTTTGCGAGGTAGATGGCCACTTCCCCAATCATCATCCAGACCCAACCATCGAAGCTAATTTAGCGGATTTAAAAGCCGCCGTAGCCCGGCATCAAGCGGACTTGGGGTTGGCTTTTGATGGAGATGCGGATCGGTTGGGTTTAATTACCAATAAAGGGGAGATGATTTGGCCTGATCGGTTAATGATTCTTTATGTTCGTGAATTATTAACCCGTCTTCCCGGAGCTACCATTGTATTTGATGTGAAATGCTCCAGTCATCTGGAGTCGGTTATTCTGGAAGCCGGCGGATTACCTAAAATGTGTCCCACAGGTCATTCCATAGTCAAGCACGTGATGAAAAAAGAAGGGGCGGCTCTTGCCGGTGAAATGAGCGGGCATTTGTTTTTCAAAGATCGTTGGTATGGATTTGATGATGCCCTGTACAGTGCTTGTCGTTTACTTGAAATCGTCAGTGCATCGAATTTAACCGTAAGTGAACAATTTGAAGCGATCCCAAATAGTGTTAATACTCCTGAATTAAAAATTGCCATAGCTGATGAAGAGAAATTCCAATTCATGAAGCGCTTTAATGAAATGGCAAAATTTCCGCAGGCCCGAGTTATTACTATTGATGGTTTACGCGTAGAGTTTGATAAGGGTTGGGGCCTATTGCGTGCTTCCAATACAACCCCTTGCCTCGTTGCCCGTTTTGAAGCAGAAGATTCGGATAATTTAGAGCAAATCCAGCAATTGTTTAAGAAACAATTACGTTTAGTAAATGATAAATTGGAGTTGCCGTTCTAATAAAACATATCCTCGGTTAAGACGCAGTCTTGACCCAGGATTACAGGGGCTGTAAATAAAAATTTAGTTATTGAAAAGTCTAATAAAAGAGAACACACTAAGTCAGCTCGTAATGATTTTTACTTGATAAATGGAGTTTGCGCTTGGAACATCTTAATTCGTTCACTATCCCCCAAGCATTCAGTGCTGAAGATGTGAGTAAAACAGATTTACCTGTTATAACCATCGGGCATGGTTGCCAATTAACTATTGCATCTTCCCAGGCATTGGCACGCTATTCTTCCCCGGTCGCCTTACCGCTGCAGGCGATGGAGGCAGTTGAAGCCTCCTACCAATTTCTGAAAATTCATGTTGATTCGCGAGTCCCTATTTATGGGGTAAATACAAATTTTGGCGATCAAGTCCGCTATATCGATGCTGCCCTCAAGGAGACTAATACCTTTGAGTACTATGATGCCATTAAAGAGCGGCAAGAAAATATCATCCGTTCCCTTTCCTGCGGGCTAGGCGAACTGGTTGCACCGCAAACGGTCCGTCTGACAATGATGCTGCGTGCTCATTGCCTGGCTCAAGGATATTCAGGCGTGCATCCGGAATTGATTAATTCACTTTTAGATTTTATCAATGCCGGAATTACTCCTGTGGTTCGCTGCTATGGTTCTATTGGCGCCAGCGGTGATCTTATTCCACTGTCAATGATTGCTGCAGCACTCATTGGCGAGCCAGTCGCTGTGACTTATCAAGGAAAAATGATGTTGGCGCCCGAAGCAATTCACCTGGCAGGCCTTAAAGCTTATAAACCGGTAATGCGTGATGGACTTGCCTTGATTAATGGCACCTCATTTATGACGGCAATTTCCAGTTTGGCCGTATATGATTTGCACCACTTATTTAAATACATGTTGGCAGCTGTGGCGATGTCCCTGGAGGCTTTACTGGTAATTAACAGCGCCTATCATCCAATGGTACATCAACTCAAAAATCAAAAAGGTGAAATGGAAATCAACCAATTTTTTCTTGATTTTTGGGAAGGCAGTCAACTATTGACTGATTTAGATGAATTAAGAATAAAAGATTATGCCTATAAGCCGGTGCAGGATTATTACTCGATTCGTTCCGTGCCTCAAGGTTTTGGCCCATTCCAGGAGAATTTGACACGGGCTATCCAGTGGATAGAAAATGAAATGAATTCGGTTAATGATAATCCTGTCATTGATGCCGCCGCAAATAACATCCATCACAGTGCCAATTTTATGGGCTATTATATAACCGATGCATGTGATCTTTTAAAAATGAATATCGCCCAGGCTTCAACCTGGATCCATGCATTGCTCGCAAATTTGGTTCACCCGCGTAAAAATCATAATTTACCAGTGAATTTGGTACCTAATCCGGAAAAACATAACGGTTTTCGTTCCATGCAGCTGCTTTCTGCGGCACTTGCAGTACAAAATCGCAAGTTGGCCCAGTCGCATCAATCGTTTACCTTGCCCACTGAAGGCGATAATCAGGATGTAAACAGCTTGGGGACCCACGCTGCTTTTGATTTGCAAGAGTCAGTTGCCAATTTGGAACGTTTAACAACCATTTTACTGCTTGCCGCAACCCAGGCCCTGGAATTTCGCGGTATAGAAAAGGCCAGTAAAAAAGCTCAATCTTTTTATCACTCGGTGCGGCAATATTCTCCAAAAATAGAAAATTGCAGGCCTATGTCAGAGGAGATTGAGATGATGATTCACTTGATAAAGGATGGCAAAATATAAAGGAGCAAAACGTGCGTCAATTGTCTCATTTACCCTTAGCAATTTCTGCATTCTGGCTTGCTTCACCAGTTTCGGCAGCATCTGACTTTAGTTTACCTTTCGTAAATACAGCCGGATTGGGAGTGGCTTATGCCGATTGGGCATCAGCTGCCAGTGATGCAAGTACGGCCTATACGAATCCTGCAGGTTTAGTTAAGCTTCCCCATCAACAAATTGTAGGTAATGCTTTAGGTATCGCCGGCACTGCCCGGTTTAGAGGCACGGCAGTTACTCCCCCCTTCCCCTTTCCTTTCACCGTAGTGCAATCAGGAGAGACCCATAGCCAAATTAAAGCATTTCTGCCGTCATTCTACTATTCAGCTCCGCTTAACAAGCGGGTTGCGGTTGGTCTTGGTTTAACGACTCCTTTTGGGTTAGGTACAAACTATGGTTCTTCACCCTCATCCCTTGCACGCTATGTCTCTACCCGTTCCCAGGTCGTGGGAATTGACGTAGGTCCAAGTTTGGGCGTAAAGATAACCGATCGTTTTTCCGTGGGGGCTGGGTTTGATGCCCTGCATTTGGCATTTACTCTCAATAGCATGTATGGACCCCCCGTTTCTTTTCCTTTCGATTCAAGACTTGAAAATCATTTAAGCGGCTGGGGTTATGGTTGGCATGGAGGCGTGTTGTTTGACTTTTCTCCTGAAACGCGAATTGGTTTGAGTTACAATTCGAAAATTTCGATTACTACAACCGGACATAGTACTGTTCATGTCCCTTTAGTAGGGATCTTCAGAACCAATCAGCAGGAAACGAAAGCTGCATTGCCTGCCCGCGCCCAATTAAGCGTGCAGCATGATTTCACGCAACGATGGACGGGCATGGCCACTGTGTTTTATACCCATTGGAGTACCTTTAAGCAAATAACTATGGAGCATACTGAAACCCCTGCGGGAATCACAATACCTGTAACGATTCCTTTTAATTACCGCAATTGCTTTGATTATGCAGTGGGGGCCTCGTTTAAGGCTACGCCAAAAATGCATTTGCGAGGCGGTATTCAATTCATGAGCACTCCTTCCAACGATAAGGACCGTGGTATTGCCGACCCGGTAGGCAGTGCAACGATTGTAGCTGTCGGTGCGCATTTTCAACCCGCTGAAAATTTAGGCTATGATGTAGGGGTTGGCCATTCTTTTTTCAATCAAATGCCGGTGAACCTGGTTACTCCTCTATCTTCACTTAAGGGACATACCAATACCCAAACTACAGCAATAGGCGGGCAAATTACCTGGAGCTTTGCATAATTTTTAAGATACTTGGAGAACTCATTCTTCATGATGTAAAGCCATTAGGAATGGATTTCTAATTTTGCCTTAATTTTTGCTTGTTACAATGACACCCTATATTTTTACTTCCTGGAACATCACTATGATTGAAGCATTAAAAAAAGCTCTTTTGGAAAACGAGGAAAAATTCAGGCAAGAAATTAAGTCAAGTAATGTGAATTTCAATGAAGTGGATGAGCAAGGGAATACGCTTTTGCATTTTGCGGCAGATAAGGGTTTTTTAAATAGCGTTAAATTTTTGCTTGCTCAGGGTGCTGACCTTGCTGTGCAAAACAAGGACGGTAACAGTGCGTTACATCTCGCAGTGCAACAGGGCTATATCAATATTGCGGAGGAAATGCTTGGTATATCGGATACGGCCAAAATCAGGAAAAAAAAGGCAGAACGCACAGACAAAGACCGGAGTACCAAATTAGCGGTATTGGAGGCTTCCCAAAAGAAAGCAGTTCATCTGCTTATTGTTCCCAACAATAAAGGAGAAATACCCCTTATTCTCGCAGCTGGCTTGCAGGATGATTCTCTTTATAAAACTTTGTTGCTTAAATTCCAACCTGGGTATGCAAAAAATCATATTGATGCCGCTTTAAACTTAAGGCAAAAACATATAGGAAGTTTGAAAAATAAAAGCTTTTGGTCCGCTTTGTTTGAAACATTTTGCCCTTCTGCTTCAATTCCTGAATTAACAGAATCCTTTGCATATACCGGGTTATTTGCCGGGGCTAGTGCTGCAGTAGCGTTAGGCATAAATATTGCGTTTGCTGTTGTCTCTATTCTGGGTTTTACCCTCATTATGTTTGCTAATTATAAGAAAAATCAAAGCGAAAAAAATGCAGTTTTTGAGCTGGAGGAACTGCAAGCAGAGCTTGCTTTTTTGCAGAGCATCAGAAAAAGGATGAAACAACTTTCATCACAAGCAAAATTATCTCCTCAAGAAAAAAATGAACTCCATTTGATGCAGGAAGAGTTAAAGAAAAGCTTCCAAAAACCGGTGTTTATAAAAGGAAATGAAAAAAGTGCTGCCGATTATATTACTGGAAAAGAAAAAATGCTGGTGGCATTAAGTTCAGCGGGCAGTTTTTTATGCAGTTATTCGGGGGCACTGGGTCTTATTGGTTTGGGTTTGGCTGTAACTGCTGGAATCATGGGGACCAGCTTAACCGCGCTCATCATTTCTGCGGGCCCAATTGGTATAGGTGTTGCTATGGGAGTAGGGTTATTACTAGCAGGAGCGCTTGCTTTTTATCATTATAATGTCAGAAAACAAAATTATATGATTTTTGGGGAATCCAGGTTATCTATCAATAATTTGAAATATCGTATTTACAATACCCAAAAAGATTTGCTCTATGCCCGGGATAAAATACCTAATCAAATTGACAGATTGTCGCAAGGGTTGCCCGATAAAGAGCACGCCGTTGAAGCCGATGTTATACCCGAGACAAGCTCCCCAACTTTAGCTGATAGATACAACCATGGGCACAAACCCGGCGAAATGTGCTCCCAAGAAAAGAAACAACTGAGCAGCAATGGGTTCATGGGACAATCGCACAGTGTAGCGAATACGCCAACACGTATTGATTGGAACCTGAATGATTCCCAGCAACACACGTTCAACTAAGACGGCTTTGAGAAGGTGCACGGGAGCTCATCCTCCCACGCACTCTTCGATTTCTGCGCTACTTAAATGGAGAAGGTTCTCTGTAATTTTTTTTATTATTTGTGTTCTTGTTTCTTTTTCCCTAACAAAAAGATGTCCGCCGTCAAACTGTTGAAATTCACAGGATTTTGAAAAATGATCGGCCCAACCCCAATGATCTTCTGGAGAAACCCAAGCATCGTATTTGCCCAAAAATACAGTTGCGTTTTGTGCTAAAGGCAATTCATCATGATAGGTATAGCTCTTAACGATGTTCATATCGCCGATAAAAATCGGTAACAGTACTTTGATAATGCTCTTATTCATGCGTTCATCGCTGTAATCCACAATTCCATTTTCCTGAAACACAAGAGATAAGGCCGTTAATTGCTCATCATTTAAATCACCGAGGCGTTCGGAGCTTAAATCAAATAAATTAATTTTCATTTGCTGCAGTTTTGCCAGCAGGTTATGCAAACTTTTGGAAGGCACACGCGGGTCAGGATATGCAGAAACAAAAAGATGGGCAGGGGTTGGCAAATGGTGCCGACGTAAGAACCGGCTCAACTCAAATCCAATCAGGGAGCCAAAACTATGGCCAAAAAAGGCAAAGGGTAAATCAAATTGGGGTTTGAGTTGATACGCTAATAAAGAGACTAAAGCATCAAGTTGCTCCAAAGGTTGTTCTTCCATCCGATTTTCCCTGCCAGGTAACTGTACCGGACATACCTCAATAAAATCGGGAAATTCCTGCTGCCATTCACGATATATGGAAGCGCCCCCGCCCCCATAGGGAAAGCAAAATAAACGAACTTGTGCATTCTCCTGAATTTTTCGATTAGCAATCCAGACAGTCTCCAACGGGGACTTTGATGCAGGAGGATTGGGTTTGGGTCCCACCCATTGGCTCGATAATACATACTCGGCGATCTCATTAATTGAAGGACCTTGCATCATCAAAGGCAAAGAATAAGTAACATGCAGATTTGTTTCGATGATCCGGATTACAGCTAAAGCCATTAGGGAGTCCATACCTAAATCATGCAAGGATTTAAACGGATTGATATCATCTTGGGGCATTGAGAAAATCATCCCCAGTTGTTCTGACAAATAATGGATCAATTTATTTTTACAGGTCTCATAAGGCAAAGATAAATCAAGCTGAAACTGGGACTGAATCGCCATAATCTGATTAATTTGTAGCGTGTCATTAAGCAAAGTCAGCCGCAAACCATGACATTGGGCGATCAAATTATAGTTTTTATCCAGCAGGTACCAATCGCCAATAATGTGCTTTCCTTCGGGATGGAGTTCTTTTAATACCGCATAGATATACCTTTGTTCCTCCGCTGAGCCATAAAACTCAAGGGTATCTATGTGGGAGGCGATATAAGGTTTGGAAAAATGTTCCGGTAGTAATAAAAAGAAGGTTTGAATGCAGGCATCAATGATTCCCGGATGCATTTGAGTTACAAACTGTTTTCCCCGTTCTGAGGCTTTGGGTGCACGTAGTTCACAAAACAATTCATTGCTATTGGTCCAATAATGATTTGCCCAGCGAATGGTATCTCCCGCAGGCATGCCCATGGCGGTGATCCGTTTATAAAATGTTTCCATGGTGCCTGATACAGGAAGTCGTCCCCTCAATGTATTTTGTGCATCAATGCGACTGCAGAGGTAAGTACTCAGGCCTAAAATTCCAGTTGCATGTTCTATCCACTTGCCATTTCCATCATTGCTGAAAAATCGAAACGCCAAACTATTTTGTGCCTTTTTTTCGATGATTAAGTGCGTTAAGACAGAATTTCCCTCCAGAACCAATATTGGGGATAAAAAGTTAAGCTCCAGCACACGAAACGCAGTGGAAGGGTGTAATTGTTTTGTGGCATACGCCAACATTTCCAGATAAAAACCCGCATGCAACACATTGAATGTATCCTGGACTTCGGGCAGGGTTTTGGTATCGAAACGAAACTCGAATTGTTGTGTTGCTAAAGGCGAGGAAAGAAGTTTACCCCGCATGGGATAGCCGATGGAGGCCGCTTCCTGGGTTTCATGACCGAAGGTTGGCCAGTAGGCTTTGTGTTGCCAGGGATAAAAAGGCATATCCATGTGCTTATAGATTCGGTTTGCTTCAACTCTTTTCCAGTCGATAGTGGCATGGTGTACGTATTTTTGTGCCAGCAACAACAAATCCCCCATTTCCTCCTCGGATACTTGCGGAGGTTTGCCTGTTTTAGGTATTTCATGATTGAGGAATATCCCTTCATTTTTAGCTTGAGGGTTTGTCTTTAGGGTTTCCAGTTTTTGATAAAGATCGGCAACTGAGTCGGTAATAATAGCTAAGCGATGGAGATAATGAGAGCGTCGGCTATGGAGGTTATAGCAGAGTTGAGCCAGGTTGGTGTCCGGATTGTTTTTTAAAAAGTCACTCCATCGACCAATCAAAGCGGATAAAGCTGAAGTATCTTTGGCTGAAATGGTAAATAATTCTTTATCCTGAGGTGGGTTATTCGCTGCAGCAGGGAATTGCTCGTTTGAAGAAATTTCCCGTAGTATGAGATGGGCATTGGCCCCGCCAAAACCAAAACCACTCACCCCTGCAATGCACCTATCGCCATACCGGGGTAATTGCTCCACTTGCTGGGGAATGCGCAAAGAATAGCGTTCCAAGGCAAGATGGGGATTAGCCTGGGAAAAATTCAGATGGGGGGGAAGGCAACCATTTTTTAAAGCTAATGCTACCTTGATTACACTCATGATACCTGCAGCAGGCTCCAGGTGTCCTATATTGGTTTTTACGGAGCTAATCCAGCAGGGTTTATCGGCATCGCGGTTTTTACCAATAACCTCCCCCAGAGCCTGAATCTCTATAGGATCACCCAGAAAAGTTCCTGTACCATGGCATTCGATATAGGAAACAAGAGCCGGATTTATTTTTGCTGTCCGATAAGCAGAGCGCAATAACTGTTCTTGTTGCAGGCCATTAGGCGCGGTCAAACCATTTGTTTTACCATCTTGATTTATTGCCCCGCCCATTATCACTGCGTAGATTTTGTCGTGATCCTTTAAGGCCTTGGAAAGGGGTTTCAAAATAATTGAGCCTGCGCCTTCCCCCTGCACGTAACCATCTGCTTTCGCATCAAAAGTATGGCATTGTCCGGTAGGAGAGAGCATTGTTGCCTTGGCCAATACAGAATGAATGGAAGGCAATAAATTGAGGTTCACCGCACTGACGAGGGCGGTATCGCATAATTGGGCTTGCAGGTTGAGACAAGCTAACTGGATGGCTATCAATGAAGAGGAGCAAGCAGTATCCAAAACCAAACTGGGCCCCCGTAAATCAAATAAATAGGACAACCGATTTGCTGCAATACTGATGGCGCTTCCTGTAGGAATAAACAACGCATCCATCTCGGAGTCCAGAGTTTGCAAATGGCTGAACTGACTTGCATACAAGCTTGCGAAAACGCCCATTTGGGATCCCGCTAACGCCTCCACTGTCAAACCCGCATCCTCAATAGACTCATAAGCTACTTCCAATAAGAGTCGTTGTTGGGGATCCATGCGCATGGCTTCACGTGGGCTGATGCCAAAAAAATAGGCATCAAATGCGGCAATTTCCGATAAGTAACCTCCCCAATAAGGCAAACGGGTATCCCGTTGTCCTGGTTCGCGCGTTCCTTTTAATAATTCCCACCGTTCTTCAGGCATGGAAGAAATAATATTTTTCCCTTTGCATAATAATTCCCAAAATTCCTTAGGATTATCTGCATCAGGTATGCGGCAACTCATCCCAATAATGGCCACCGGATCAAATATTTTTTCATTGTGTTCTTGTAAACGCTTTTTCAGCTTTTGAATCATTAACAATGATTTTTTTAAGGTCGTGGTATCATTCATAAGCCAGCTCTAACTCTTTTAATTCCAATTCCAGCAGTTCATTGAGTTGGGCTTCGGTTAATTGGTCCAAATCAATATCTTCTGCGCTTAAAAGTGGGGAGGACGTGGGTCCACAGTTCACTTGTACTCGTTGCATGATGTACTCAGTCAGTTGCTTTAGGGTGGGATAGCGGTATAAATCCATCGGGGCGACCACGTCAGGAAAGTGTTTCCCTAATTCTTCCGCATAATCAATGCCACTAATAGAATCCATACCGTATTGTTGGAAGGGTATTTCCCTGTCAATTTCGGCTTCTTCCAATCCTAATACCGAGGCGAATAGCTTCAGCACTAATGGGACAATTTCTTCCGGAGTTAACAAAGAAACGACTGTTGTTGGGGTGTTGGCAGCATATTCAGCAACAAAATAATCAAAGAAATCGAGCTGTTTGGCGGTAGGATTCACCTGTAAAAACTTGTTCCATTGGATATTACACACCGTAATTTCAGCAGGATTGAGGCTTAAAAGAGCATGAAATAGTGCAATTCCTTTTTTAATGCTGACAGAGGCCATACCCACTGCATCTAAAAATGCATCATGGTTATGTCTGTGGCTCATGCCTTTTTCCGACCAGGCAACCCAGTTAATACTGGATGCAGGTAACTGCTGGCTGCGTCGGTATAAAGCAAGCCCATTCATGAACTCATTAGCTACGGCATAGGCACTAAGTCCCGCCATCCCAAAATGGGGTACGGCTGCAATTGATGAAAACAAAACGAAACGCGACAATGGAGTATGTAAAAAGAGCTCATGCAATACCAGCGAGCCCTGGATTTTTACGCGTAACACTTCATCCCATAATGCTTCACTCATATCGGCAAGGGGCACATTATCCGTAGTTATCCCCGCTAAATGGAAAACTCCATCAATGCATTGTTGCCACTCTTTTTCCACCTTCAGGATGACCTGTTGCATTTGCTCTTTATCCGCCACATCGACTGCTGCGTAGTGCACTTGTGCCCCTTGAGTTTCTAACTGCTTGAGCCAGGTATTTTTCTCCAAAGTATGCACCGAAAGTTGTGTCGTTCCAGTGAGTAAAATAAAGCGGGTCCCCTGGGCTATCAGAAACTCTGCCAGTTCATAACCTAATGCCCCCAGGCCACCGGTAATTAATGCTGCCACCGGAGCAGTGGGAGAGGGGTGTGGCTTATGATGTTCCGGCAACGGATAAGGCATAAATCGAACGGTATAACGTTCAGTTCCCCGGTAAGCAATATGATTTTGTCCAGGCTGGTATCGCGCCAGCTCTTTGGCTAAAATTTTACCCTGCTGCGTGCGCGTTCCATGCACATCCAAATCAAGCAGCAACACTTGGTATCTTGCCTGTTCGGCAGCAAAAATACGGGTCATAGACCAAAGATGGTGTTGCCACATGTTTACCGTATCAGTGGAATTCACTTGTTGGGCGGATTGGGAGGCCAGACAAAAGAGTAATTGCTGGTTCCAGGTATACCCTATGATGGATTGAAACAGGTATAGTAAGGTCCGCGCGGGATCTTCCTGATTTTCTACAGCTAGATTTTCCGAGCATAAATAGATAACGCCCGTTAAATATTCTTGATGTGCAGCATGGATCGCCGCAAATAATCGTTCATAATCTGTTTTTTGAGAAGGATTGATGGAATATTCATCCTTATGGATGCAAGAAAATTGCTCGTCTGCAAAACAAAAAATAGCACTTTTTATACCCAACTCTTGCTTTAGGGCAGCTACAGAATCCTGGTCACAGAAAATAAGCCATTTACCTTCATTGTTTATCAATGCAGATTGAGTTCCATGAGGTTTTTTCTCCCAGTGGGTCATGTAAAGCCATTCCTGGACCTCCATTGCTTGCAAAGGGGACACAGTTGCAGGGGGATTCAGCGGTTGCCCCTGGGGTAATGGCTGTGTGTCCATTTCCTTGACAGGGATCCAGCAACGGCGTTTTGCAAACGGGTAATTAGGTAAAGAAATGATATCAGGAAGAGGCCGTTGGTATAATTGTTCCCAATCTACTTTTGCTCCGTTTACCCAATGATGGATTAATTCTTCATAATGTCCATTACTCATTAATTCAGCTAAATGAGAGGGGGGCTGGATAGCGTTTGGTACCTGATACTGGACCCAAAGTTTAGGCTTTGTACCGTGAGGATAATTCGCAAGAGCGGCCAGCAATTCTTTTTTGTTGGTCACCATCACTGCCAATCGTGCAGGCATATGCTCACGCCCGGTTTGTAAAGTAAAGCAGGCATTCCTGAGCCATTCTTTGTTTTCGGTATGAGGGGATTGTTGCAAATAACGGTGCATTTGATGCACTTGTGCTGCCAGACGCTCCTCATTTAATGCAGATAATAAGAAGATGTAAGGGCCGTGTGCTGCAGGTTGTTGTTTTTTCTTAGGTAGGTATTCTTCAATGAGCATATGCACATTGGCACCACCAGCCCCGAAAGAGCTTATTCCTGCTCGACGTGGCGCATTAGGGGCAGGTTGCCAGTCGGTAAGTTCTTGCTGAACGTAAAAAGGTGAGTTTTTAAAGTCAATAAAAGGATTCAGTTGGGTACTATGCAAGGTAGGTACTAATTTTTGATGGTGCATCTGCAAGAGCACCTTGGCCAGTTGCGATATCCCTGCTGCGGATTCCAAATGGCCAATGTTGGATTTGACTGAGCCAATCGCACAAAATTGCCTGTCTTCCGTATACTGTTCAAAAGCATCTTGCAAACCGCGGATTTCGATGGGGTCTCCCAAGGCTGTTCCTGTCCCATGAGCTTCGATGTAGGAAACCGTGCGGGCATCAATATTTGCCTTTTTCAGAGTCTGGAGAATGACTGCAGCCTGGGCATTGGGATTAGGGACAGTATAGCCGCTGGTTTTCCCGCCATGGTTCATACTGCTTCCCTTAATTACCCCGTAAATCCTGTCATTATCAGCAATGGCCGCAGCCAAAGGTTTTAAAAGTACAGAGCCGACGCCTTCAGAGGGCACATAACCTGTTCCACCTTCTGCAAAACTGGCGCAACGTCCCTGCGTGGACATAAAATTGAAGCTGCCCAGGAAATGGTATTTGCTCGGGTGTAGGGACAGATTAACCCCTCCTGCTATTGCCATTTTGCAATCACCTCGCAAAATGCTGTCGCATGCCAGATGTATCGCTGCCAGGGAGGATGAGCAGGCTGTATCGACAACAAAACTTGGTCCATGCACATCCAGGAAGTAGGAAATCCGGTTTGCTACTGAAAACGATTGGATGTCCAGCGGAACGCGATTGCCTTTTTGCCACTCCTCAGCGATAAATAAAGGATAGAAGTTATAGGTTACCCCGGCAAATACGCCGACTGAGTTGTCTGTTTTGCGTTTTAATTTGTCGCGTGTATAACCTGCGTCTTCCAAAGTAGACCACACAGATTGCATGAATAAACGTTCTTGCGGATCCATGAGTCCCGCATCGCGGGGCGAAATATTGAAAAATAAGGGATCGAATTTATCGACGTCGGGAATAAAGCCCCCATGGGGGAAATAATGTTCTTCGTTGCCGACCACTACAGGATAGTCTTTATAATTCCACCGCTCTGCAGGTACCTCAGTGACACAGTCACGTCCTGAGCTTAGATTAAGCCAAAATTCATCCAGGGAGTTTGCCTGTGGAAAGGTGCCGTTCAAGCCAATAATTGCAATATCACAGGAGGGCTGAACCTCGGGTTTCACTTCAGAGGTTACAGGTTTAATCTCTTCCCTCTCCAGAGGTGCTGCTGTGGGGACGACCTGGAATGGAGAAATTAAGGGGGGTAATTTTTCATGATGATTTTTGATAAAGTAGTTGGCCAAATCCTTCAAACGATTGCGTTCATAAAGCAGGGTTTTAGGCAAGGTGCCGAAATCTTTCTCCAAGCGATTGGTAATTTCCAAACCAATTAAGGAGTCCACCCCATATACTTCATAGGTTTCCTCTACTTGAATGCTTTCGGGTACAGTGCGTAACTTTTCTGCGAATACCTGCTGTAAATAGGTTAACACCTGACCTGACAGATTGGTTGCAATCGGCAGAACTTGGTGAACCGCTGTGCCTTGCGCATCGGATCCATGGATGGCCTCAGCTTCAAGGTCATACCAATAGCGTTGTTTCATAAAAGGATAAGCAGGTACACTACCAAGCTTGGTTATTCTTTCTCCCCCATACAAATCATTCCAGTTAATGGAATAATGCTTTGTATACAAATCAGCCAGAATATACAACTTGTGGCGGTAGTGTTCTGGATTTTCCGGCAAGTACAGTGCTTTGATTGCTGCTTGATATACCTCATCAAATGCCGGCCCCTGAATCGTCCAGGATTGCCCCTCATTGAGCATGCAAAATTCGGGGATTTCATTGTGAATCAGCAACTCCAATGCATGGCATAATCCCTCAATGGAATCCACTACCAGCGCGCAACGGTACACAAAATGGGCGCGGCCTGCATTTAACGTATAACTCAGTGAAGGCAGGGAAACAGTTTCTTTATTGTTATTGAGCCATTGGTACAAATCGTCCAGTTTTTGTTGCAAACTTTGCTGGTGTTTGCCAGAAAGGGCGATTAAATAATAGGGTTTCACTTGAGGAGTTTTCACGTTTTGATAGGGGCGGCCTTCCTCAAGAACAACATGGGCATTGGTCCCCCCAAATCCAAAAGAACTTACTCCAGCACGCAAGGGAATCTCATTACCGTTTTCATCTTTAAGGCGTTGCCAGGTTTGAGTCTCTTTGGCGATGTAAAAAGGGGTGTCGGTTAAATTAATATAGGGGTTTATTTCGTTTAAATGCAGAATACCTGGGATGGTTTCATGATGCATAGCCAGAAGCAACTTGATGACCCCAGCGATTCCTGATGCAGGTTCCAGGTGGCCGATGTTGGTTTTTACCGACCCCAGGGCAATTGAGTTGAGCTTTACTTCAGAATTAATTAAAACATTAAATGCCTGCTTCAATCCTTCTATCTCTACAGGATCTCCTAAAGCGGTTCCCGTGCCGTGGGTTTCAATGAAAGTCACGGTGTCGGGACTGAAATTGGCTTGGCTATAGGCACGCATCAATAATTCACTTTGAGCGGCAGCATTGGGGGCAGTCAATGATTGTGCTTTACCTCCATGGTTTACTGCGGAGGCTTTAATGACCCCATAGATGTAATCCCCATCTGCTTGCGCCTGTTTTAAGGGTTTCAATAAAATAGCTGCCACGCCTTCCCCCTTCACATAGCCGTTTGCAGTTTTATCAAAAGTTTTGCAGCGCCCATCTGCAGACAAAGCACCTAATTGGCTGGTGACTATCAAGGTATCTGGACTTAAAATGAGACTTACACCTCCGGCAATTGCTAAATTGCACTCCCCATGGCGAATGGCCTGTACGGCACGGTGAATGGCAACGAGGGAGCTGGAACATGCCGTATCTATGGACTCGCTTGGACCTTGAAAATTGAAAAAATAGGAGACGCGATTCGCAATCATGCTATGGGAATTTCCGGTAGCAACAAATCCATGATGTTCCTTTTGGTGTTTGGCAATTAAGGTTTGGTATTCGCTAAACTCAACGCCTGCAAAAACTCCGATGTTCTGTGAGGATAAGGCAAAAGGATCGTACCCGGCATCTTCAATGGTTTTCCAGGCGATTTCCAAAAAGAGCCGTTGTTGCGGATCCATAAGATTCGCTTCACGGGCAGAAATATTAAAAAAGCCTGCATCGAATTGATCGAAGCTATTGATAAAAGCACCCCATCTGGAGCTGCTTTGATTTGCTTCTTTACCGTAATGCATTCGCCAATCCCAGCGCTCCGAGGGAATTTCAGTCACCAAATCATGGCCTTCGACTAAATGGTGCCAAAATGCATCCAGGTCTTCTGAAAGAGGAAAAATTCCATGCATTCCAATAATAGCCACCGCATCAACCTCAGCAGGGACACTATGCTTGGGGATTACCGGACGAGCTGCAACGGGCAGCGGGGTCGTTTGCTGGTGCTTTTGCGCCACCGCATCCTCAAATTGATTTATCAGGTAATGACTAATTGATAAAATGCTGCTGTGGGTAAAAAATAGGGCCGGGGTAAATTCTACCCCATATTGTTCTGTAATTGTTTTCGCCAACTCAATAAAATGAACCGAATCCATCCCATATTCACCCAGATTTTTTTCCAGTGCAAGTCGGTGGGGTGTCATGTTCAATATTTGGCTTACTTGCCGAACCAGAACCGAGCTTACCTTGTCGATCAGGGAATTTTGCGGGGATGCCCCCTTGTTTGGCTCCGGGGAAAAGGTGGGTTGTTCCGCATCAGAATACCAATAATGTTCTTTGGCAAAAGGATAAGTAGGCAAAGAGATTTTTTTCCTGGATTCACCCCTATGGATTTGCTCCCAATCCAGATCCTGGCCTTCTACATAAATTTTTGCCAGGGCCAGCAAAGTCTCTTTGTATTGAGAGGGCTGGGATAACTGGTGCATGAGCAGCGGCAATAGGGTGGAGTTAAGCACACTGTTTTCACTTTTACTCGCTGCACTGTGCTGAATGAAAAGATGTGCGGAAGATTGTTGTGCTTTAAATTGTTGGATTAAATGTACCACTTGAGCAAGCGAGCTTGCTACCAGGGAACAACGCCATTCAAAATGAGTTCTGCCAGCATTTAAGGTATAACTCACCTGCTCCAGCGGTACTGACGGATTTTTTTCTAGCCAAACCAATAAATCATCCAGGCGTTGGTTTAACGCCACTTCTGTTTTCGCAGATAAAGTAAGCAAATAATGGGTTTTATTTGCGGTTAGGCGGGTGGATACCTTTGGTGCTTCCGCAAGAATCAAATGCGCATTGGAGCCTCCAGCACCGAAAGAACTGATTCCGGCCATACGCGCTATATAAGGGGCAGGGGGAAGCCAGTCACTAACGCTTTGCTGCACGCGAAAAGGAGTGGATGACCAGTCGATATTAGGATTCAAGTCTGCAGAATGCAGCGAAGGAACCAGGGTGTGATGCTTTAATTGCAAGACCACTTTGGTCACGGCAGCAATTCCTGCAGCTGATTCACAATGCCCTATATTGGATTTTACAGAACCAATAGGACAACGGTGTGGTAAATGTTTGCCAAACACTTTATTCAATGCGGCAATTTCAATGGGATCGCCAAGAGAAGTTCCAGTTCCGTGTGCTTCGATATAACTGACATGTGCGGGGTCGACATTGGCTTTTTGATAGGTTTCTGCAAGTAACTCCGCCTGGGCATTGGGATTGGGGACTGTGTAACCATTGGTTTTTCCACCATGGTTAAGATGGCTGCCTTTGATTACTGCATAAATGAGATCACCATCTTCCACGGCTTTCTCCAAACGCTTCAACAATACCGCACCGACGCCTTCACCTGGCACATAACCATCACCTCCCTCACCAAAACTGCGGCAATGTCCATCGCTTGCCAAAAACTTCCCATGGCTTAGTAACAGATATTTATTGGGATGCAGGGTCAGATTGACTCCTCCGGCAAGTGCCAGGTCGCATTCACCCTCCCTGATGCTTTGGCAGGCTAAATGAATTGCCGTAAGCGAAGACGAACACATGGTATCCAGGGCCATGCTTGGTCCATGAAAGTCAAAAAAATACGATACCCGATTGGCAATAGAGGCGAATACTGAATTGGTGGGGACAAATTGCCGGGAATCCGCTTGCTGATCAAACAATTGATAATGGCCATACATCACCCCTATATAAACGCCAACCTTGCTTCCTGCTAAGGTCTCGCGTGCATAGCCGGCATCTTCTATGGTTTTCCAGGCTGTTTCTAAAAATAAGCGTTCCTGTGGGTCCATTAAGGCCGCTTCGCGCGGTGAAATATTAAAAAAGAGGGGATCAAAGCGATCGACATCTGCTAAAAATCCACCCCATTTACTGTACATTTTCCCCAGATGATCCTGAGTGGCTTCATAATAATCCGGAAAAGCCCACCTTTCTTGGGGAATTTCTGTAATGCTGTCTTTCCCTGCAGATAAATTGTGCCAAAACTCGGTTAAATCGTTAGCTTGGGGATAACGGCCGCTAATGCCGATAATCGCAATATCTTCTGATTTTGCGGTTTTTTTGCTGACCCCAAGGGAGCGCGGCGCTGCAATTAAATTTGCAAACGGGGTTATTCCCGAACGAGCGGGATTCCACTGTGGAACTTGCATTGGAGACAATGGCGCAGCATGAGATAAAAGGGGTACCAATTCATTGGAAAAATGTTCGGTGAAGTACTGGGTTAAAGCAGCCAGGTTCTGGCATTCAAAAAATAATGTTTTCGGTAATGCAGTGAACTCCCTGGCCAATCGTTGATTGAGCTGAATAATCATCAGAGAGTCAATGCCATAATTTTCAAAGGGTAAATCCCTTTTTATTTTTTCGGGCGCACACTTTAATGTTTCAGCAAGTATTTTTCTCAAAAAATCTTCGGTTTCTCTCTGCAAATTGGTGTTTCCCTCTTTGCTAAAAGAAATGGCTGGATTCAATAGAGCATTTTTTTGTAATGCAATTACCAGTTTTTGCTGATAGCCTGGAAGCACAACGTATTGCGGCAGCTTATGCTGTAATGCCTGCATGAATTCGATGAATCCTTGGTGGGTAGATAAACTGATGATCCCTAAATTGTTCTCAAGCTCTTGCTGATACGAGGAAGCAATTTGCAGACCCCCTTCTTCCCAAAGGGGCCAATTAATGGATAAGGTATGGCCAAAACACTGTCCCTGGACTCGTTGTTGTTCCCGTTCGCAGGCAAATTCGTCGAGGAAGCAATTTGCATAGGCATAATCACTTTGTCCCACATTTCCAAAAACTGCGGCTACGGATGAAAACAGAATGAAGAAATCCAAAGGTTCTTTAAGCGTTGCTGCATGTAAATTGCAGGCACCATAAATTTTGGGTGCTATTACAGTCTCAATTTCACTTTGGGTTTTATGTACAATTAATTTATCCTGAGTGAGTCCTGCTGCATGAATAATGCCGTTAAGGGTGCCAAAACGTTCTTTAGTATCATGAATAAGGGTTTGGACTTGCTCATAGGAGGAAACATCCGCCATCAGGTAAGCTACTGAACCTCCTTTCCTTTCAAGTTCTGCTATTTTTTCCTGATATGATGCAGACAATGGCGAACGGCCCGTTAAAACGATTTTAGCCTGGTAATGTTCTGCCAAATAAGATGCAAATAAATACCCCAGTCCGCCCATACCTCCAGTAATTAAATAAGTACCTGATTTTTTTATGGTTTGGGTTATGTCTTTTAAGGGAGGTAAGGGTTTATAGTGTTTGATGTAACGCTGATTGCGTTCATTATAGCGTACATAAATTTCCTCTTGCGTTAATTCATCGGCAAGCAGGTGCAAATCATCTAATTCAATAATACGGTAGGAAATAGTGGATTGTTCCTGGTGAAGACATTTTATATATCCTTCCAGGGCGCGAGAAAAAATGGAGTGCTTTGGCGCAAGACTAATTAATTGTACCGGATGTTTGGGTTTTAGTTTGTTTATTTGTGTTACTAGATTGTGCACCCCATAATAGGTGTGGTGCAGATTTTTTTGAATTTCTGCAGGCGAGAGGAAGTCGACTTGCAATGCTCCCAAAGCAATAATAATCCATTCGTCATGCAGTGCAGCAAAGGTTTCCTTGGTATGAGAAGCATGGTCTAAAAGCTGATAGGAAACAGTGCAGCCTTCAAGCTGCGCCCCTACTGCCTGCATGTATTGTTCATTATTACCTAAAATGAGAAAGGAGCCTGGATGTTTTCTTATTGATGCACGCACCGCGAGAGGAACCCACGTGGGCGTATAAGAAGCAACAGTGGGTTCAGAGGGGGCAATCTGAGCCACAGCACAAAGAGTAAATCCGGTGATGACCAATAACAGCGCTCCTGCAGCATCGGTTACCTGAATATTAAATGCCGGCATATCCAGATTATCCTCTGAGGAAGCCAGGCTTGCATAGACATAGCATTTATTTGTCAAAGGATGGTAAATGTCTAATTGCGCTATAGAAAAAGGCAGGTAGAGTCCTTCGCGCTTTTTAAGCAATACATGCGTGGTGTGCAAGATCCCATCCAACAAACAGGGATGCAACACAAAATCAGCATGCTGATTGGCTCGTTCTGCAGGTAAAGCAATTTCAGCCATCAGATTATCCGCATCATAGTAGAGGGCTTGAATCACTTGAAAACTGGGGCCATAGGTTATTCCTGCCTCCTTAAAACGAGTATAAATATCCTTGGGATCCTGGGCATAAGGCAAGGCATTTTTTAATTCCGGTATGCTAATTGCCTTATGCGGGACATCAGAAACGTTGTTATCACTATAATGAATCAATCCTTGTACATAGGAAGTTTCTTCATTTTGTGGGGTTATTGAAAAGGAGACAGCATCCGTTTCAGGTAATAAGCGGATGCATAATGGGTTGGCCAAGTCCTTATTTTTGATTGGTTTTTTCCAAATGACATGACTTAGAGAGGTTACTTGCTGATTATTGGAAGCTGTATGGGCGGCAACGCGAACCATCTCCAAACACAATGCCCCGGGTAAAACCTGTTCGTTATTAACCAGATGCTCGCGCAAATAAAATTCGTTTCCAGTAAATTGTTTCTGGAAAGCAGATCCGGAAAATGTAGAACTATTCCCATCAATTAATGCATGCATGCTGCCGGGGGTTTTTTTGCTCTCCACCCAATGGGATTCCTGGGCAAAGGGATAGCCAGGAAGCGATATTCTTTCCTGAAAATTGCCATAGATTGTCTGCCAGTCAAGCGTTTTTCCCTGTAGATAATTTTGCGCAAGCTGCTTTAAATCTAAGGAGGCGTCGAGTGTTACCAATTCTGCGGCAAACAGTTGCTGCTCTCTTTCATTAGAGGCTAGTGCAACTCTTAGCTGTGTTTTTAATTCAGCAACAGTAGGCACAAGGACGCAAATCCGCTTACTGAAATGTTGGCGTCCTGCGTTTAAAGTGTAGCTAAGTGCAGCCAGGCTTGGGGAGGTATTTTGTTTCTCCAGCCAGTGAAGCAAATCAGTAACCCGTTGGTGCAAAGCCGAAGAGGTCATGGCTGAAATGCAAATAAGATAGGAAGATTGGTTGGGGAAGGGGATGGAGGTTTGCTCAGGAGGCTCTTCAAGAATAATATGGGCGTTTGCACCACCAAAACCAAATGAACTTACCCCAGCTCTTCGGGGGTTGCCTGAAACTTTTGGCCAGGTAGTGGGTTTATCCACCAGATAAAAAGGACTATTTTCGAGCTCAATATAAGGGTTTAATTCGTTTAAATGTAAATTAGCAGGTATTAGTTCATGGTGCATGGATAACAGGGTTTTGATGATTCCTGCAATTCCGGCTGCCGATTCCAGATGCCCAATCTGGGTTTTAACTGCACCTAATCCACAATAGTGGTTGGGTAAGGATTGCAGGTGTTGTGCTGAAGCCAAATGGTAAAAGGCTTTTTTCAAGCCATTGATTTCAATAGGATCTCCAAGCGGGGTGCCGGTTCCATGCGTTTCAATGTATTGAAGGGTGTCGATGGGAATACGGGCGCGTTGGCATGCTGAAATGATTACTTCTGCTTGGGCATTGGGATTTGGAGCTGTTAAAGTATTAACATGTCCTCCATGATTCACTGCACTTCCTTTAATTACACCATAGATATGGTCGCCATCGTGTAATGCCTGGGATAATTTTTTCAATAAAATGGCGCCTGCACCCTCCCCACGAACATAACCATTAGCGTTTTTATCAAAAGTTTTGCAGCGTCCATCCTCACTTAACATTCCCGCTTGATAAGCCGTGATAAATGAGGTTGGGGTAATTAATGCATTTACTCCACCTGCAAGTGCCATATCGCAATCACCGTGCAAAATGGCATGAACTGCCTGGTGAATGGCTACTAAAGAACTCGAACATGCGGTATCAATTGCTTCACTGGGTCCCCGCAAGTTTAAAATGTAGGAAATACGATTGGCGATCATGCTGTTCATGGTACCGGTCGTGAGGTAGGCATCCATAACCTCATTTTGTTGCAACAATTCAGCATAATCATGATTAAAAACTCCCACAAACAAGCCGGTTTTCAATGCAGCAAGTTGAGAGGGGGTATATCCGGCATCTTCAATCGTTTTCCAGGCTGTTTGTAGGAATAAACGTTGTTGCGGGTCAATAAGTTCTGCTTCATGGGGGGAAATATTAAAAAAACCTGCATCAAACTGATCCACATGATCAATAAAACCACCCCAGCGTACAGTTAAATTACGCCAGTTCCAACGGTTTAAGGGCACCTCACTGATGCAATCCTTGTGCTGAGATAAATTTTCCCAAAAGGTATCGACATCAGGTGCCTGGGGGAAAATGCCGCTCATGCCGATGATGGCAATGTCATTGGCTTCAGTGGAAGAAAGCCCTTTGTCTGTAGGTACTCTCTCAACAGGGTCTTTCTCTAGCAAATCCCTACAAAACTCTGCAAGGGTTGCGTATTCATACAAAGTAGCAGGAGACAAGCTGAGACCGTAGGCATCATTGAGTAGATTGGTGAGCTGAATAATAGTGATCGAATCAAACGAATAACGGCTTAAAGGCGCATGCAAATCAATTTCTTTCTCCTCAATTTGCAACACTTTTGCGACCAGTTTTGTAAGCTGAGTGCTGATGGTGTTTTTATTGTTATCTGCTGTGGTAATGGATAAATCGAGGTTTAGTGTTTCAAGCCTTTGTTGATGAAATAATAATTGAGCTTTTTTGCGTTGTAATTTGCCACTGCCTGTTTTGGGTATTGCCCCTTTAGGACTCAAAACGACTTCGTAAACATCTACTCCATGATGTTTGGTAATGGCATGACGGATGGTGCCCTTGAGTTCGGTACATAATAGCGGGGGTGTTTCTGCGGCTAATTCCTGAATAACGATAATTTTTTCTTTACCGGCAATCTCGGTGGAAAAAACTACTTGCGGTAATTTAACCTGGTAGGCGGACACTGCCTTGGCGACCGTGATTTCCAGGTCCAGAGGATAATACTTTTTGCCATAAATAACGATGACCTCTTTTAATCTACCGGTTAAATAAATTTCATTATCCAGGATAAATCCAAGGTCTCCGCTTTTGAAATAGTGAAGAGTGCTGCCGGGCACTGTCGCTTGAAATACCTCCCGGTTTTCATCAGGGCGCTGCCAGTAACCATGGGCCAGTGATTTTCCTGATAACCAGATTTCACCAATTTCTCCCGAGCTAACAGGATGTCCTGTTGCAGGATCCACAGCAATTGCCGCAAGTCCTCCCAGTAATTTGCCACTGCTGACCAATTGACGTTGCGTTCCTTGCAGGCGCTGCGAGCGTGGCTCACGGCCGTAGGGGGTTACTGCAATGGCTCCGGTTAATTCGGACATTCCGTAGGCAGAACAAAATTGTTTCAACTCAAAGCCACACGCTTTAAATTTATTGGTAAAATTGATAAGTGTTTGCAGTTGAACAATATCCCCGCCGTTAATCGCTACTTTCCAATGTTTTAAATCAAGTGCAGCCAATTCGTGCTCTTCGATATCGCGCACGCACATATCGTAACCAAAATTAGGACAACCGCTATGGGTAACACGATATCGGGAAATGGCGGATAACCAGGTAACAGGTTTATTAATAAAGCGTGCAGGGGGCATGATAATTGCCAAAGAGCCATGATACAGCGGGACCAGAATACCGCAAACCAGCCCGTATACATGGGTATGGGGAGCCCAGTTTAATGTGACGCTTTTTTTAGTGTAATGCCATGCTTTAAGGGTTTCTTGCAAACTGTGCTGTAAATTGCCATGCGTGATTATTGCGGCTTTGGGCGTTGAGGTTGAACCTGAGGTATATTGTAAATAGGCGATGCAATCCCCGGTAAGAGCAACGGGTTGATAATTTTCACAAGCTGTATTTTTAAGCGCATCAAGGGCAAATATGGGAACTTTTTTTAAAATTGCTTCGACACCTACGCGGTAGTGAGTCAGGCAGAGGACTGCTGCAATATCGGCATCTTCTGCAATGGTATTGAGGAGTTCTTTATGCTGGGGAAATTCATCAATTTTGGGGCAGGGTATTGGCACGGCAACCACACCTGCATACCAGCATCCGATTAAACTCGTTACAAACTCTATTCCCGCAGGATAAAGAAGCACGACACGGTCGCCTTTCTTTAGGTGGGATTGTAAAGCGGAGGCAATAATTTTGGCCTGCTGATCGAGTTCATAAAAACTCAGGTTTGCTGTAGGATTTATCCCATCATCTAAGTAGAGAATGGCTTTGGATTCAGGGTGTTTTTGGGCGCGGTTTTTTATAACATGGACAATATCTTGCATAGCCAACTTCCCTTTGCTAAATCAGTCATTTGAACTTGCATCATGCTATCAATACTCTTTGATAAAGTCATCTTTATTGGGATATAGGGATAATCTTTAGGGGCTATATGGAAAGCTGGATAAAGTAAAAAATCCCGAGGTCATGCTTTATTCCTACCAATTGGCCAACGCTTCGTAGTTATTTTGGGAGTGCGTTTTTAAAAATTCGGTAAACGCTTTCGCGTCTATGGGTTTACTAAAATAATAACCTTGCATGATGAAACATCCATTTTCTTTTAAAAATTTTATTTGTTCCAGTGTTTCCACACCTTCTGCCAGACAATCAATATTCATTCGATGAGCCAAGGCAATGGTGTTGCATACGATATTTCTACTATCAATGCTGACATCTACATCTTGAATGAATGTTTTATCAATTTTTATTTTATTTACTTTGAACAATTTAAGATTTCCGAATTCCGAATAGCCGGTGCCAAAATCATCAATGGCCAGTGAGATACCCATTTCGGTAAATTTATTAATAATGGGAATGGCTTCATTTTGAAAAGCATTGGACTCCGTTAATTCCAGCTCAAGGAATTTGGGGGAGAGATTCAGTTTTTTTAAAATTTCATCGATACGCTCAACGAGATCAGGTTGTACCAACTGCTTTGCTGACAAGTTAACGGACAAAACTAATTTAAATCCGCTGTTATGCCATTTCTTCAATTGTTGGCAAGCTGTACTGATTACCCACTCACCAATAGGAAGAATCATGCCGTTTGTTTCTGCCAAAGGAATAAACTCCAAGGGGGAAAGCATTCCGAGCATTGGGTTATTCCAACGGATTAAGGCTTCTGCCCCAGAAATGGTTCCAGTCCTTAAATCAATAAATGGTTGATAATTCAAAATAAATTCGTTGTTATCAATCGCTCGATAAAGTTGGTTTTCGATATTAAGCTGCCTGGCGGCATCGGCAGTAATCACTGTATTGTAAATGCGCACACTATTGCCCCCGCGCTCTGTCGCCAGAGTACGTGCTGCCTCAGCATTGGTTATCAGGGTATCTACATCCCTTCCATCATTCGGAAATACACTGATGCCAATACTTGCAGTTAAATTCAATTCTTGTTGGGCTACATAAACAGGATTTTCCAAAACCATGAATAAATCCTCGGTGCATTCTTCAATTTCTCGCGTGTCAATGATGGGATCCATTAAAATCACAAATACATCTTTGCGTAATAAAGAGATGAAATATTTTGAATTTTTTTCGGCGAGTTGGGCAAAACGTTGCGCCATCCGATGAATAATAGTGGCAGAGGCTTGATGACCAATACTGTCATTTATTTTCATCATATTATTTATTGAAAAACATGCAATGGCAAATTTGTGGTGGTCTTTCACCGCTTTTTCAGCCAGATTATTTATGTGATCATAAAGAAAACGCTCATTAGGCAGGTCGGTCAATAAATCATGCGTTGCTTGATAGGTCACTAACTGGAGTGATTTCTCCAGGGCTTCAGTACGTTCCTTGACGCGTTGTTCCAATGAAGCATTCATATTCTCCAGCTTTTGGTTTAGCAAAGCATTTTCATAACCTAAACGAAATAATTTTAAAATAATCCGGTTCCCTACAAAGCAGGCGATGAGCATAAATATACCAAGCACCATAAAAGAGCCCGCAATTGACATACTGATTCGGCTTGCTGATGAATGAAACAGGCTAATGATTAAATAAGAATGGTATAAGATGGTGGGGCTAAGCAAACAGACAATACTGACAATTCCCATGGTTAAATCAATTGCTGTGGAAAAGGAAAAACAAATCAGGACAGCGGATAAAAAGATGATGGTAGTCATCTGTTGATGGATCCCATCGCTCATAAATAAAATCCCAATGCTGCTCCAGATTAAGCATATTAAAATGACAAGAAAGAGAAAACCTTTTCGACACCTGAGGATTTTTTCCCGGCTAATATGTTTGTATTCAAAACGCAGGGCCCATAGCACATTGAGCAAGTTGGCAAGGACCAAAATCACATACCAGGATATAAGGATTAGAGGGCGGGTTGTATTGTAAATGGCAAGTACATAAAGAAGAGCACCAAAAATATTGGCAAAAGCACCAAGTTTAACCATGCTGTGAAATGATTTTGCAGTTTCAAACTCAATTTTTCGAGCAATTTCTTTTTGTTCGCCAGAAGTCAGTTGCAGTGCTTCGGCAAATACATGTGCGGTGGGCTTCGACATATATAAGCTCCTTGCCTCTCTATTAGAATAGAGTTTCATTCCCATCCTTATATATAGTATATGCCTATTTTGCTTTATTTTTTACTCAAACTGCTAAAATATAAAGCATAACCTCCAAAACCCGATTCTCCTGAATGCGGGCAGGAATTTTTTCCTGTTTGATAAGTTGGAACTGATTTTGTTCTGCTAATTTCTTGATGTAATCAGGATGATGGCTGAAACGGGCACTTGTTTCAAGTGACCAGGGGTTTTCCAGGCTGATTTCGGCGGTAAAAATAAAATAACCTTTGGATTTCACGTGATGACGGATGGTATGAAATAAATCATCGAGTTCACCAAAATAAGGGAGGACATCTGCGGCAACGACAAGATCGTAGGTCGCTTTGTTTTGCTGCAGAAATTGATTGAGTTCAGCCTCTACCAGATTATCATAAATGTCTTTAGCCTTCGCCTGAGCTAACATTTTTGCAGAAATATCAACTCCAGTCAGATGTTTGCTGAGTTCCCGAAGAACGATGCCGGTTAAACCCGTCCCACAGCCCAGATCCAGGGTATGAGCATTGTTTGGTAATTCCATTTGATGGATTACACGAGCTATATGTTGCGGGATGGTATAGTTTAATGTGCTTTTCATATGGTGATCATAATAAAGCGCGTAGTTGTTAAATAAATTTTGGGCATATTCCGGCGTTGTTGATGCATGTTCATTGCCAGTAATAGCATGGAGCATATGGGCGCTTATGGTATCATCAGGATTAATCGCCAGGGCACGCTCCAGGTATTCCCTTGCTTTGCTTTTTTGATCCAGTTTCAGATAAATGGCGGCTAAATTATTGAGGGAGGAGGCATGCTCATGCTCAATTTCAAGAATGTGATCAAAAAGAATAGTAGCTTCATTTAAATGACCTAAAGCCATTTGTGCCACCCCAGAATTGTATAAATATTCAATGTTATCCGGTTCTTTTTGCAATAACACATCATAATGCATCAGTGCGTTTTCAAAACGATCATGGTGCATGAATGTTGCAGCCAGATTGTTGCGTGCCTCGATATTTTCATTATCCAGGGCCAGTGCCTTACTGAAATAATCGATTGCCAACTGGTTTTGGTGTCTTTTTAAAGCGATCACCCCCAGGTTGGAAAGAGCTTCTATTTGTCTGCTGTCCTGCTCCAAAACATTTTGGAAGGCTTTTTCCGCTTCGCCCAGGGCATTTTTTTCCAGATGTAACACCCCAAGATAAAACAGGGCTTCCGTATGAAATGGATTTAGGGAGACCACATTGTTAAATTGCGTTTTGGCGGCTTCTAATTGATTGTTTTGTAACAGTAACAACCCTAAATTAAAATGGGCTGTACTGAAATCAGGTTCGGCATGCACCGCCCGGGTATAATGGAGCAGGGCTTGGGCATAATTATTTTGCGATGCATAAACGGTAGCCAAATTGTTAAGGGCCTGGGCATAATCCGGTTTGATTTTAATTGCTTGCTGATAATACTCAATGGCTTTATCAAAGTTATGTAATTTTTTGTAAGCATTTGCCAGATTATTAAGCAAGCTGGCATTTTCAGGGCTTAAGGAAAGCGCTTGCAACAAATAAAGAATTGCATTGTCCATATCGCCTAACTGAGCATAAGTGAGCCCTAAAAAATGCAATGTATTTAGATGCTTGGGCTCTTGTAACAATATTTGCTCATAAAGACGAATGGCTTGTGGCAAGTGACCTTCATATTGGAATTTATATGCTTGCGCAAAAAGTGAGTCAATGTCCATCATCATTCTTAACTAAAACGCGCAATTGCTTTAATGCCTGTGCACGGTGACTGATATTATTTTTAATTTTAGCAGGTAATTGCGCTACCGTGCATTGAAAATCAGGAAGATAGAATATCGGGTCGTAGCCAAAACCACCTTCACCCACTGGATGTGGGTGGATTATTCCTTTACATATTCCTGTTGCAATAATTGGAACAGGATCTTTTGCATGCTCTACCAGGGCAATAGCACAATAAAACCATGCATTTCGTTGGTGTATTGGGATATGCTCCATTTTTTTCAATAATAATTGAATATTCCCTGCATCAGTTGCCTCCTTGCCAGCATATCGTGCTGAATAGATACCTGGTTCGCCATGTAAGGCAGGTACGACTAATCCGGAATCATCGGCTAAAGCAGGTTTGCCTGTATGCAAACTGGCATGGCGCGCTTTGATTAGTGCATTTTCTATAAAACTTAATCCGTTTTCCAAGGCATCTGTAATGCCCAAATCAGTTTGCGGAATACATTTTATGGGCGCGAGCAGCTCACTTAATTCTTTAATTTTACCAGGATTGCTGGTAGCAAGAATAATTTCTTTCATCATTTAAGCCATAAAAAATAAATACGTTATGTTTTTATTGAAGGAAATCCAGTTTAACGTGAAGAATTAAAAATAGAAATTAAATTTATTATGCTTCCTGTGTTCACAATTGCTTTTATGGAAGCAGGATTTACTTTTCTTGAACGCTTTGCTGATCAAAAAATAAACTAATTAAATGGCATTATTACAGGCTTTAAGCTAGACTATGATTTTTTATGGAGCACTTAGTGATGCCTGTTACACATCTTTTACTCGCTCTTTTAGTTGTGTTGATTTGGGGCATAAATTTTCTTTTCGTGTCCTTTGGACTGGAAGAAATTTCGCCTCTGTTACTCTGCGCCCTGCGTTTTTTATTTGCTAGTGTACCGGCTGTATTTTTTGTGCGAATCCCCCAAACCTCGTTCAAAATCGTCGTGTTATATGGGTTTATCATGTTTGCCTTGCAGTTTGCATTTCTATTTATCGGAATGGCTATTGGAATGCCCCCGGGAATGGCCTCTTTACTCATGCAAACGCAAGTATTTTTCAGTATGTTTTTTGCGGTTATATTTTTGGGCGAACAGCCTAATCTGGGGCAGATTATTGGCGCGCTTGTCGCTTTTACCGGGATTGGATTGGTTGCGATGCATTTTGACAGTGACATCTCATTACCGGGTTTTATCTTTATTCTTGCGGCGGCTGCAACATGGGGGTTTGGAAATCTGATTACCAAGAAAATTAAAGGCAGCAACACCAACATGATGGCACTTATTGTCTGGGGGAGTTTTGTGGCCTGCATTCCCATGTTCCTTCTTTCCTTACTCTTTGAAGGCTCTGCAAATTGGGTTTATACCTATGAACATATAAGTTGGCGGGGAGCCATATCCCTGTTTTACATTGTTTTTGCTTCGACCTGGGTAGGCTATGGGGTGTGGAATTGGCTTATTGCCCGTTATCCTGTAGGCGTGGTTGCCCCGTTTACTTTATTGGTTCCTATTGTGGCAATGGTGAGTTCCGTTATCGTTTTGGGGGAACCTTTCCAACGCTGGAAGCTTGCTGCAGGACTGTTGGTCATTGGTGGCTTGTGTATCAATGTATTGGGAGCGCGTTTGTTCCCTGTAAAAACGCAATCCCAAGCAGCTTAAAGAGAAACAGGAGTGCACTCCAGTTTGATCTACGGGCTCTTGACCCAGAAAGGATTGTATTTTGCTGGGCCGCCCGTTCATTACCTGCTACATTTTTAGAGTAAAAATGCGATATCATATGCTATTTTAAATAGTGGCATACGACAGTGATTGACTCAAAAACCGTGGAATTATGTGCAGATGATTTTGGTTTGCATTCAGGAGTGTCGAAAGGGATATTAACCTTGGCGCATAAAGGACGTTTGTCGGCGGTAAGCTGTATGGTGAATATGTCGGGTTTTAAGCCCTATGCGCAAGAACTAAGTGCTTTAAGAAAACAAATCAAGATAGGCTTGCATTTTAATTTAACTGAAGGTTATTTAGTTTCTCAACCCGAAAAACTGTGTTTTTCCCTCCATGAGTTGTTAATCAAGACCCATATGCGCTCACTAAAAACATCGCTAATTGCCAAAGAATTTTTGGCGCAATTGGAGCAATTTACCACGATTATGGGGCAACCGCCTGATTTCATTGATGGCCACCAGCATGTCCACCAGTTTCCTGGGGTACGACAGGTTATTTTAAATCTCTATGCGCAAAAACTGAAAAGTTATGGGACCTCCATTCGTTCCACATGGCCTTCGATTAATGTATCCCAGAGCCAATTTAAAGCAAAAGTATTGGCCTTCACCGGGGGTAAGGCCTTACTGAAGCATCTTATCCGCTCAGGTATTCCCCATAACCGTTACTTTTCAGGCGTTTATGATTTTGCACCTGATGCAAATTATAGGAAATTATTCAGGGAATGGCTGCGTTCAACTAAAGACAATACCCTGATTATGTGCCATCCAGCAGCGCAGACGGAGGATGCAGATCCGATTGCCAGGGCCCGGTTAAACGAGTTTAATTATTTTGCAAGTGATGAATTTTTAAAGGATTGTGAAGAATTTCATGTTGAGTTAGCTCGGCCTGAATACTCATTATAAGATTTGGGTTAAATTTACGCCTTTGTTTTTTTTATGTATTATTCCGTTAAGAAATAATGAGTGGTGTGAATAAAAAAGGAAGGACGCCTTGAATGATTTTTTCTGGATTTCCTGTGGGGCAGTTATTGGCGCGAATTTGCGTTATCTGGTGAACCGTTTTTCCGTCAAATATTTATCCGCGGATATTCCTTATGGCACCTTCATTGTTAATCTTACCGGAAGCTTTATCCTGGGATTTTTTCTTGCCTGGACCTTGGAGCGGGTAGAGGTGGATCCCCGCTGGCGTTCCTTTGCGGCAGTTGGTTTCTGTGGTGCGTTTACAACTTTTTCCAGCTTCAGTTATGAAACCTATATGCTCATGGAGCAAAGCGATTATGCACTTGCCGCACTAAATTTTATTTGCAATAATCTTTTTTCATTACTGGCAGTTGTTGCGGGCATAGCGCTCGCTCGGGCAATCTGATGAATCACGTAAAAGTTTCCATCTATATTAATGAAGCCGATAAATGGCAGCATCGCCCCTTGCACCTCGAGCTCTTGAGTATGCTTGATAAAAATGAAATTGCAGGTGGGACTGTGTTGCGTGCCATTGCTGGGTTTACGATGAAAAGCCCGGTTGTCTGTACATCCTTGGTAGATGTTGGCAGCAATCTTCCATTAGTGGTGCAATTTATCGACTCAGTGGAAAAAGTGGATGCGGTGTTGCCTA